>CAYLZN010000041.1:0-26053 GCA_964387935.1 uncultured Vicinamibacteraceae bacterium | reverse complement strand
TGACCTCCTCGGGCCGCTCGTCGATGAGCAGCACGATCAGGTACACCTCGGGGTGATTCGACGTGATGCTGTTGGCGATGTTCTGCAGCAGCATCGTCTTGCCCGTGCGCGGCGGCGCGACGATGAGGCCGCGCTGGCCCTTGCCGATGGGCGTGAGCAGATCGAGCACGCGCGCCGACAGGTTCTCCGGCTCCGTCGTCTCGAGCTTGAACCGCTCCTGCGGGTAGAGCGGCGTGAGGTTCTCGAAGAAGACCTTGTCACGCGCCCGCTCCGGCGGCTCGAAGTTGACCGCCTCGACCTTGATGAGCGCGAAGTAGCGCTCGCCGTCCTTCGGCGGACGGATGACGCCCGACACCGTGTCCCCGGTGTGCAGATCGAACTTCCGGATCTGCGACGGGGACACGTAGACGTCGTCCGGGCCTGGCAGGTAGTTGTAGTCCGGCGCGCGGAGGAAGCCGAACCCGTCCGGCAGCGTCTCGAGCACGCCCTCCGAGAAGATGAGGCCGCTCTTCTCCGTGCGGGCACGCAGGATCTCGAAGATGAGCTCCTGCTTGCGCATGCCGGTGGCCCCGGGGACGTCGAGATCCTTGCCGATCTTCGTCAGCTCGGTGATCCCCATCTCCTTGAGCGTGTTCAGGTCCAGGACGTTGACGTCGTTGCCGTCCTTGCCCTGCTGGGCGGCGCGCTCCAGCCCTTCGGCGAGCTCGGCGTCCGCCAGTTCGGCGCTCTCCTTCGGGAGGTGAGCGCGGTCCGGGCGGTGCCCGCGGTCCCCGCGGTTGTCCCGGTTCGGCTGACCGCCGCCCCGGTGACCCCGGTCGCTGCGTCCGTGCCGATGAGGTCGCGCTTCGCGCGGCTGCTCCGGCCGCCGGTCTCCCCGGCCGTGCCGACGGTCGCGTGGGGCGCCCTGTTCGGGCGGCGCGGCCTGTTCAGCCGGTGCGTCCGCTACCGCCTGGTCGTCTCGAGGAGTCTGCTGATCGCTTGCCACAGTTCGTTCAACCCTTCCCCCGTCGCTGCCGAGACCGGCAGGATCGGGACCGTCAACGCGGCTTGCCACTGCCGCAGGGACCGCTCCCGCTCCGCGCGGGAGAGCTTGTCCACCTTCGATGCCACCACCGCCACCGGCCGTTGCTGGCCGGTCAGCCACACCCACGCCTGGAGGTCCGCCTGGAGCCCCGGGTGCCTGGCGTCCACCACCTGGATGGCCGCCGACGGCCCCAGGGGCTGGCCCCGCTGGGACGCCTCGTCCCAGGACGGACACGCGAAATAGGTCGAGGTCAGCACTTCGAACGTTGCGGCTGACGTCGCACCGCCGCGGGCGTATCCGTATCCCGGCAGGTCGATCAGGTACAGCAGCCCGGGGGAGAACCCGTCGAGCCCGACCCGATACACGTTGACGAGCCGCGTCTTTCCGGCCGCCGCACTGGTCTTCGCGATCGCCCGCCCGGTCAGGGCATTGATCAGGCTCGACTTGCCGACGTTCGAGCGTCCGACCAGGGCCACCTGCGGCACCGGATCGCGCGGAAAATCCGGAGCGCTCGCGGCGCTCCGGACGAATTCAGCCGTGTGGACTCTCACGCAGGAGGCACACCCCCAAGGGCCAGGGTCAGTGCGTGATGGCGTCGTCGGAGACCGCCGGCTGCGCCGGCTCGTCACTGGCCGGCAGCGGCGCCGGCAGGGGGCCTGCGAGCGCGATCTTCAGCACCTCGTCCATGGCCTCCACCAGGTAGAGGTTCAGGGCGTCCAGCACGTTCTTGGGAATATCGGCGAGGTCCTTCTCGTTGTCCTTCGGCAGCACGATGTTCTTGACCCCCGCGCGGTGTGCCGCCAGGACCTTCTCCTTCACGCCTCCGATGGGCAGGACCTTGCCCCGGAGGGTGATTTCGCCGGTCATCGCCACGTCCTTGCGCGCGGGGACGCGGGTGAGCGCTGACACCAGCGCCGTGGCGAGCGTGATCCCGGCCGACGGACCGTCCTTCGGGATCGCGCCTTCCGGCACGTGCACGTGGACGTCGGTCTTGCGGTTGAAGTCCCTCGGGATGCCGAACTCCGCGGCCTTCGACCGCACGTAGCTCATGGCGGCCTGGGCGGACTCCTGCATGACGTCGCCGAGCTTGCCGGTGAGGAGCAGCGTGCCCTTGCCCGGCATGAGGGTCGTCTCCGTCACGAGGATCTCGCCGCCGGCCTCGGTCCAGGCCAGGCCCGTTGCGACACCGACCTCGTTCTCTTCCTCGGCCACCGTGGGGCGGAACCGTGGCACGCCGAGGTATTCCGTGACGCGCTCGGGGTCCACCTCCTCGCTGAAGGCCTTGCCCTCGACGACGACCTTGCGGGCCACCTTGCGGCAGATCGAGGAGATTTCGCGTTCGAGATTGCGGACGCCCGCTTCCCGCGTGTAGCGCCGGATGATCGTCTGCAGCGCGTCGTCGCTGAAGGTGATGTTCTCCGGCGTCAGCCCCGTGCCCTCGACGGACTTCGGCACGAGGAACCGCCTGGCGATTTCCACCTTCTCGATCTCGGTGTAGCCGGCGAGCTGCAGCACCTCCATGCGGTCCCGCAGGGCCTGCGGAATCGTGTGCAGCACGTTCGCCGTGCAGATGAACATCACGTGCGACAGGTCGAACTCGACGTCGAGGTAGTGATCCAGGAAGGTGTGGTTCTGTTCCGGATCCAGGACCTCGAGCAGGGCGGCCGAGGGGTCGCCGCGGAAGTCCATGGACATCTTGTCGACCTCGTCGAGGAGGAACACCGGGTTGAGCGTGCCGGCCTTTTTCATCATCTGGATGATCTGGCCGGGGAAGGCCCCGATGTACGTCCGGCGATGGCCGCGGATCTCGGCTTCGTCGCGGACGCCCCCGAGCGACAGGCGCACGAACTTGCGGTTGGTCGAGCGGGCGATCGACTTGGCGAGCGACGTCTTGCCGACGCCCGGAGGGCCGGCGAAGGTGAGGATGGTGCTCTTCGGCTTCTTCACCAGGGTCCGCACCGCGAGGAACTCGAGGATGCGGTCCTTGATCTTCTCGAGCCCGTGGTGGTCCTCGTTGAGGATCTGCTCGGCGCGCTTCAGGTCCCGGCTCTCCTTGGACTTCTTGTGCCAGGGCACCGCGATCAGCCAGTCCAGGTAGTTGCGGGAGACGGTAGCCTCGGCAGACATCGGGGGCATGGCCTCCAGGCGCTTCAGCTCCTGGATGGCCTTCTCCTCGACGTCCTTGGGCATGCGCGCCTGCTCGATCTTCTTCTTGAGCTCCTCGACCTCGTTGCCCTTGTCGTCCTTGCGGCCCAGCTCCTTCTGGATCGCCTTCATCTTCTCGTTGAGGTAGTACTCCTTCTGCGCCTTCTCCATCTGCTTTTTCACGCGAGACTGGATGCGGCGGTCGACCTGGAGCTTGTCCACCTCGACTTCGAGCACGCCGGCGACGCGGTTGAGGCGCTCGACCGGCGAGACGATTTCGAGCAGGTTCTGCTTTTCCTCGACGCCCACGAGCAGGTGGGCGGCGATCGTGTCGGCGAGCTTCGACGGGTCGTCCACCCGGACGGCCGCGATCATGGCGTCGTAGTGCAGGTTGTTCGAGAGCTTCACGTACTGCTCGAACAGCGTGACGACGCGGCTCATCGTGGACTCGAGGTCGGGGGGCAGCTCCTTCGGCCGGGGCACGATCTTGACGACCACCCGGTAGAAGCCCTTGTCCTCCTTCCACTCGATGGCGCGGGCACGGTCCACACCCTCGACGAGCACCTTGATGTTGCCGTCGGGCAGCTTGAGGCTCTGCACGATGTTGGCCACGCAGCCCATCGTGAAGATCTCCTCGGGTTTCGGCTCGTCCACCGCGGCGTCGTGCTGGGCGGCCAGGAAGATCCGCTTGTCCTTGCCGAGCGCGTGCTCGAGGGCACGGATCGAGGACGGGCGCCCGATGACGAACGGCATCATCATGTGCGGGAACACCACGACGTCCCGCAGCGGCACGATGGGAAGGGTTTCGTAGACGTCCATAGACGGCAGGTTATCCGGCCTTTTCGATGACGGTGATCGGTTTTTCCTTCGACTCGACCACGTCACGGGTGATGACGCACTCCCGGATCTTCTTCTGACCGGGCAGCGAGTACATCAGGTCCAGCATCAGGTCCTCGATGATCATCCGCAGGCCGCGCGCCCCGATCTTCCGGGTCATGGCCTGTTCGGCAATCGCCTCGAGCGCATCGTCGGTGAAGCGGAGCTTGACGTTCTCGAACTCGAACAGTTTCTGGTACTGACGCGTGATGGCGTTGCGCGGTTGCGTCAGGATCTGGATGAGCGCCGGCTTGTCCAGTTCGTGCAGCGTGCCCACGACCGGGAGGCGGCCGACGAACTCGGGGATGAGGCCGTACTTGATGAGGTCCTCGGGTTCGACCAGCTCGAGCGTCGCGCCGATCTCGCGCTTCTGCATCGCCTTGAGGTCGGCCTTGAACCCGAGCGTCCGCTTGCCCATGCGCCGCTCGATGACCTTGTCGAGGCCCACGAACGCGCCGCCGCAGATGAACAGGATGTTCGTCGTGTCGACCTGCAGGAACTCCTGGTGCGGGTGCTTGCGGCCGCCCTGCGGCGGCACGTTGGCCACCGTGCCCTCGAGGATCTTCAGGAGCGCCTGCTGCACCCCTTCACCCGACACGTCACGGGTGATCGACGGGTTCTCGTCCTTGCGGCAGATCTTGTCGACCTCGTCGATGTAGATGATGCCCTGCTGGGCCTTCTCCACGTCGCCGCCGGCCGCCTGCACGAGCTTCAGGATGATGTTCTCGACGTCCTCGCCGACGTAGCCCGCCTCGGTGAGCGTGGTCGCGTCCACGATGGTGAAGGGAACCGAGAGGAGCTTGGCGAGCGTCTGGGCGAGCAGGGTCTTGCCCGTGCCCGTCGGGCCGACCAGGAGGATGTTCGACTTCGACAGCTCGACGTCGTGCCGGCCGCGCGACTGCTTCTGGATCTCGATCCGCTTGTAGTGGTTGTAGACGGCGACGGCGAGCTTCTTCTTCGTCTGTTCCTGCCCGATGACGTATTCCTCCAGGAACTTCCTGATCTCCTGGGGCACCGGGAGCGTCGCCCGCGGCCCGCGGTTCTCGAACCGGTTGTCGTCGGCGATGATGTCGTTGCAGACCTCGACGCACTCGTCGCAGATGAAGACCGTCGGGCCCGCGATGAGCTTGCGCACGTCGTTCTGGTCCTTGTTGCAGAACGAACAGCGCAGCACCTCCGTATCGCCGTTTTTTTTGACCATGGACTGCCCGGATGAGAGTGGTTACGCGCGCTTCCGGATCACATCGTCGATGATACCGTAGTCCTTCCCCTGCTCCGCCGTCATGATGTAGTCGCGCTCGGTGTCGGACTGGATGCGCTCGAGCGGCTGATTCGTGTGCGACGCCAGGATGTTGTTCAGGCGCTCGCGCGTCCGCAGCAGCTCGCGGGCATGGATGTCGATGTCCGTCGTCTGCCCGCCGAGGCCCTGGACCCAGGGCTGGTGGATCAGGATCCGGGAGTTCGGCAGCGAGAACCGCTTGCCCTGCTTGCCCGCGGCGAGCAGCACGGCGGCAATCGACGCCGCCTGACCGATGCAGTACGTCTGGACGTCCGGCCGGATGAACTGCATCGTGTCGTAGATGGCGAGTCCCGCCGTCACCGAGCCGCCGGGGCTGTTGATGTACAGCAGGATGTCGCGATCCGGATCTTCGGCCTCGAGAAACAGCATCTGGGCCACCGCCAGGTTCGCGACGTTGTCGTCGATCGGCGTGCCGATGAAGATGATGCTGTCCTTGAGCAGACGGGAGTAGATGTCGTAGGCACGTTCCCCGCGGTTGGTCTGCTCGACCACCATCGGGATCAGTTGCATCCGCGAATCGGCCATGGATGGACGCTGCTTGGGAAAGAAAAACGACAATCGGCTGGGCGCGCTATCTCAAACCGTCACGATTGTAGCACGCGACATCACGTACTCGACCGTCCTGTCCCGGCGCAGGCCGGTCGCCACCCGCGTCAGCCCGCCATCCTCCTCGAGTTTCGCCCGGACCAACGCGGCACTGCGACCCGTGCGATCCGCGAGCCGGCTCACCTCGCGGTCGAGGTCCTCGTCGGAGACCGTGATCCCGTCGCGGCGGCTGATATCGTCCAGCATGAGCACGCTCTTCACCGTGTCGGTGGCCGGTTGACGCTGGCTCGCCCGGAACTCCTGCCAGTCGAACCGCGCCTTCTCGGGGTCCACGCCGGACTCGAGCATGCGGCCCACCAGGTCCTGCATGCGCCGATCCAGTTCCTTCTCGACGAGCGGTTCCGGGACCTCGAAGGTGACGTGGGACGCCAGCTGGCGGAGCAGGTCCGCCCGGATCTCCCGTTCCTGGCTGCGCTCACCCTCGCGCCTGATGTCCTCCGTCACCCGGGTCCGGAGTTCCTCGAGGGAGCTGAACTCCCCGAGGTCCTTGGCGAACTCGTCGTCGAGCGCCGGCAGCACCTTGCGCTTGATGGTCTTGAGCGCCACCTGATACTCGACGCGCGAGTCCGCCAGTTCGGCGACTTCATACCCGGGCGGAAACGTCACCATGAACGTCCGACGGTCGCCCGGCCGCATGTCCAAGATCTCGGCGTCGAAGCCCGGCGGGTTTACGGCGTTGCCGACCTCGATGTGGACGTCGGTGTGCGTTTCGGGGTCGTGCAGCGTGTCCCCGCCGCTGCCGCCGGCTGGCCCGAGGACGCGGCGCACCACATCGACGGTGAGGGTATCGCCGAAGACCGACCCACGATCCTCGACCGGTTCGAAGCGCGCGGCCCGCTCCCGGAGCCGCTCCATCATGGCGGTGACGGCCTCGTCGCCGACCTGGATCGGGCTGCGCCTGAGCGTGAGCGTCAGGTAGTCCACTTCGGGGACCGGGGGCACGGTCTCGAAGGTGGCGGTGAAGGTGAGGGGCTCGCCTTCCTTGAGCACGACGTCTGCCACGTCGGGCGTTTCGACGGGGTCCAGGGCGCGTTCCCGGAGGGCCTCGTCCAGGCTCCGCGGGATCAGTTCGTGCATGACATCGTGCAGGATCTGGTCGCGGTACCGCTGGCGAATGACCCGCTCCGGGGCCTTGCCGGGACGGAACCCGGGGATGCGGGCCTGCCGGCCGAGCTGTCTGGCCGCGCGGACGACGGCCTGTTCCACGTCCTGCGACGGGATTTCGAAGACGAGCCGCTTCTGGGTCGGGGTGACCTCAATGAGTTCGCTTTTCACGGATGCTGCAATCCCGGAGTGTGGGTGGTCGAGCGTGCTGATGGCGGTGCCGTGCCGGAAGACCCTCTATTCTGCCACACAGGGCCGTGTGGACGCAAAAATCCGCCTCCAGCCTTGCGCCCTGAGCCCTGAGCCCTGAGCCTTGAGCCTTGAGCCCGCCTTTCGTGGTGCGAAAGGGGGGACTTGAACCCCCACGGCCTTTCGGCCACCGGATCCTAAGTCCGGCGCGTCTGCCAGTTCCGCCACTTTCGCGCGATCCCGAGGTGTCTGGCTGTCTATAGTAACAAGCATGCGTCTCTCACGGCGGCGGTGGTTCGGGATCCTCGTGCTGGCCGTGGCGTGCGTCGTGCGACCGGGTGCTGGCGCCGCGACGCAGCAGGGACCGCCGGTCCCTCCCGCCGAGACCGGACGTCCCCCGTTCGACGAATGGCTGGCGGCCGTGCGCGCGGAGGCCCTCGCCCGCGGGATTCGCGAACAGGTGCTCGCCGACGCTCTCGACGGCGTGCAGCCGCTGGCGATCGTGCTCGAGCGCGACCAGACTCAACCCGAGTTCCGCCTCTCGCTCGACGGCTACCTGAAGCGACGGGTCACCGCGACGACCGTGCGCGCCGCCCGCCGTGAACTCGCGCGCCACCGCGCGGTGCTGGGCCGCGTCCATCGCGCGTTCGGCATCGACCCCGCCACGTTGATCAGCGTCTGGGGGCTGGAGTCCACCTTCGGGCGGTTCAGCGGCGTGCGTCCGACCATTCCGACGCTGGCCACGCTGGCCTACGACGAGCGGCGCAGCGCCCTGTTTCGTGCCGAACTGTTCGAGGCCCTCGGCATCCTCGACCGTGGCGAGATCGAACTCGCCCGCATGAAGGGCTCCTGGGCCGGGGCCATGGGTCAGCCGCAGTTCATGCCCTCGAGCTTCACGAAGTTCGCCGTGGACTTCGACGGGGACCGCCGGAAGGACATCTGGACCTCGCCAGCGGACATCTTCGGGTCCATTGGCAACTACCTCAAGGCACACGGCTGGACGCCTGGCGAGCGCTGGGGGCGCGAGGTGTCCATCCCCGCGACCGCGGCGCCGCGAATCGACGCCCTGTTCCAGCCGCGCACCGCCGGATGTCGAGCCGTGCGAGGGCTGAGCGAGCCGCAGTCGCTCGACCGCTGGCGCGCCGCAGGCCTCCGTTTGCGCACGGGCGGGGCCGTGCCCGCCGGCACGAGGCCCGCCTCGCTCCTGCAGACCTCAGGGCGCACGTTCCTTGTCTATCGCAACTACGAAGCGATCCTGGGCTACAACTGCGCGCACACCTACGCGCTCAGCGTCCTGCTGCTCGCAGACCGGATCGGAAGGTGAACAGAATCAGTGCCAGGTGCCAGGTGCCAGGTGCCTGGCACTGGGCACCCGGCACCCCGCACTCCGCCCGCCGCCCAGGACGGCCCCCTTTGTCCCGCTCCGCGGAGCCTTTCGTACGCCGGCGCCGTTCCACTGGGAAGCCGGAAGGGGCGAAATCCGGCCCGATCCGAACTCCCGCGGGCTCGCACCCGGCTGGTATGAAACGTGTAGTTCGAAGGGATGCGCGACACGCGTGCGTCCATTCAACTCGCGCCAGCGTCCCGGGAGTCGATGCAGTGAGCCGATCGGATTCATACACGTCGTCGCCACTCACGTGCTCGTTCTGTCACAAGACGCAACACCAGGTGGACAAGCTCATCGCCGGCCCCGGCGTCCACATTTGCGACGAGTGCGTGAGCGCGTGCCAGGATCTGCTCAGCACCGAGCGGCGCGTGAAGCGCCCCTCCGCGTCTCTCCGGCGACCGATCTCGACGCCGCCCGAGATCAAGCGGTTCCTCGACGCCTGGGTGATCGGCCAGGACCGGGCGAAGAAACAGCTGGCTGTCGCGGTATACAACCACTACAAGCGCATCGAGATCCAGCAGCAGCCGCGCCGCCCGGACGACGTCGAGTTGACGAAGTCCAACATCCTGCTCGTCGGGCCCACCGGCACCGGCAAGACCCTGCTCGCGCAGTCGCTCGCCCGCATGCTCGACGTGCCCTTCGCCATCGTCGACGCGACGACGTTGACGCAGGCCGGGTACGTGGGCGAAGACGTCGAGAGCATCCTGCGACGACTCCTGCAGGCGGCCGGCGGCGACATCGACCGCTGCCAGCAGGGCATCGTCTACATCGATGAAGTGGACAAGATCGGGCGCAGGGACGAGAACCCGTCCATCACCCGCGACGTGTCGGGTGAGGGCGTGCAGCAGGCCCTGCTGAAGATCCTCGAGGGCACGCTGGCCGCCGTGCCGCCCCAGGGCGGCCGCAAGCACCCGCAGCAGGAGACCATCGCGATCGACACGACCAACATCCTCTTCATCTGCGGAGGCGCGTTCGTCGGCCTCGACAAGCTCGTGGACCGGCGCCGCGGCAGCAAGACGCTCGGCTTCCTGGCCGATCGGAAGGCGCAGCCGCAGCCCGCGCGCGGCAAGGCCCTCGAGGACGTGCGGCCCGAGGACCTGATCAAGTTCGGCATGATTCCCGAGTTCGTGGGCCGCCTGCCGGTGGTCGCGACGCTGGATGAACTCGACAAGGTGGCCCTGCTGCGGATCCTGACCGAGCCGCGCCACGCCCTGCTGAAGCAGTACCAGCGGATGCTCGAGTACGAGCGGGTCACGCTCGACTTCGAGCCGGGGGCCCTCGAGGCCATCGCCGAGATCGCGCTCGCGCGACGCGTCGGGGCGCGCGGCCTGCGCATGATCATGGAAGACCTCATGCTGGACGTGATGTACGCCGTGTCCGGGCAGCGGGCCGGGTCCGTCCACCTGATGACCCGGGCCGACGTCGAGGCGTTCGACGCCCGCCAGCACATCGAACGTGCTGGGTAGATGAAAAGCGGCGTACGGCGTACGGCGTACGGCGTACGGGGCGCACGGCGGCGTACGGAATGACACGGCGCACGGCCTGCGCAACCCAGACCCCCACACCCGCGGCGACGGCTTTCTGAAGGCTGAACGCCAGCCTGCCGATTCCCCGGATACGCGGGGTGTCCCGGATTGGACCCCTCCTGGCCATGATTGTGCGGGTCCTTCCTGCCGCGCTCGCGAGCCTCTCGGCGTTCCTGTGGACGCGCCGGATGCGCCGGCGTGTCACCGCCGCCTGCGAGGCCCAGCGCGACGCCGAGCGGCGGCGCGAACGCGCCGCCCAGGGCCAGGCACGCCGGGCCCTCGACACCGAGGTCCGCCAGCGGGATCTCCTGCTGAGCGTGCTCACGAGCGCCTACGCGCGCTTCACCCCGGATGTCGAGCCCGAGCAGTTCTTCGACACGCTGCTGGCCGATCTGCTGCGCCTCACGGGCAGCCGCTTCGGATTCGTCGGCGAGGTCGTGGACGGTGAGGAGGGCACACCCTATCTCGAACTGCACGCGGTCACCAACGTCTCGTGGACGCGCGAACGCGCCGAGTCGGGCCCGGGCTACTCCGACCTCGTCGCCATCTCCGACCACATCGTCGCGTCGCAGTGCATGCTGATGCTCACGGGCGCACCTGGCGACCCCCTGTCCGTGGGGCACGCGCCGGGCACCTTCGTCGGCGTGCCCCTGTTCAAGGGGCCTCGCATGGTCGGCGTCATCGGTCTCGGGAACCGCACGGACGGGTACGATCGGACGCTCGTCGAGTTCCTCCAGCCGGCCCTCACCCTGTGCGCGCACCTGCTCGAGAGCGTGAAGGCCGAACGATCGCGCCGCAAGGCCGAGGACGCCCTCAAGGTGAGCGAACAGCGGTACCGCGACCTGTTCGACAACGCCAGTGACCTGATTCACAGCATCAGACCAGACGGCAGCTTCGTCTACGTGAACAAGGCCTGGCGCGACGCGCTCGGCTACTCCGAGACCGAGCTCGAACGCCTCACCGTCTGGCAGGTCGTCGACGACGCCCACCACGCGGCCTACCGCGCGATGTTCGCCGCCATGGGCGAAGACGAAGCCGTCGAGGTCCGCGAGGCCATCCTGCGCACGCGCGACGGCCGGGCGCTCGAGGTGGAGGGCAGCGAGAGCTGCCGGTTCGTGGACGGCGTCCCCGTCATCACGCGCGCCATCTTCCGCGACGTCACGCAGCGCAAGCGCACGGAACAGGCCTTGCGGCTCGCCAAGGAGCACGCGGAGGCCGCGGCACGGTCCCGGAGCGAGTTCCTGGCCAACATGAGCCACGAGATCCGGACGCCGATGAACGCGGTCATCGGCATGGCGGGCCTCCTGCTCGAGACGCCACTGTCGCCGGAGCAGCGCGACTTCGTCGAGACCATCCGCAGCGCCGGCGACGGGCTGCTGGCCATCATCAACGACATCCTCGATCACTCCAAGATCGAGTCCGGCCGTCTCGAACTCGAGCGGCATCCGTTCGACGTGCAAATGTGCCTCGAGCAGGCCCTCGACCTGATCGGCCCCCTCGCGGCCGCCAAGAAGCTCGAGCTCGTCGGGCGCGTCGACGAGTCGGTGCCACGCGTGCTCGCCGGCGACATCACGCGACTCCGCCAGGTCATCGTGAACCTCCTCGGCAACGCGGTGAAGTTCACCGCGAAGGGAGAGGTCGAGGTTCGCATCGACGCCGCGCACCGGCTGGACGGCCAGCACGAGGTTCATGTGTCGGTTCGCGACACCGGCATCGGCATTCCCGCCAACAGGCTCGACCGCCTGTTCAAGTCGTTCTCCCAGGTGGATGCCTCGACGACGAGGCAGTTCGGCGGGACCGGGCTCGGACTCGCGATCAGCAGACGCCTGGCGGAACTGATGGGTGGCCGGATGTGGGTGGAGAGCCAGGTCGGCGTCGGATCGATCTTCCATTTCTCCGTCGTGGCGGCGGTGCCGGACGACGCGCCGCTCGCAACAGACACGCTCGCCAACCCGCTGGCCGGCCTGCGTCTGCTGGTGGTCGACGACCACGCCAGCACCCGCGAGATGCTGGTGGCCAGCGCGGCCTCGTGGGACATGGCGGTCGTGGCGCACGCGTCGCTCGATGAGGCCGCGGCCGCGGCTACCGCATCGACGTTCGACGTCGCGGTGGTCGATGGCGACCAACTGGCCGAGGTGCCCGTCCACCTCGGGTTGCCCACCGTCGTCCTGGCGAGGCTGGCCAGCCGCGACTCCGCGGACCGCGCGCGCGGCGGGGCACAGGCCTGGGTCACCAGGCCCGTCAAGGCCACCCAGTTGCGTCACGCGCTGGCGCGGGTGCTGGGCCGGGACCCCGCGCTCGGACGTCCCGCGGCACCCACGACGCCGACGGGCAGCCGTCGGCCTCTGCGCATCCTGCTCGCCGAGGACAACGTCATCAACCAGAAGGTGGCGATCAAGATGCTGGAGCGGCTCGGCTATCGGGCCGACGTGGTCGCCAACGGCCTCGAGGTGCTCGAGGCCCTGCAGCGGCAGCGCTACGACCTGTTGCTGCTCGACGTGCAGATGCCCGAGATGGACGGGTTCGAGGCGGCCACCCGGATCAAGGCCGACTGGCCCGTTCATCGCCGCCCCCACATCGTCGGGATGACCGCGCTCGCGATGGAAGGGGATCGCGAGCGATGTCTCGAGGCCGGTATGGACGACTACATCACGAAGCCCGTGAAGCCCGAGGAACTGGCGCAGGCGATCGAACGATGCCCGGGGCTGGGCGACGCGCCCGCCGCCGACGTCCTGACCCGCCAGGCGCCCGCCTCGCAGCCAGCGCCAGTGGACGTGACCGTGCTCGAGGACCTGCGCAGCCTGCAGGGGCCGGACGAACCCGATTTCGTGACGGACCTGATCGATGCGCTTCTGGCCGAACTGCCGGAGCGCCTGGCGGCACTCGACGCGCGGCTGGCGGCGGGGGATGCGCGGGGGATCGAGCGCATGGCCCACTCCCTCAAGAGCAGTTGCGGGAACCTCGGCGCGCTGCCCCTGTCGAAGCTGCTCGGCCGGGTCGAGGCCGAAGCGCGGAACGGGGCCCTGGAGTACATGGCCGCACGACTGGCGGAGGTCCGGGCCGAGTACCTGAAGGTCGATCCGGCGCTACGGGCCCAGCGCCAACCGGCGCCCGCGCGCCTCGACGACCAGGTCGCGTGAACGCCCGTTACCGCGCGATCGCCTTGATCTGGAGGAACTCCTCGAGGCCGAACACGCCCATTTCGCGCCCGATGCCGGACTGCTTGTAGCCGCCAAACGGCGCGAGCGGATTGAACCGTCCCCCGTTGACGTCTACTTGACCCGCCCGCAGCAGGCGAGCCACACGCAGCGCGCGCTCGGGATCACCGGACCACACGCCACCCGCCAGACCGTAGACGGTGCCGTTGGCGATCGCGACCGCCTCGGCCTCGGTGTCGTACGTCAGCACGGCGACCACGGGGCCGAAGATCTCCTCCTGTGCGATCGTCATCGCCGCCGTGACGTCGGCGAACAACGTCGGTTCGACATAGTGCCCGCGCTGGAAGCGAGGCGGCCGCGTGCCGCCGGTGACGAGCGCTGCCCCTTCCTCGCGGCCCCGGGCAATGTAGCCCTCCACCCGCGCGCGCTGCGTGGCGGAGATGAGCGGCCCGAGGCGTGTGGCCGGGTCAAGCGGGTCGCCGAGCGGCAGCGTGTCGATGGTTCGCATCGCGAGCGCCAGCGCCTCGTCGCGCCGGGCGCGGGGCACGATCATCCGGGTCCAGGCCGAGCAGGTCTGCCCGGAGTTCAACAGGGCGTTCTTCACGCCTGCAGGCACGGCTTTCTCGAGCGGGGCGTCGTCCAGGATGAGGCAGGCGGACTTGCCGCCCAGCTCCAGCGTGACCTTCTTGACCGACGCCGCCGCAAGGCTGGCCACCCGTGTGCCCGCTCGCACAGACCCCGTGAAGCTGATGAGGTCCACGCCGGGATGCGTCGCGAGGGCTTCCCCGACGATCGGGCCCGTACCGTGGACGATGTTGACGACGCCGGGGGGGAGCCCGATCTCGAGGCAGGCATCGGAGAGCGCGTACGCGTTGAGGGGCGCGACCTCGCTCGGCTTGAGGACGACGGTGCAGCCGGCCGCGAGGGCCGCCGCGACCTTGGCCATGATCTGGTGGAGCGGGTAGTTCCAGGGCGTGACGGCGCCCACCACACCGTAAGGCTCGCGCACGATCAGCGAGTGGCCGATCGTCTGCTCGAAGGCATGGCTGCGGACGAGGTCTGCGTAGCTCGAGGTGATGAACACGGGCGAGCCGGCCTGCACGCTGGTGGCCATCGTGATCGGCGAGCCCACCTCCAGGGCAATCGTGCGCGCGACCTCAGGCACGCGGGCCTTGAGGGCCGTGGCCAGCTTCGCGAGCCAGTCGGCACGCTCGACTGGTGTGGTCTCTCCCCACGGCCCGTCGAACGCCTTGCGGGCGGCAGCAACCGCGCGGTCCACGTCGGCGGTGTTCCCGAGCGGAATCGAGCCGATCGGGTCCTCGGTCGAGGCCGAGAGCACGTCGAGGCGATCGGCGCCGAGCGGCGCCTGGTACGCGCCGTCGAGATAGAAATGCTGGAAGTGCGGCATCCGGGTGCGGCTCCCTGTCCGATGGCGGGATTATAGACGGGACAGGGAGCGGGCACCGAGACGACGGGGCGGCGCGTGGCGGCGCCACGCGTTCAGGATCGCGCGCGTCGACGCAGCAGTCCCGCGGCTCCGCCCAGGAGCAGCAGGAGCGTCGACGGCTCGGGAACGGGCGCCGCGGCCACACGGGCCGTGAACGGCAGTTCGAACTCCTGCGTGGTCTCGTTGTCGAAGAAGAACGCACCGAAGATCGCGCCGGTCACGGCCGTGCCCGGCGCAAGGGCACCGGGCAGCGTCAATTCGAAGAGCCCGCCCGGGAGCTGGGGATCGTAGCCTCGCGATTGCGTGGTGCCCGCCGGGACCTCCGGGTAGTCGAAGACATCGAACGACACCGACCCGTCGGAGGCATTGAGCGTCGACCCGAGCCCGAAGTAGGCGACGATCGTGCGCGCCGGGTCACCGGTGATCGTGTAGCCCCAGCCGATGGTCGACCCAGGCAGGCCCACGAGCGGCGTATTCGGATTCAGCGTCAGTGAGGCCGCGCGGACGTCCGAGGTCGCCATCGCCCCGGCGACCATCACCACGGTCAGGACCACTGGCAGTGCGTGTCGCTTCATCTCAGTCCCCCGGAATCAAATCGTTGGCAGTCCACATGACAGGTTCATGGCACGACGGGCACGACGGCCTGGCCCATCGACAACCGATAGGCCGTTCCTCCGGCGTCGAGCACGCGCCCGTTTTCGGTCACGGAGAAACGGGTGACGCTCGAGGGCACGCTCAGCCGCAGCCGGACGATCGTGCTGCCCCCGGGAGTCAGACCGGGCAGGTCGAGAGGCAGCGCAGGCCCGACGAACGTCACGGCGCCGGTGCCGGCCAGCGTTCGCACGCGGACCTGATCGATCTGCGCCCCGAACGCGTTACCGCCACCGACGTTGGTCACCTGCACGTCGACGTAATCGGGGCCCTGCTCGATGACGCGGCCGGACAACCGGGGCGTGCCGAGCGCCAGATACGTCACGCTGCCGTCGTGGTCCGACAATCGCTCGGGCCGGGTGGCGTCGCTACGAAACACCTCGGGGAAATCAGCATTGCTCCGCCCGTAGTGGAACCGGCTCACCCACGAGGCCAGCCTGGTGTTCGCGATCGCGTGGTCGAGGACCTGGGCGTTGCCGTCGAAGACGTACGAATATTGTTCGCGTGTGTCGAGCCAGGCCAGGAGGTTGAACAGGTCGGGCGAGACGAGATCCTGACCCGCGAGTACGACCTCGTCTGCCGGAGCCGGCGTGCCGACGATCGTGCCCATCACGTCGGCGAAGCCGTCGTTCACCTCGAAGGCATTGAAGTCGCCGACGGCGACGAGGCGCACCTGCGGATCGGCCAGCTGCCGGTCCTGGATCAGGCCCGCCAGGAACTCCGCCTGGGCCTGGCGCTTGGCCCGCACGCGCGGCCCGGCCGTCGCATCGTCGACGTCGATGAGCGAACGCAGGTGGTTGACGATGACCGTGAAGTCGAAGGCGTCCCCTGCGGGCCGGACGGCGCGTGCTTCGAGCACGAGCGGCGGTCGGTCGTTGAGGATGTCCTGCTGTCCCGTGACGGGATTCGTGAACGTGGCGTCCTTGCCGACCTGTGTCACGCGCAGTGTGGAGATGCGGGCGCCCTTGACGAGGAAGCCGACATCGATGCCCCCGGGGTCGTTCCCCTCCTCCAGGTAGGCGACGTAGCCCGGGTCCGCCGGGCCGGGGCCCGTCACGTCGGCGTTGACCCGCGCGGCGAGGGCCTGGAGGGTCGACAGATTCTCCACTTCGACGACGGCCATGACGTCCGGCTGACGGAGGACGTCGCGGATCGTGAGTGACGCCTTGCTGAGCCGGTTTTCGAAGGCCTGCGCGGTCAGCACCGTGTCCCCGCCGGGATCGTTCGTGGTGTTGTAGAAGCCCTGGAGGTTCAGCGACGCAACCGTCACCTCGTCGCCGCGCGGCGCGGGGACCGGGGTGAACGTCGCGAGGGCGGAGACCGACGCGGAACCCGGCTCCGGAAGAACGGTGTACGTCCGGAACGCGTAGTCCAGCGGGCCCACCAATCCCGTGACCGTGGCGCCCGTCGCGACGTCGAGCGTCGCCGCCGACGGTTGGGCGTCGCTGTCCACCCGCAGGCGCTCGGGGTTCCCGTCGAAGCGCGGGACGCAGCACGGCGCGCCGGTCGGCAGGGCGTCGTTGACGTCGATCCCGGCTTCACGGAACGGCCTCGGGACACCCGCGACGACGCCGTAGAACACGCCGTTCGAGCTCCCGGTCGCGTTCGTGCCGCTGACGGAGCCGCCTGTCGGCGCGACGACCGTCAGAGACGCGACCGTCACCCGCATGCCCTCGAGGCGCTCCAGTCTGTCGACGGTGCCCGGACCCGAGGTGGTCTCGGCGGTGATTGGCGTCGGCCCGGGCAGCGGGTGGCCCGATGAGAGCACGAAGATGCTCGTGGGGCCGCTGATCTCGGTGAGCGGCGGCTGGAACGGGTCGCTGGGCGGGACGAACTCCAGCACTGGCCCGGTGACGCACACCTCATGACCCACGGCGGCGGCGGCCGGGGGCGCGGTGCCCGTGAACACGAAGATGCCGTCCGACGTGGTGTCGTCGCCGTCGCCCGTCGCCATCTGCACGAAGAATCCATTTGATTTCAAACCATAAACGACGCCGCGGGTGGTGACCACCGTGGCGGGGGGCAGCGGGGAGACGGTGCCGCTGCCCTGAATCTCGGCAATCGTGTGCGTGACCGTGCAGCCCAGGACGACATCGAGGGTGAGGACTGCGGCACCCGTTCTCGACTGCGCGTCGGCGATCGTGGCCGCCAAGGTCTTGGATCCGGCGCTGGTGGTCGGGTCCACCGTGGCGCTCCACGAGAACACGAGGTCCCCCGCCGTCAGGTCCCCGTTCGTCCCATCGTCGACGAGAGCCTGCGCGGCGGGGCCGCCGATTGACGCGAGGTTCACGGTGACAGAGAGCGCTGTGCTCGTGGGGTTCGTGCCCGGCCTCACGGCGACCGTCAGCAGGGACGTCTGACCGGCGAGGACCGTCGGGGGTGTGGCCGCGCCCGTTCCCGTGGGGTTGGTGGGCGACTGGCACGTGCCGAGGGGGGACGCCGTGTTGCGTGGGGACGGGGCCGCGCTGACGAAGTCGGACCCGTTGTTGTTGGTGTCCGTGCAACCGCTGTTCTGACGCAGGCCCGCCGTCGTGTTCGACAACGTGGGCGCCGCGCCAGCGCCGTCGAAGAAATTGGCGTTCCCGTAGCCGACGAGGTCGAGGATGAGGGCGAGCTGCGCGGCGGAACAGGGTGTGGAGCCGCCGTTGCAGGCGAGGCCGGTCGTGCCGTTGACGAGCGCCACCTTGCCGGACGAGGCGCTCATGTTCACCGTCCCGGTGGCGTCTGGCGCGGGGAGCGCGACCCCGGAGGCCCCGCCCGTGAGCTGCAGCAGGTAGTACTGCCCCGGCTGAAGCAAGCCGCTCAGGGCCGCGACCGCGTTGCTGGCGAAGTTCCCCGTGCCGGTCGCGCTGGCGTACTGCACCGACAGGCCGTTGAGGGACACTGGCGCGGCGCCGCGATTGAAGAGCTCGACGAAGTCGTTGCGGTAGGGTGCCCCGGTGTTGCCGCCGCCGCCGTACACCTGGCTGATGACGACCTGCGCGCCGGCGGGGCTGGCCGTGGCGAGGCCGAGGGCGAGCAGGACACCAGCGAGACGAATCAGGCTCGGCATGTTTGCACCTGCACCGGAGAGGACTGACGGAGGCTGACCGAACCCACAAGGGGGTCGGGCCTGAAACCCAGCGAGCACGCGGTCGCACAAAGTGCAATCGGGTGGCAGAAATTGCCACCCCGTTCTAGCACGCGGAGACGGCGCTGTCCGGCTCCCGAAAGGGAAGTCCTTCCTTGTGTGCCGTTTACGCACACGGAGCCCGCCTGCGTTCGTGGTGGCAAAATCTTCTAAAAGGACTCCCGACCCCTTTTTCACCTTTTTTTCTATACTGGCCTCTGGTGCCGCTTCTCACTGACATCGGGCTCCTGGTCACACCGGACCCGGCCACGCCGGGGACCGGGCTTCGCCGCGTGCCCGACGCCGTCCTCGCCTGGGACGGCGACCGCATCACCTGGGTCGGACCCCGCCGCGCCCTGCCCCGGTCGCTGGCCGGCGAGCCCAGCCACTCGGCTGGAGGCCGGCTCGTCATCCCGGGCCTCGTCGACAGTCACACCCACCTGGCGTTCGCCGGCTGGCGCGCGGACGAGTTCGAGGCACGTCTCCTCGGCCAGCCCTACTTCGAGATCGCCAGACGGGGCGGGGGGATTCAGCGCACGGTCGCCCTCACCCGCGCCGCATCCCACGCCGACCTGGTCACGCGCTGCACGGCACACCTGGACGCGATGGCGGCCCTCGGCGTGACCACGGTCGAGTGCAAGAGCGGGTACGGCCTCAGCCTCGACGAGGAACTGAAACTGCTGAGGGTCTACGCCGACCTCCAGGTCTCGCAGCCGCTCCGCATCGTGCCCACGCTGCTGGCCGCCCACGTCATCCCGGCAGAGCACCGTGACGCGCGTGAGACCTACGTCCACCTGGTGTGCGACCGGATCGTCCCCGACGCCGCCCGTGCCGGCCTCGCCGTCTTCTGCGACGTCTTCGTCGAGGAGTCTGCGTTCCGTCCGGATGAGGCGCGTGCAATCCTCGAGGCCGGACGCCGTCACGGCCTCCGGGCCAAGCTGCACGCCGACCAGTTGAGCGACGGCGGCGGCGCGCGCCTCGCGGCCGAGATGGGCGCCATCTCCGCTGATCATCTGGAACACGTGTCCGCCGAGGGCATCGCCCGACTGGCCGCCGCAGGGGTGGTCGCCGTCAGCCTCCCGCTGGCGACCCTCTATCTGCGTCAGCCGCCGCTCCCGGCCCGCGCGCTCCTGGCGGCCGGTGTCCCGGTCGCGGTCGCCACGGACTTCAACCCCGGCACCGCACCCAGCTACCACCTGCCTCTGGCCATGATGCTCGCCTGCACCCTCCAGCGGATGACCCCGTCCGAGGCGCTCTGCGGCGCCACATCGGCGGCGGCGGCCGCTCTGGCGCTCGGGGGGCTGTGCGGCGCCATCGAACCGGGATTTTCGGCCGATTTCGCGGTAATCGACGCGCCCGACGTGGACCACTGGCTCTACCACTTCCAGGCCAACGCCTGCGTCGCCACGTGGGCCCGTGGGCAGCGGGTGCACTGACCGCGTGGGGCGGTCACCCGGCATCACCTTTGCTCCGATGAGCCTGAGGCCGGTCCGAACGCCGTGATCCCGGCAGTGCGCCGGTAGAGGTGCCTGTGTTTCGAATCCTCAGCAACGAAGAGATCGCGACCGACGTCCACCGCCTGTGGATCGAGGCCCCCCACGTCATTCGACGCCGCCAGCCGGGCCAGTTCGTCATCGTCCGCGTCGACGAGGAAGGGGAGCGGATCCCGCTGACGATTGCCGACGTCGATCCGGCGCGCCACGCCATCGCGCTCGTCGTGCAGGGTGTCGGCAAGTCCACGCGCCAGCTCAACGCGCTGCCGCACGGCGCCTCCATTGCCGACGTCGCCGGCCCGCTGGGGCGGCCGACGCACATCGAGCCGGGCGCGCATGTCTGCGCGATCGGCGGTGGCATCGGCACGGCCGTCGTCTATCCCATCGCGGCCGGAGTCCGGCGTGCCGGAGGCCACGTCACCGCCATCATCGGCGGCCGTTCCCGGTCACTGATCCTCCTCGAACCGGAGATGCGCGACGTCGCGGACCGCGTCATCGTCACGACTGACGATGGCAGCTACGGCCGCCAGGGGCTCGTGACCGACGCCCTGCGCGACCTGCTCGCGGAAGGCGCCCGCCTCGACGAAGTGGTGGCCGTCGGCCCCCTGCCGATGATGCGGGCGGTCTGCGACGTGACGCGCGAGATCGGCCTCAAGACCACCGTGAGCCTCAATCCCATCATGGTGGATGGCACGGGCATGTGCGGGGGCTGCCGCGTCGTGGTGGGCGGCACGCCGAAGTTCGTCTGTGTCGACGGGCCGGAGTTCGATGGGCACCAGGTGGACTTCGCCGATCTGGCGGCGCGCATGCGAGCCTACCGCGTCGAAGAACAGACGGCCACCGAACGGTGGAAGGCACAATGCGCCTCGCAGGAACAGCAGGCGCGCGAGGACAGCTTCTGGGCGGTATAGCGATCATGGCGCGCAAGATCACACAGAAGACGAAGACCCCGATGCCCTGCCGCGACGCGGAAGGACGGAGCCACGACTTCGACGAGGTGGCCACCGGCTACACGGCCGACATGGCCATCGCCGAGGCCACCCGGTGCATCGAATGCAAGAACCGCCCGTGTATCAAGGGCTGCCCGGTCGAGATCGACATCCCGCGCTTCATCATGGAAGTCGCCGCCGGGGACTTCGAGGGCGCCTACCGCACCCTGTCCGAGAAGAACCTGCTGCCGGCCATCTGCGGCCGCGTCTGCCCGCAGGAAGAGCAGTGCGAGGCCGAGTGCACCCTGAGCAAGAAGTTCGATGCCGTGGCCATCGGGCGCCTGGAACGCTTCGTCGCCGACTGGGCGGCTGAACGCGGGCTCGAGGTGCCCTGCGAGGTCGCCCCGCCGACCGGTCACAAGATCGCGATCGTCGGATCGGGGCCCGCCGGACTCACAGCCGCCGCCGACCTCGCGCGTCTCGGGCACACCGTGACGATCTTCGAGGCGCTCCACAGGGCGGGCGGCGTACTGATCTACGGCATCCCCGAGTTCCGCCTGCCCAAGGACATCGTGGTGCGCGAGGTGCACACGCTCGAACGCCTCGGCGTCGAGGTCAAGACGAACCACATCATCGGCCGCACCGTGACCATCGACGAACTGTTCCTCGAGCACGGGTACGAGGCCGTGTTCATCGGCACCGGCGCCGGACTGCCGCACTTCGCGAACATCCCCGGCATCAACCTCGTCGGCGTGTACTCCGCCAACGAGTACCTCACGCGATCGAACCTGATGAAGGGATACCGCCGCGACAGCGACACCCCGATGATCCGTGCCGCCCACGTCGCGGTCATCGGGGGCGGGAACACGGCCATGGACTCCGTGCGCACGGCGCGGCGGCTCGGGGCCGACAAGGCCTATCTCGTCTACCGGCGCTCACGTGCCGAGATGCCTGCCCGGGCCGAGGAAGTCGAACACGCCGCGGAAGAGGGGATCGAGTTCATCCTGCTCGCGGCGCCCGTGGCCATCCTGGGAGACGACGACCACAGGGTGCGGGCCATCCGGTGCCAGCGCATGGAACTCGGCGAGCCGGACGCGTCGGGGCGACGCAGTCCGGTGCCCCTCGCCGGTTCGGAGTTCGACCTCGATGTCGAGTGCGTCGTCTTCGCGGTCGGCCAGGGCGCCAACCCGCTGATCCGTCAGACGACGCCGGACCTGCCGGTCAACAAGTGGGGGAACATCATCGCGGATCCCGCGACCGGCGCCACCCAGAAGAAGGGCGTCTTCGCGGGCGGGGACATCGTCACCGGCGGCGCCACGGTCATCTCCGCGATGGGGGCCGGGCGTCGTGCCGCGCGCGCGATTCACGAGTACGTCTCGACGACGTTCCCGGACGGATGCTCGTAGCGCCGGAACGTCGGCACTGTGCTACGCTGGCGACGCCGACCGAGCAGCAATGCCGTTGACGCCGGGGTTCCGAAGTCGCAGCCTGCGCCTCGTCGTAGGGCTCGCGGTGGCGCTGGCCATTCCCGTGGGCGCCCTGCTCGTGGTGCAGTTCCGCTCGCTTCAGGATCTCGAACGGACGTCCGCGGCCGTCCTCCAGACGCTCGGGGCTCAGGTGGCCGATTCGCTCCGCCAATCGCTCACCGGACGCTTCGAAGCGCCGTCCTTCGAGATCGAGCGCATCGATCATCTTGCCATCGAGCGCGTCGACCTCGCGCACGTGGGGGCGGCCCTGCGCGAACGGACGCGCGCGCTGTCGCTCGTCGATGCCTTCTATCTGGCCTCGATCCGGGAGAAGGGCGCCGGGGACGCCTTCGAAATGGTGACGCACGGCGCGGGCGGCGCCGTCGCCTTCCCGCGCTTCGAGCCCGCCGGGCCAGAGGCCGCCCTGCTCGTCACCCGCGCCGAGGAACTGGCGGGACATCGCGTGCCCTGGGGCATGTCCACCGAGACGATCGACGGACGACCGCAGGCCCTGGTGCTGCACCTGCTGTTCGATTCCTCCGCCCGCCAGCGGGTCACGAGCTTCATCGGATTCCGCGTGGACATGGGCCGCTTCACCTCCCAGGAGCTGCCGCACGTGCTCGGGCCCCTGGTGGCCGAAGCGCGCCGGCGCACGAGCCTCGCCACGCTGGAGGCCGACCTGATGGACCAGCGCCAGGAGCCCGTCTACCGGTCGGATCCCGTTCACTCCCTCCAGGTCATCGAGCAGCGCCAGCTGCCCGTGGTGTTCTTCTCCCCGGGCATCATGCCGGGACAGGACCTGTGCCGCGGCTGCCAGACCGAGTGGACGCTGCGGGTCGGCTACGAAGAAGGCACGGCTCAGACGATTGCGCACGCGAGCACGTCCGGACATCGCACGCTGCTCGCGGTGCTCGGCGGCCTCATGACGCTGGGCGTCGCGCTCGCCGTGCGCACGGCCCTCACGGAGATGCGGCTCGCGGAAGCGAAATCGCACTTCGTGGCCAGCGTGTCGCACGATCTCAAGACACCGCTCGCCCTCATCCAGCTGTTTGCCGAAACCCTGGACCTCGGCCGCGTGCGAAGCGCGCAGCGGGCCCGCGAGTACTACGCGATCATCAACCGCGAAGCGAAGAAGCTCGGGACCCTCATCGACAACGTCCTCGATTTCTCCCGCATCGAGTCGGGGCTGCGCATGTACCGGCTGCAGCCCGTCGAGCTCGGGCAGATCACGCGCCGCATCGTCACGGGCTTCGGCCCGCAGTTCGAGCACGAAGGCTTCGAGGTGTCGCTCACCGTGGACGAACACCTGCCGCGCGTGGCGGCCGACGAGGACGCCGTCAGCCTGGCGATCGGCAACCTGATCACGAACGCGATGAAGTACTCGGGAACGTCGCGCCGCCTCGAGATCGCGGTGGGCCACGTCCCCCGCGGGGTGATGCTGCGTGTCCAGGACCACGGGATCGGGATCCACCGGCGGCACCAGCGCCGGATTTTTCGGAAGTTCTACCGGGTGGACGACGGGGGGGCCGACTCCCCCCGAGGCTGCGGGCTCGGCCTGGCCATCGTGGACCAGGTGATGCGCGCCCATCACGGACGGGTGGTCGTGGACAGCGAACCGGGGCGGGGCAGCACGTTCACCCTCGTGTTCCCGGCGGCGGAGAGGGAGGATGGTGAAGCGGATCCTGGTCATCGACGACGAACCCCAGATGCTGCTGGGGCTGCGTGACAACCTCGAACTCGAGGGCTACGAGGTGCTGACGGCGGCCGATGGCGAGCAGGGTCTGGCCCTGGCGCTCGGCCAGCGCCCGGACCTGGTCATTCTCGACCTCATGCTGCCGCGCAAGAGCGGACTCGACGTCTGTCGCGAACTCCGGGCCCTCGACCACTCCACCCCGGTGGTCATGTTGACCGCACGATCCCAGGACACGGACAAGATCCTCGGGCTGGAACTCGGGGCCGACGATTACCTGACCAAGCCGTTCAGCATCGCCGAACTGCTCGCCAGGATCCGCGCGGTGCTCCGGCGTTCTTCCGCCGCGCCCGGGACTCCGCCCGACACCTGCCGGATCGGCGACGTCGAGGTGGACTTCCGTACGCACCAGGCTCACCGCGGCCCCGAGCGCCTGCCGCTGACCTCGCGGGAGTTCGAATTGCTCCGCTACTTCGTGCAGCACCGGGGCGACGTCGTCACGCGCGACCGGATCCTCAACGAGGTCTGGGGGTACGAGGAGGCGCCGACGACTCGCACCATCGACAACTTCGTCGCGAAACTGCGCCAGAAGATCGAAATCGAGCCTCACCAGCCGACGCACCTGCTGACGGTGCACGGGGTCGGGTACAAGTTCGTCGGATAATCGTGCGACTGGCGGCCGGAGACATTGTGCTCCCGGCTGCCAGTCGCGCGCTGCGGCCTGTGCCGCGGTCCTCGCCGCCGTTCATCCGACGGCTGGCGAAGCTGGTGGGCCGGCGCGTCAGAGGCCGGCCATGGTGAGGGCCCAGGCGATCCGGTGGCGGCGGTGCCCGGCTGACAGGTGCGGCATCCGGGCGACGTCGCGGACCTCGTGAAGCACGAGTTCGACCATGGGCTTGTAGCGGAGGTGCAGGTCGTTGCCAGATTCGACGGAGTCACAGACCTCGGCCGGCGCCCGATCGATCACCCGACGCCGCAGATCCTCGAGCAGGTCGGAGAGCCCCGCGCGCTGGAGCGCGGCGGCCACCGACGAACTGAGCGCGTGCATCTCCTCGCGTCCCGTGACGCGAACCGGTGAGGTGGGCTGAAAGCGTCCGTCCATGGCCAGCTCCGTTCCGCAGTTTCACACCGTGTACCAGGGCAATCGGCAACGACAGTGCCAATCCCCATGGCCGGCAATCCCGCAGTCCCCGCGTGGCCGCCAGCCCGCGCGGTGACTGGGCGCCCGACTTTGTTCTCCACAGAGGTCAACCAGCCGGCCGTGGCCATCACCGGGCTCGGGCTCGTGTGCGCCCTCGGCCCTTCGCTGCGCGCCGCGTGGCCCCGGCTCCTGGCCGGCGAGCATGGGTGCGCCCCGATCCGGCGGTTCGACGCAGCGGCCTACGCAGCACGCGTTGCCGCCGAGGTGACTCCGTGGGATCCCACTGAGGTGGCGGGGACCGAATCGTCCCTGGGCCTCCCACCGGGTGTGACGCGCCGAGGGACGCAACTGTTTCTGGCGGCGGCCCGCGAGGCGTGGCAGGATGCCGGCCTCGAGCGGCACGAGGGCACTGGAGCCGGCGCGTCTGTCGGGCTCAGCGTCAACTACCTGCACATGCGCCAGCTCAGGGACCTGTGGCGGTGTCGGGACGGCGACGAGGCGCGGCTCGACCTGCCGCGCGCCATGCGAGAGGGCGTGGTGCATCCCTCGGCCTTCTTTCGCCGCGACGGGGCAGCCGCGGTGCGGGCGGTGGCCATCGCGCTTGGCCTGAACGGGCCCGAGGTGGCGGTGGACACGGCGTGCGCGTCAGGGGCCCACGCGGTCCTCGAGGCCGCCCGTCTCGTGGCGCGCGACGAGGCGCCGGTCATGGTGGCCGGGGGCGGGGCCGGCCTGGTGATGCCGCTCACGCTGCTGGCGTTCTCCCGGCTCGGCGCGCTCAGCACGAACCCGGATCCGGCGTCGGCGTCACGGCC
>CAYLZN010000040.1:23656-26631 GCA_964387935.1 uncultured Vicinamibacteraceae bacterium | reverse complement strand
TGACCGACGGTCTGGTGCGGCTGTCGGTCGGCCTGGAAGACGTCGAGGATCTGATCGCCGACCTTGCCGGCGGCATGTGACCGGCCGCTGAACGACATGAACACCAGGGAGAACCCCGTGCGCCCGACTGCCAGGATCACCGTGCTCCTCTCGTTCGTCTGTGTCCATCTCGTGACCGGCCTCCCGGCTGCGCAGCAGGCGGCCGCGCCTCCGCGCGCGCTCACGGCCGACGACTACCGGCGGGCCGAGAGCTTCATGAACTACAGCGTCGCCCCGCTGATCCTCCGCGGCGCCGTGAGGCCGACATGGCTCGACGGCGACCGCTTCTGGTTCAGGAATACCACCGAGCAGGGAAGCGAGTTCGTCCTCATGGACGCGGCGACGGGATCGAGACGGCCTGCCTTCAATCACGAGAAGCTGGCGGCCGCGTTGTCCGACGCCGCCGGGACCCGATATGAGAGCCGACGGTTGCCCTTCCAGACCTTCGAGTTCTCCCCGGACGGACGGTCGATCTCCCTGAACGTGGCCCGTCGCCGCTTCACCTGCGACGTCGAGGGCGCCACGTGCGTGGCGGACGCTCCCGACCAGGCGCCGCCGCAAGCCGCCGCTCCTCCCGGTCCACCCGTGCGCACCGACGTCCTCTCGCCGGACAGGCGCCTCGCCGCGTTCATCCGGAACGACAACCTGTGGGTCCGCGACGTGGCCACGCGCGAGGAGACCCAACTGACGACCGACGGGGTGAAGGACTACGGGTACGCCACCGACAACGCCGGCTGGCGCCGCAGTGCCGCGCCGATCGTGGCCTGGTCCCCCGACTCGAAGAAGATCGCCACGTTCCGGCAGGACCAGCGGGGCGTGGGCGAGATGTACCTCGTGGACACCAAAGTGGGTCGCCCGACGCTGCAGGCCTGGAAGTACCCCCTGCCCGGTGATGCGACCGTGGCGATGATCGAGCGCATCGTCGTGCACGTGGATGGCCCCCGCGTGGTGCCCTTCAAGATGGCGCCGGATCAGCACCGGTCCACCGTCTGCGACGACCTCGCCTGCCGCGGTGAGTGGGGGGACGTGCAGTGGAGTCCGGACTCGACGCGTGTCGCCTTTGCCTCGGTGTCGCGCGACCACAAGGAGGTCGTCCTGCGCGAGGCGGACGCCGCGACCGGTGCCGTGCGCGACGTCCTCGAGGAGAAGGTGAAGACCTTCTTCGAGTCGGGCGACGGCCGCGTCAGCTGGAGATACCTGCCGGCGTCCGGCGAGGTGATCTGGTTCTCGCAACGGGACAACTGGGGCCACCTCTACCTGTACGACCTGCGGACCGGGCAATTGAAGAACCGCATCACCAGCGGCGAGGGCAACGTCGCTCAGCTTCTGTACGTCGACGAGGAGTCGCGGGCGCTGCTGTTTGTCGGCAAGGGGCGCGAATTTGGTCGCGACCCGTACTTCCGCCACGTCTACCGTGTCGGGCTGGACGGACAGCGCCTCGCGCTGCTCACGCCGGAGGACGCGGACCACGAGGTGTCCGTGTCGCGATCGGGACGCTTCTTCACCGACAGCTATTCGACGCCGGACGCACCCCCGGTTTCAGTGGTGCGCGACCTGACGGGAAGAGCGGTCGCGACCATCGAGAAGGCCGACATTGCGAAGCTCCTTGCGAGCGGCTGGAAGCCGCCGATGCGCTTCACCGTCAAGGCCCGCGACGGCGTCACGGACCTCTACGGCCTGCTGTTCCGCCCCACGAGCTTCGATCCCTCGAGGAAGTACCCGATCGTCAACCACATCTATCCGGGGCCGCAGCAGGGAAGCGTCGGCCCGCGCAGCTTCTCGGCTGCCCGGGGCGACACGCAGGCGCTCGCCGAACTCGGGTTCGTCGTGGTGCAGATTGACGCGATGGGCACGCCCGGACGTTCGAAGGCGTTCCACGACGCCTACTACGGCAACATGGGCGACAACGGCCTGCCCGACCAGGTGGCCGGCATGAAGGAACTCGCCTCGCGTTTCCCGTGGATCGACCTGGACCGCGCCGGCATCTACGGTCATTCGGGCGGCGGCTATGCGGCCGCGGGCGCGATGTTCCGCTACCCGGACTTCTTCAAGGTCGGCGTGTCACAGGCGGGCAATCACGACAACCGGAACTACGAGGACGACTGGGGCGAGAAGTGGCAGGGCCTGCTGCAGACCAACGGCGACGGGACCACCAACTACGACAACCAGGCGAACCCGCTCGTCGCGAAGAACCTGAAGGGCAGGCTCCTCCTCGCGCACGGCACCCTGGACAACAACGTGCCGCCGTCCAACACGCTGCTCGTCGTCGACGCGCTGATCAAGGCGAACAAGGATTTCGACCTGATTCTGTTCCCGAACCGGACGCACGGCTTCGGGAACGAGCCGTACATGGTGCGCCGCCGGTGGGACTACTTCGTGCGGCACCTGCTCGGCGCGGAGCCTCCGCGGGACTTCGAACTGAAGCCGTCCGGCGGTCCGCAGGCACCGACCTCCTGAGCTACTCGGCCATCGACGGCTGGACTTCGACCACGTGGCCGAGCGCCACCCAGCGCTGGAATCCCCCGTCCAGGGCGCGCACGCGCGTGACGCCGGATTCCCGAAGCGAGATGGCCGCCTCGAGCCCGTTGTCGCCGCGCGGCCCGGAGCAGTAGGTCACGATGTCCTGCTGGCTGGCGCGCAGTTCGTCCACGCGCGAGGGCAGTTCGTCCAGTGGCACGGACAACGCACCAGGCAGGTGGGCGCGGTCGTAGGCTTCGCGTGATCGGACATCGACCAGGATCACCTTCCCACGCGACACGAGGTCGTTGAGCTCCCCTGCGGACACCTTCAGGGCGCTCGACTGAACAGGCGTCGATCCCGTGCCGGACCGGTCCGCCTGCAGAATCGACGGCCCGAGCAGCAGTGCCGCAGTTGCACACAGACAAGCCAGGCGTGTGGTGGGTGTGGGCGTCATGGCTCGCATCCTCGTCCTGTGG
>CAYLZN010000040.1:0-23646 GCA_964387935.1 uncultured Vicinamibacteraceae bacterium | reverse complement strand
AGCGTCGAGAGTTCCTGTGCGGTGCCCTGGGCGACAGGGCCTACTTGGCCGGAGCCGGACTGCAGACCCCGCTGCCCGCATCGGTGAACTTGCCCGTTCCGGGGATGTACTCCCACTTGTAGGCGCCCGGACTCAACGTCATCTTGATGACGCCGTAGGTCGTGTTGTCGCGGACCTCACTGTTGGGTTGGGTGCCCTTGAAGCGGTACACGCCACCCCCGCCCGTGCCCACGACGAACTGGCGGATGCCCCGTTCCGGATCGGCCTTGCCGTCGGGCCTCATCGGCGCGAAGCGCTCGTACATGTGGTCGTGACCGTTGAGGATGACGTCGGCACCGGCCTCGTAGAGCGGCTCCCACAGGGCCCGCATCTGCCGATCGTTCCCGTGCGGACCGGAACTGAACAGGGGGATGTGCCAGTAGGCCAGGATGCAGTCCCGCCTGTTGGCCGCCAGGTCCGCCACCAGCCACTTGCCCTGATCCGACCGTGGGCCGATGTCGATGGCGCTATTCAGCACGACGATGTGCCACTCGCCGAGGTCGTAGCTGTAGTAGCCCTTGCCGACAGGGCCGGCGTTCTCGCCGAAGTACTTGAAGTAGGGCCCGCCGTTGTCGGTTTTCAGGTCGTGGTTGCCCAGCGACGGGCGCGTGCGAGCCTTGTGCCGGCCCCAGGTGGGCTCGTAGCACTTGGCGAAGTTCTCCTCGGAGCCATCCTCGTAGGCGTTGTCGCCTGCCGTGAAGACCGTTCCCGGTATCCGATCGAGCACCCGGGCGGTGGCCGCCGCGCCACCGATGATCTCGCACTTGGCGATATCGCCCGCGCCGACCAGGACGTGCTCGCCCCCAGCCGGTTGTGCGGGCGGTGCCGGCGCTGCGGGGGCCGCAGGCGCAGCCGGTGGTGTTGGCGGCGGATCTTGCGCGGGCGTCGGTGCGGTGGCAACCAGGACCAGGGCCAATGGAGCGAGCCGGCGCAGGGCGCCGCCAAGGGACAACAGGGGGAAGGAGAGGATCGGACTCAACAGGACCTCGGGCCGCGATCATACCCTGCCCGCGTCCGAACTGGCGCACGGTGCCGATTTCGGTCGTTCGAGGGGCAGCCGCCCCTGGCCTCGTCCAACGCCACGGTCAATTCAGACACAACGGTGACACTCCGCCCGCGGGCCCGACGATAGGATCAACGGATGTCCTCCACCCTGATGGAGTCGCCTGCGGTGGCTCCCGACCTCCAGCCGCCCCCGACGAATGCCGCGGCATCGCTCGCCGCACGCCTGGCGCCGTACCGCGAGCCGGAGGCCTGGCGAAGCGTGTGGCAACTCGTCAGCACGCTGGTGCTCGTGGTGGCCGCCTGGGCCCTGATGTACGCCAGCCTGCGTGTCTCGTACGTCCTGACCCTCGCGCTCGCGGTGCCGACCGCCTTTCTCCTCGTGCGGCTCTTCATCTTCCAGCACGACTGCGGTCACGGCGCGTTCTTCAAGTCGTCGCGGGCTGCCGGCCTCGTGGGCGCGGGTCTCGGGGTGCTGACGCTGACGCCCTACGCCTACTGGAAGCGGACGCACGCCATCCATCACGCGACGTCCGGCAACCTCGACCATCGCGGTTTCGGTGACATCACGACGCTCACCGTGAGCGAGTACCTGGACCGAGACTGGTGGGGACGATTCAAGTACCGGCTCTACCGGCATCCCCTCGCCCTGTTCTTCATCGGGCCCATGCTGCACTTCTTCATCATTCACCGCCTGCCGACGATCATTCCGCCCGACTGGCGGCGCGAGCGGCGCAGCATCCTGTGGACCGACGTCGGTGTGGCCGGCTTCGTCGGGGCCATGATCGCGTTCATGGGCTGGAGACCCTTCCTGCTGATCTACCTGCCGGTCATGTGGCTCTCCGCGATCATCGGCGTCTGGCTGTTCTACGTGCAGCACCAGTTCGAGCCCACGTACTGGGAACACGATCCCGCATGGAAGTATGAAGCCGCCGCGCTCGAAGGCAGTTCTTACTACATGCTGCCGCGCCTCTTCCAGTGGCTGACCGGCAATATCGGGCTCCACCACATCCACCACCTCAACCCGCGCATTCCGAACTACAACCTCGAGCAGGCGATGCGCGAGCGTCCGGAGCTGAGCGCGCGTGTCACCCGCCTCACCTTCGGCCAAAGCCTGTCCTGTGTATCGCTGACACTCTGGGACGAAGCCAGCCGCAGGCTGGTGCCGTTCTCGCACCTGAGCACGCCAGGCGCGCGCACCCGCTGAGGTCAGCGCGCCGCCGACGGGGTGGCGGCGCTGTGCGGCGGGCGCTTGTGGACGGTTCCGCCCTTCATGACGAACACCACACGCTCCAGAGCGGTGATGTCGGTGGTGGGATCGCCGGGCACCGCCACGAGGTCGGCCAGCTTGCCGGCGGTCAGGCTGCCGATCCGGTCGCTGGCCCCGACGAGGTCTGCCGCGTGGAGCGTGGCCGCCTGCAGGGCCTGTACCGGGGTCATGCCCCACTCCACCATCTTGGCGAACTGCCTGCCGTTGTGGCCGTGCGGGTAGACACCGGCGTCCGATCCGAAGGCCATCTTCGCCCCGGCCTGCCATGCCCTCCTGAAGCTCTCGCGCTGCGCGCGGCCGACCTTCTTCTCTTTCTCGATGATGGCATCCGGATAGCCGAGCCGGGTGAACTCCGCCACGATGTAATCGTCGTTGTAAATGTCCATGACGAGGTAGGTGCCGCGTGCCTTCGCGAGGCGGATGCCCTCGTCGTCGATGAGCGAGGCGTGCTCGACGGAGTCCACGCCGGCCTCGATCGCGCGCGCGATGCCCTCCGTGCCGTGCGCATGGGCGGCCACCTTGCGGCCCCACATGTGCGCTTCGTCGACGAGGGCTTTCATCTCCTCGAGCGTGTACTGGGGCGCGCCCACGGACTCTTCTTCCGAGAGGACGCCGGCCGTGGCGACGACCTTGATCAGGTCGGCGCCGTACTTGACGTTGAACCGGACCTTGCGCCGGATCTCCTCGACGCCATCGGCGATGCCGCTGAAGCCCTCGAACTTCAGGTAGGGCGTGAACCCGGACGTGTCGGCATGGCCCCCGGTGGACCCGATGGCAAGCCCCGCGGCGAAGATTCGCGGGCCCGCGATGTCGCCGCGTTCGATGGCCTTGCGGAGCGCCACGTCGATGAACTCGGGCGCTCCCACGTCGCGCACCGTGGTGAACCCGGCGTCCAGCGTCCGTCGTGCGTAGCGATGGGCGCCGACGGCCGCGTCGATGGCCGACCGCCGGAACAACTGCTCGTAGTAGTTGCCGCTCTCGCCGGCGAGGTGCGTGTGGCAGTCGATGAGCCCTGGCAGGAGCGTCGCATCGCCGAGATCGACCAGGGTCGCACCCGGAAGGACGGGGCCCGCCGGTTCGACGGTGCGTATCCGGGCGCCCTCGACGACGATCTGGCGGTTGCGCTGCACGGTCCCGGTCGTCACATCCACGAGGCGGGCGGCGCGGACGACGGTCACGGCCGGCGGCGTCGCGGGCGTGCCCGGTCGAGGCTCCTGGGCCACCAGGGCGGTCACGGTTGCGAGCATGGCCATCGCCATCGTGAGACGGGTGTGCGGGTGCGTTCGCATCGAGTCGGTCATGGGCCGGGGGTGTCCTTCCGGCCTCGATGATAGGCGACCCTGCCCTCACCTGGCCACCGGACTGCGCTAGAATGCGCGGGGTCGGTCACCGGGTCTGCCCCCCGCGCGAAAGGAGAACGATGCACGAGCTCGATCTGTGGTCGATGCTGTTCGTCTTCATGCTCGCCACGTTCATCGGCTTCGAAGTGATCCGCGGCGTCTCGCGGCTGCTGCACACCCCCCTGATGTCCCTGACCAACGCGATCTCGGCGATCGCGGTCGTCGGGTCGATCATCATCGCCGGCGAGCAGAAGACCACGCTGACGACGATCCTCGGCACGATTGCCGTGGCCGCGTCCATGACGAACATCGTGAGCGGCTTCCTCATCACGGACCGCATGCTCAAGATGTTCAAGAAGCGCGGGCCGGGCGAGTCATGACCGAGAACCTCATCCAGTTCGCCTACCTGCTCGCGACCGGGCTCTTCATCCTGTCGTTGAAGTGGCTCAGCCACCCGACGACGGCCCGGCGCGGGGTCTTCGCCGGCGCGCTCGCGATGGCCCTGGCCATCGGCGGGACGCTGCTCCATCCCGAGATCGTCAGCTACACCTGGATCCTGGTGGCCTTCGTCGTCGGGACGCTCATCGGTGTCCCGTTGTCCTGGGTGCCGCTGACCGCCGTCCCCCAGCGAACCGCGCTGTCGCACGCGTTCGGTGGCCTGGCCGTGGGCCTGGTGGGGACCGCCAAGTACATGCTATGGCTCGGCGAGCCCGGCGAGCTGACGACGTTCCGCATGTCCGCGATCGCCTTCGAGGTGATCCTGGGCTTCCTGACGTTCACGGGCAGCCTGATGGCGGCCGGGAAGCTCCAGGAGGTCATCCCGACGCGCCCCATTGTCTACAAGGGGCAGAACGTCATCAACCTGGCGCTGCTGGCGATTGCGATCGGGTCATCGCTGTACCTGGTCTACGACCCCACGCGGTGGTACCTCTTCGTCATCATCGTCGTGCTGGCGCTGCTGTTCGGCGTGCTGCTCATCATCCCGATCGGCGGGGCCGACATGCCGACGGTCATCTCGCTCCTGAACTCGTACGCAGGTCTCGCGGCCGTGGCCATGGGCTTCGTGCTCGAAAACAAGCTGCTCATCACCGCCGGCGCGCTGGACGGATCGTCGGGTTTCATCCTCTCGGTCATCATGTGCCGCGCCATGAACCGTTCGTTCACCAACGTGCTGTTCGGCGCGTTCGGGCAGGTGCAGACTGGCGGGGGAACCGTCGAGCAGAAGAGCTACAAGGCGGCGACCTTCGAGGACGCCGCGCAACTGCTCGAGGCGGCGAGCCTCGTGGTGGTCGTGCCCGGGTACGGGATGGCCGTGTCCCAGGCCCAGCACAGGGTGCGCGAGCTGTTCGACATCCTCACCAAGAAAGGGGTGGACGTGCGGTTCGCCATTCACCCGGTCGCCGGCCGCATGCCCGGTCACATGAACGTGCTGCTGGCCGAGTCCGACATCCCGTACGACAAGCTCGTCGAGATGGACGAGATCAACCCCGAGATGCCGCAGTGCGACGTGTGCCTCGTCATCGGCGCCAACGACGTGGTCAACCCCGCGGCGCGCCACGACAAGTCGAGCCCGATCTACGGCATGCCGATCATCGATGCAGACAAGGCCCGCGCGTGCCTGGCCATCAAGCGCACGATGAACCCGGGCTTTGCCGGGATCGACAACGAGCTTTACTACGCGGACCGGACGCTGATGGTCTTCGGCGACGCCAAGGCGGTCGTCAACGGCATCGTGTCGGCCCTCAAGGGCGGGTCGGGGATGCACTGAGACAGTTACCAGTTACCAGTTTCCAGTTGCCAGCACCGGAAAACCGAAAACTGATGACCGACAACCGAGAACCGGTGATTACAAATCCGTCAGCGACACGGTGAAACTGTGAGGGCGGGCCGGGTCCCGGCGACGAGGACCGCCGGGCCATCCTTGCAGCATGACGGTTCTGCACGGAGGCCTGACGCGGCCAGGCGGCAAGCGTCTTGCCAAGGTCCACACTGGCGATGAGAAACCGTCGCAACTACTACCGGGTGCTCTGCGTGCAGCCGGACGCGCCGCTGCCGGTCATCAGGTCCAGCTACGCGGCCCTGATGCTGAAGCTCAAACAGCACCCCGACCTCGGCGGCGACCACGAAACCGCCGCCCTTCTGAACGAAGCCTACGCCGTCCTGAGCCACCCGGCGCAGCGCGCCGAGTACGACCGCAGCCTGCAGGCGCGCCAGTCGACGGCGAGCGTGAGCCGCGGGCCTTTCGAGCGTGCGAGGCCCGCCACGCCGGTCCACGCGACGCCCGATCCGCAGGCCGCGGACCGTGACGACAGGGTCCACTGCTGCTTCTGCCGCGCCGTGCACCCCGGCCTTCCCGTCCCCGGCGATCGGTGCGCGCAGTGCGGCAGCCCGCTGTTGTCGCCGGCACGGGTGGAACGGTGCGGCGGGGATCAGCGCGTCCTGCCACGGTTCACTCACGGCGGCGAGATCCAGCTCCTCGCGCAGCGGGCAACTTCGCCCTGTCCGGCCACGATTCAGGATCTCTCCCCGCTGGGCATGTGCGTGCTGGTGCGGGAGCCCCTGCCGATCGACCAGGTCGTGAAGGTAGAGGGTCCGCTGCTGAGCGCCGTGGCCCGCGTCGTCAGTTGTCGCGGCGCGAGCGGCGCGGCGCACGGGCGTGCGACCATCGGCCTGGAGTTCCTGACGCTCGACTTTTCCGAGCCGCGAGGCACGTTCGTCTCGCGCCGCACGTAGGCCGCCAGCCGCAGCCCGCAGGCCGCCAGCCGCCGGCCGCCAGCCGCCGGCCGCAAGCCGGCATCAGCGCCGCGCGAACCCGGCTCGCCAGACGACGTCACCCGTCCGCGACGTGCGACACCCGGACGCGACCAGTCCTGACCGACGCGTCGCGGGCAGCGGTTCCGCGCCCTCGCAGCGAAACGCCGTCAGCACCCACCCGGGCGGCTCGGTCACGAAGACCTCGTAGGGATCGCCGGCGACGACCTGGCTGCGTCCCGTGAGGACGCTGTCGCTCCAGGAGACGTCGCGCAGGTCCACGCCGCCCCCAGTCACATGACGGCTCGTGGCCACGAGCTGCGGGCGGTTCAGGAGTTCGCGGATGACGAACGCCTGCGCGTTCCGCGCCGGCAGGGCGCCGGGCGCGAAGGCCTCCGTGAAACTCCCCAGCAGCTCCTGGCCCCAGAACTCGAACACGAGGTACCGCTTGGCCGGATCGAGCCCGAGATCCGCGAAGGCAATCCGCGTCACCTGTTCCCCCGTCCGCCCCAGCACGACCCACGATTCGAAGGGCCGGTTGATCTCGAGCAGGAACAGGTCCACGGCCGGCGTGAGCCCGGCATCGAAGGGCTTGGGGTCACGCCCGCTCACCTCGCCATCGACACGGGCCAGCGCGGACGAGCGCGAGGGATCGACGTCGTAGAGCTGTCCTGGCAGCGTGACCAGCACCGGAGCGGTGCGCTTGGCGGGCTCCACGAAGGGGGTCCGGTACCGCTCTGGCTTGTCGGTCAGCAGGAACAGCGACCCCGTCAGCGAGGTGACCATCGTGGAGCGCCAGGCTTCGCGGTCGCTCAACTCGATGTGGTCCGGGTCGTTGCGCCACACCACGTTGTTGAACGAGTTGAACTGCGCGAGGCCGGCGTACGAGTAGCCATCCGTGCCGAGGCGGCACCCGTCCACCAGGCCGATCAGTTCGGGACGCACGCCCCAGCACGCGAGCAGGAACTGGTTACGGCCGATTTCATCCCGCACCGCCGCCACGTATCGACGCAGGGCCCGGGCGGGATCGAGCGATGGCGACGCGAAGTGATCGCGGAAGCTGTTGTAGCCCTCGTAGCGGAGGTGCCGCAGCGCATCCAGCTTGAAGTACTCCCACCCCATCTGGCGCAGGCCGCGGTAGATGGGCCGCACGAGGGCGTCGAGCGCGGCCGGTACCGTGGCGTCCACGGGATGGTCGATCCAGTTGCCGCGCGCCACCTGCCCGCTCGCGTCGCGAACGAACCACTCCTTGTGCGCGTTGGCGTACTCGGTCTGCGAGAACGTGGCGTTCGTCCAGATGCCCGGCTTCAGACCCCGGCTCCGGATGTGGTTCGCCAGCGCCGGCAGCCCGCTCGGAAACTTCTCGTTGGGCGTCAGCCACAACTCCGGCAGCCCCGTCGCCCGCTGATACCCGTCGTCGATCTGCAGGTACTCGTACCCGTACGGCGCCAGGACCTCGGCGAGCACGTCGGCCGTGTGCCGGATGTCCCGCTCGGTCACCTTGTCGAAGAACGCGAACCACGAGCACCAGCCGACGATGGGATGCGGCCAGACGCGATAGGTCCACGGCTCGAACGCGCCCAGCCCGCGGTGGCGCTGGTAGAAGCGGGGCCTGAAGCGCAGCACGATCTCGGAGCCCGTGGCCTGCAGCGTGAACGTGCGGCGGGCCGGCCCGTCACCGGTCGGGACGATGCGGACGGTAGTCCGCGGCTGGTCGTCCACCGACAGGACCCAGTCCCAGCGGCGGTCGTACACGGCCTGGTTGAGGAGGCTGCGACTGAGGCCCGACGCGTGGCGGACGATCGGGCGGGCCACGGTGGGGCGGTCGGATTCCGCCGGGAAGGCCTCGTCGCTGCCGGTGATCGTGCCCGTGAGCTCCAGCGGCGCCCCGCGGCGGGCGGCATGGAAGGCGATCGCCTGGTCCACACGGTCGGCGGTGCGCGCCACCGACGGCGTGACGGACACCAGGGCCGTCGGATTCGAGACGCGCCCGTCGAACACGAGTTCCCCGTGATACCGGAGCTGAATCACGCCGTCTCGAAGCTGCACGTCCGCCACGTCATTGGGTGGGGCCAGGGCAGGCGGAGGCTGAGCCTGTGCTGTGGCACCCAGGATCAGTGCGAGCGCTGCGGCCAGGGTGAGGCGGAGCCGGGTCATGGCCGTGTCCGCGCGAGGTGGCGCTCGTGCCACGCCAGGCTGCGCTCGAGCCAGTCCACCACGTGCTTCGCCTCGGTGATGCCGTGACCTTCGCGCGGGTAGCGCACCATGACGGTCTCGACGCCGACGTCCTTGAGCCCGATGTAGAACTGCTCCGATTCCGCGATGGGCACGTCGTTGTCGTTCTCGCCGTGCACGAGCATGACGGGCGTGCGGACCTTGGCGACGTGCTTGAGCGCCGATCGCTCCCAGAGCACGTCCATGAGGTTGCCCTGGTGCGGGAGCTGGCCCCAGGTCATCTGCTCGTACATGTTGTAGTAGGTCATGTAGTTGTAGCTGATGATGTTGGTGATGGGGGCGCGCGCGATGGCCGACCTGAACATCGCTGTCTGCGTGACGAGCCAGCAGGTGAGCTGCCCGCCGTAGCTGCCGCCCTCGACGGCTACGCGCGACGCGTCGATCCAGGGATTCCGCCGCAGCGCCGCGGCGACGCCGTACAGCACGTCCTGGGCCTCTGCGCCGTTCTGGTCGCCGAAGACCGCGTCCGCGAAGGCCTGGCCGTAACCGGTCGAGCCGCGAAAGTTCACCATCAGGACGGCCCAGCCGCGAGCGGCGTAGACCTGGGCCCGGTAGTCGAACGCCGGCCCCTGCCGTCCGTGCGGACCGCCGTGGATCACCACGACCATCGGATGCGAGCGCTCCTGCGTCGACTGCCCGAGGGGCCTCGTGAGCAGCGCCTCGACCCGGAACTTGAAGTCGTTGCTGACGAAGCGAAACGTCTCGACGGGGGCAAGATCGACGTCGCGCAAGGCCATGTCGTTCAGTGACGTGACGCGGCGCGAGGGACCTGTCCCTTCGCGCACGTAGAGTTGCGCGTAGTCCGCGGGAGTGGAGAGCACGTAGGCGAGCGTGGCGCCCGCCTGCGCCCAGGCCGTCAGGCGACCGATCTCGGCCACGACGCGTTCGGGCGGGCCGCCGCCGACCGGCAGCCGGAACAGCGAATCCGACACGCCATCCTCGACCAGACAGTAGAGGAACAGGCCGTCGGACGAGAATCGGGCCTCGTCCTGGCGGTTGTCGATCGCGGCCCCCACCTCGCGACGGTCCGACCCGTCACGTCCGATCAGCCAGACGTGCGTGTCCTCCATCTGCGTCTCGAGATCGGTCACGCCGCGCGACGTCCCCAGGAAGGCGATGCGGGTGCCGCCTGGCGACCACCGGGGCTGGAACTCGGCGCTCTCGGTTGCCGTGACGCGACGGATGGCGCGGTCGGCCACACGCACGGTGAAGATGTCCGGGTTGTACACGCGGTCGGCGTCGGGGTCGCGATTCGAGACGAAGACGATCTCCTGGCCATCCGGCGCCCAGTCGATGGCCCACTCGTCGAACTCGCCGTCGGTGAGCTGGCTGACGGTGGTCGTGGCGAGATCGACGACGAAGAGGTGGCGACGGCGATTGTCGTTGAAGCGGGTGAGACCCTCGGCGGCGTCCGGCTTGTACTTGTAGCGCGTGATGACGACGGGATCGCCCGTGGCGTCGGCCGTCTCAGGACCTGGCGTCGCGGAGACGAAGGCGATCCGGCGGCCGTCGGGCGCCCAGGCGATGGCGGCGCCTTCGTGGGTGATCGGGCTGTTGGACCCCTGCACGGCCGCCAGGAACCGGACACCGGACCCGTCGGCGTTGACGACGTGAAGTCCGCTGCGGCCGCCGATGCTGCCGAGGAAGGCCAGGTGCCGGCCGTCGCGCGACCAGAGTGGACTGCGGCCGCGGTCTGTGTCGCCGCCAACCCTGGTCGGGGCGCCGGAAGGCAGTGTCCGCAGCCAGACGCTGGTCGCGGGCCGCCCCGGCCCGTCGTATTGACGCACGGTGTAGGCGAGGCGCGAGCCGTCCGGCGCGACGGCGACGTCCCCGACCGCGCGGAGCGTGTGGTAGTCGGCGGGCGTGAGGCGGCGCGCCGCGACGGCCTCAGACGTCGCGAGCAAGCCGACCGCGGCACAGGCGAGCAGCGCGAGGCGGCGTGCGGCACACCGCGGCGCGGGCGCCGGCAGGAACTCCCGCATCGAATCCTCCCCTCGGACGTGGCGAACCGGAGGCCGATGATTGCGGGCGGGAACCGCGTTGTCAACCCGGGAGCGGCCACCCGGGCACGCATGGTCGCGCATCATGACATCATGATGCGGAGATGCTATCCTCGACCCATGAGGACCACGGTGCATCTCGACGACGACATCTATGAGGCCGTCAGGAGCCTGGCGGCCATCGAGCGCACCAGCGTGGGGAAGATCCTCTCGCGGCTGGCCCGACGTGCACTGAATCCTGCCCGCACGGTCGTCACCGCCGGAGCGTTCCCCGTCTTCGACGTGCCCGCCGACAGTCGGCCGCTCACGCCCGACATGGTCCGCGACGCCCTGGACGAGGCCTGATGGTCTCGCTGCTCGACGTCAACCTGCTCGTCGCGCTCGCCTGGCCCAATCACGTGCACCACGCGGCCGCGCACGCGTGGTTCGCGCGGCACACCCGCGCGGGCTGGGCCACGACGCCTCTCGTCGAGCTGGGATTCGTCCGGGTGTCCTGCAATGCCCGCGTGGTGCCAGCCGCGGTGTCGCCGCAGGAAGCGGCCGCACTCCTGCGCCGGATCACCGCGCTGCCGGGCCATCGCTTCTGGGCCGACGATCTCCGCTTCGCGGATTCGAAGAACGTTGCGCTCGATCGCATCGTGGGCCACCAGCAGGTCACAGACGCCCACCTGGTCGGGCTCGCCATTCGCCACCGAGGGCGCATCGCGACGTTCGACCGTGGGTTGCGGTCTCTCGTCCCGGCCGGGCACGGTCCCGACACGGTGGTCGTGGTTCCACCCGAGACGTGACCTCGGCCCCTGTGTCCGATGTGGTGCGCCGCGCAAGCGATCAGGGCTGTTTGACGAGCAACTGCCGGGCGTAGAGCAACTGAAATCCCTCTCGCTGAACGTTCTGCTGGGACTTCGACGCGGGCTGAGTCGTGACGACGGCGACGTCGCAACCGGAGGCGCGCGCGTGGGCGAGGCGCCAGCGCAGCAGCGCCGTCTGGACACCTCGACGGCGGAACGCGGGGAGCGTGGCCGCGCCCGCCAGCTGCGCGATCCGCGCGTCGAGGCGAAGCGAGCCTCCCCCCACCGGCGCATCGCCCAGGTGCGCCAGGAACCCCTCGAACCCCGGCACGCTCATGGTCAACTGGAACCAGTGGCGGAGTTCCTCCGAAGGCGGGACGGCATCACCACCCACGCCCTGATCGTCCGGACACGCGAATCCCTGCACGATCACGTCGGTCAGGGCCGCCAGCGTCTCGGGACTCGCGCGCTCGATCGACACGGCCGGTACCGACGGCGCCTCGAGCGCGCGAAGGTCGTGACCCAGTACGTTCTCGAACCCGGCAGGTCGATAGCCCCGCCCGACGAGCAGCGCTGGGAGCCCGGGATCGGCCAGCGTCGCGACTTCGGCCTGCAGCGGCGCCTCACGCTCGGCGAACAGGCGCTCGACGTGCGCCAGTTCCGATTCGTCCACGGGGCCATCGAAGCCGATCCCGATCATCTTGTTGGTGGGTGAGCCGGGTCCGGCGAAGACCGCGACCCCTCCGGCGATCTCGAACACGTCACTTCGCAGGTCGGGCGCGCGGGCGCCGATCGCCCGGGCGATGCCGGCGCAGAGGCGTCCTTCGGCGCGGTCGATCCGGGAGGCGAGAGCTGGGGAACAGAACATACGAACAGACAGTTTACTTGCGGTGCCCAGTGCCAGGTGCCGGGGACCGGGGTAGGATGACCCAGCATGCGTTCCGCACCCGTGGCTGCGTTCGCCCCCCTTGTCCTGTCCCTGCTGCTGGCTTCGCCGCCCGCGCCACGCACGGAGACTCCACCGCCGGCCCCCCCACATGAACGCGCCGACCTCATCGTCGCACAGGACGGCAGCACGCCGTTCCGCACCATTCAGGCGGCGCTCGACACGATTCCCCGCGACAACACCCGCCTCCGCCTCGTCCTCGTGAAGAACGGCTCCTACGCGGAGAAGGTCTTCATCCGCTCCAGCCACATCGCCATCGTCGGCGAGGACCGCGAGAAGACGCGCATCGTCTTTGCCGAGCTGCGCAAGCACTGGCGTGCCGCGCATCCAGACGACTGGGGCGCAGCCGTGGTCAACATCGGTGACGATGTGACGGACGTGTTCATCGGGAACCTGACGATTCACAACAACTACGGGAGCCTGCACGGGGACCACGACCACCAGTTCGCCATCCGCAGCGGCGGCATCGCCACGCGCATCACGCTGGTGCACGCCAGCGTCGTCGCGGACGGTGGCGACACGCTGAGCCTGTGGAACACGGGCAACGGGATGTACTACCACGCGGACTGCTCCTTCGAGGGGTGGGTGGACTTCGTGTGTCCGCGCGGCTGGTGCTACATCACCAACAGCCGCTTCTTCTCCCACAGCCTGACGGCGGGGATCTGGCACGACGGGAGCCGGGACCCGGATCAGAAGTTCGTCATCCGTCGATCCTCCTTCGACGGCGTGCCCGGGTTCCCGCTCGGGCGCAACAACCGCGACGGCCAGTTCTTCCTGCTGGACAACCGGTTCTCGGCGAACATGGCGGACCGGCCGATCTACCGCCCGTCGGCCGAGAGTACCTACCGGTGGCCCGCGCGGTACTTCTTCGCGAACAACCGACGCGACGGCGAGGCGTTCGCGTGGTTTGCCGACAACCTGGACAACGCCCAGGGCGCCCCGCGCGCCAGGGACATCACGCCGGCCTGGACGTTCCGGCAGGCGTGGGACCCGGAGGAAACCATGCCCGCCGTGCTGCCGTTCGCCAGCACGCCGCGCCCGGAACACGGCGACCTCGAGGTCAGCGCGCAGGGGACGATCCTGCGATGGGCGGGCGCGAGGAACGCGACCGCGTATCGCGTCGCCTTCGATACGGTGGCTCCACCGCGGTTCCGCGCCGAGACCACGACCACCCAGTTCGATCCCGGCCGGCTCACCGAGGGCACGACCTACTACTGGCGCGTGAATGCGGTGACCCCGACTGGCCTGATCGCAGGGCCTGTCTGGTCGTTTCACGCGGTGGCCCCGTGGGTGCCGACCAGCGCGGCCTCGGCAGGATCGCCACCCGGGTCGCCGGCCCCGGACCGCGGTGCCGGCCGGTCGCTGGCAGCCGCAGGTGCGGGCGCGGTGACGGCCCCGACCTGGCGCGTGCGCATCGTCCTCGTGGGCGATTCGACGGTGACTGACGAGAGCGGCTGGGGACAGGGCTTCAAGGCCCGCCTGAAGGACCGTGCCGACTGCATCAACCTGGCGCGCAACGGCCGCAGCTCGAAGAGCTATCTCGACGAGGGCCTGTGGAAGGCGGCACTCACGTCACGTGCGGACTACGTCCTGATCCAGTTCGGCCACAACGACATGCCGGGCAAGGGCGCCGACCGCGAGACGGATCCGGGCACCACGTATCGGGCGAACCTCAGGCGCTACGTCGACGAGGCCCGCGCCGCGGGCAGCCAGCCGGTGATCGTGACCTCGATCACGCGTCGTCTGTTCGGCGAGGACGGGCGGATTCACTCCGACCTCGGACCATACGTCGAGGCAGCCAGGGCGGTCGCGGCCGAGCGCAACGTCCCACTCGTGGATCTCCATGGGCGGAGCATCGCGCTGCTCGACGAACTCGGCGCCGACCGGGCATCCGAGTTCAACGTGCCGAAGGCGGACGGGACGCCCGACACGACGCATCTCTCTCGCAAGGCGAGCGAGGTCTTCGGCGCCCTCGTCGCCGATGAACTCCTGGCAGCGGTGCCCGCCCTTGCACCCTACCTGAAGTAGTCGCCGATGGTGCTAGACTCCGCCCCGATGCTGCGACGAGGCCTGATCGGGCTGGTTCTTGGGTGCGCGGTCGGGGCCGGCGCGTGCGGTCCGGTGCGGCCGGTGACCGAGCCCGAGGCTGCCCGCGAGACAGGCGCCGCCGTCGGCACTGGCGGGCTCTCGCTGTCGCTGGCCGGCGAGTACATCCTCCCGCGCGAGGCCCGCGTGGCGAACGAACCTCAGGCGATCGGAGGCATCTCGGGGTTGACCCCCCACGGCACGAGCGGGGCGATCCTCGGCGTGAGCGATGCGCGGGATCGGACCCGCGCGTACGAGTTCACGCTGGAGGGGGAGGGCGCATCGTTTCGTGTGGTCCCGACGCAGGTGATCGCCCTCGGGGGGCGCGCGCCGACATCGCCGGAGCCGGAACCCCAGACGGTGGACCTCGAAGCCATCGCCGTCGCACCGGACGGCGGCCTGCTGGTCACGACCGAAGGCGACGGCGACAGGAGTCCGCGGCTGCCGACAGCCGTACTGGCCTACGATCTCGAGGGCAGGTTCCTGGGTTCGACCTCGTTGCCACCCGCGTTCGCGACGTCGCCGAGCGGACCCATCACGGTGGGCACGCGGCGCAATGCCGGCTTCGAGAGCCTCACCGTCGTCCCGGGCGGGAAGACGCTGTTTGTCGGCGCGGAGTCCCCGCTGGCCCAGGATGACGAGCCGGCCACGGAGGAGCGGGGGGCGCGCACGCGGATTCTGGAGTATCGACGCGCGGCGGACGGCACATGGGTCCCGGGCCGCCAGTTCGTCTACCCCCTGGATGCCGTGGCGGGCCGTGAGTTCACTCCCACCCTGTCGATCAATGGCCTCGTCGAGCTGCTGGCCCTGAGTGACGACCACCTGCTGGCGCTCGAGCGCAGCTACGTCGAGGGCAGCGGGGGTCGGCGGCGCAACCGCATCCGGATCTACGAGGTCTCGATCGCCGGCGCGGACGACGTCTCTGGAATTCCGTCGCTGCGCAACGCGCCGTCCGTCACGCCGGCGACCAAGCGCCTCGTGCTCGACCTCGACGACGTGCAGGGCCTGAGCGCCCGGCTGGCGGCGCTCGACAACTTCGAAGGGATGACGCTCGGCCCGCGCCTGGCAGACGGCAGCGCGTCGCTCGTGCTGGTCAGCGACGACAATTTCAACGCCACGCAGCAGACGGCCTTTCTGCTGTTCCGGATCGGACGCGCAGGGGCCGTGCCCTGAGCGGCAACCGGCCCCTGTGTTCCGGTGGGCTCAGGCCTGATACTTGAACGACAGGAGCACGCGGGTGCGATAGGCGACGACCTTGCCGCCGTCGACCTTCATGTCCATCTTGACGACTTCGGCGATGCGGAGGTCGTGCAAGGTCTTCGACGCGGTTTCGATCGCCTGCTTCGCGGCGTCCTCCCACGACGCTGCGCTGGTGCCCACCACTTCCACGATCTTGTACACGGCGTCGGATGGCTCGCGCTTCTTGGCCATGGTGTCCTCCTGCACCGCGGATCATACGCCTGTCGAGGCCGGGCGCGCTTTCGCTATCATGGGGCACCTGGGGGCCGAATGACGGTCAGCGGACGCCGTCAGGCCACCTCATGGAGGGCAAGCCGCGGTGCCTCGACCACTCTCGCTGGCGTTGACCGTCCTCGTCGTCGTCGAAGTGCTGGCCCAGCCGCCGTCCACGGCCGGACCTGGCCGCGGGCGCATGCGCGCCGATCTCGAGTTTCTCTGTTCACCCCCGCTGGACGGTCGTGCGTCGCTGACGGACGGTGCGGACGCTGCTGCGTGGTTCCTGGCGACGGAGATGCGCAAGGCAGGGTTGCAACCGATCGACGGCGACTCGTACCTGCAGCGGTTCGACCTCGTGCCGTTGCGGCTGGATCGCGAGCGCTCGGTGGTCGTCGTCCGCGGGGCAGGCGGGGAGCGGCGCTTCCCACCAGTGGCGACGTTCTTTCCAGAACCCGCGCGCGGGATCGACCTCTCGCTCGACGTGGCCTTCGCGGGATTCGGCATCACGGCGCCCGAGTTCGGATACGACGACTACGCGGGCGTGGACGTGCGCGGCAAGGCGGTGCTCGTGTTCGACCACGAACCGCGCGAAGACGATCCCGGATCGGCCTTCCATGGGACGGGCTTCACGTTGCACGCCAACGCGTGGACGAAGACGTGGAACGCGCAGCAGCACGGCGCCGCGGCTCTGCTCATCGTGACCGAGCCCGTCAACGCGCACCGGTCGGCGCCGAGGGCTCCTGATCGCGCGAACGCCCCGCCTCAGGCGCTGGCCTCGAGCGAACTCCGGATCCCGCGCGTGACGCTGCCTGCGGATGCGGCGGCTGCGCTGCTGCAGGCGACGGGCCGCACCCCAGCGGACTGGCAGCGCGCGATCGAGTCCACGATGCGCCCGGCGTCGCGCGTGATCGACGGTGTCTCCGTCTCGGTGCGCGCGGTGAAGGCGGCCAGCGATCCGCGCGCCTCCTGGAACGTGGCCGGGCTCCTGCCCGGCGCCGACCCTCGACTGGGCGAGGAGACAATCCTCGTGACCTCACACTACGACCACCTGGGCGGGCAGAACGGCAAGCCGTACCCGGGTGCGAACGACAACGGCTCGGGCACGGTGGCCATGCTGGAAGTGGCCCGGCGGCTCGCCGCAGGCCCACGCCCGGCGCGGAGCGTGCTCTTCGTCTCGTTCGGCTCGGAGGAGCAGTTGATGCTCGGGTCCTACCACTACGTGGCCCACCCGCTGCGCCCACTGGCCACCACGCGCGCCGTGCTCAACCTGGACATGATCGGTCGTCCCGAGGAACACACGCCCGAGAGCCTCGGGGCCTACGAGATCACGGCAGGCCGGTCGGATCAGTTGAACGTGGTCGGCGGCACGTTCAGCCCCGACCTCGCCGCGCTGCTGCGGCGCGAGGCGGCGGGTGCCGGACTCTCGCTCAGCGACAAGTTCGATCGCGATTCCTCGATGCGCGCCCTGTTCCGGTGCGATCACCTGCCCTTTCTCCAGAAGGGCATTCCCGCCGTGTGGCTCTTCGGCGGGTTTCATCCCGGCTACCACGAACCCGTTGACACGATCGACCGCCTGGATTTCGACAAGATCGAACGGGTGGTCCGCCTGACCGCTGCCGCGGCGCACGCACTTGCGGGCACCGACGCGCCCCCACGGTTCCGATACGCCACGGTGTCGAGTCGCTGAACCTGGCGTCACTGCCGGAGGAGCACACGGCGTTGACACCCCCGCACGCCGAGGTCCATCATCCGCGCGGGAGGGTGCTTGATGGCTCGAGTGCGTCCCGCTCCCCTGATCGCGGCGGTCCTCGCGTGTGGGCTGGTCTCGTGTGGGCGAAAGGAGCAGAGCCCCGCGCCGTCCGACGCCGTGCCCGCCGCGGCATCGGCCGCTCCCGCCCGGACCTCCGCGTTGCTGGTCCTGCTCCCGACGAACGACGAGGTCCCGGGGTGGCGTCCCGACGGGACGCCGAAGACGGCCAGCGCCGCCACCCTGTGGGAACTGATCAACGGCGCAGCGGAGAACTACCTGGCGTTCGGGTTTCGAGAAGCGGTCTCGGCCCGGTTCAGGAGCGGTGAGCGCGAGCTCGTGGCGGACGTGTTCACGATGAAGGACGCCGTGAACGCGTTCGGGATCTTCGCGCAGGAGCGCGTCATGGAGGGCCGAACGATCCCCGTCGGCGTCGAGGGCGTCCTGGCCGGCTCGGCGCTCAGCTTCTGGGCGGGGCCGCACTACGTGAAGATCACGGCGTTCGACGAGCAGCCGGCCACGCAGGAGGCGATGCAGCGGCTCGCGGCCTCGATCGCGGCGAAGATCGGGGAGGCCGGTGAGGCGCCGCCCCAGCTCTCGTGGTTTCCCCCCGAGCACCTGCTGCCGCACGGCATCGGCTACATCCCGAAGGACGTGCTCGGCCAGAGCTCCCTGTCGAATGCCTTCGAGGCGAAGTACAGGTCCGGTCGCGCGGAGTACCGCCTGCTGGTCGTCGGTCCGGAGACTGCCGAGGCCGCGACGCAGGCGCTCGCGACCTACCGCCGGTTCCTGTCTGGTACTGGCAAGCCGGCCACGGACCTGTCGGTTCCCGGAACGGATGGCGGGTTCGAAGGCGAGGACGGTTTCAACGGGCCGGTTCTGGCGGTGCGCGCCGGCCGATACCTCCTGCTCGCACTCGGTGCGCCTTCTCCTGCAGTCGGGCGCACCGCGCTCGAGCAGCTTGCGCGTCGCATCGGGCAGGACACGGCGGTCCCATGACGTACCAGCTGTGCTCCCGCCAGATGAGCGGATCCGCGAGCGGGCGAATGGGCTCCGCGTAGGGAGGCACGTAGATGCGTGCGCCGTAGCTGCCCATGTGATGGTGATCGACGTAGGCCTGCGGCGCCCAGTCCGTGAACATGATCCTGGCCATGTACTGCGACTCGACCATGTTCGTCTGGAAGGCGTCGCGAGGTTGGCCAGGTTGGCCGGCGACGACACGATGACCAGCAGGAACGGATGGCCCTCGGTCGAAGGGCCCATGTTGACGATCTTGATCTTCGGGCTCTGCTTCTCGAGCGTGCCGAAGTACTCGACGATCTGGTCCCAGCGGGCGATCTTCCGGTCGGCGCCCAGCTGGAACCCGAAGAACTTCTCCGGTGAGGTCACCTGGGCCGGTGCCTGCGCCAGGCCCGTGTGCATCAGGAGGACGGGGCAGGCGAGCACCAGGGCCAGCACGAGCAGGGCAGTCCGCGAGCGGGTGGCGGAGCGGGGCATGGAGACCTCCGGAGGGGGCCGGTGTGGCGGCTCATCGCGAACCGGCCGACGTGCGGCGGTCAACTGCGTGTGTCGGGCGTGCGTGTTTCGAGCTCGTCCCAGCGGGCGTAGGCGGCCAGCAGTTCCGATCTGACGTCCTCGCGGCGCGCCAGCGTGCGCTCGATGGTGCTGGCGGGCTCCTTGTAGAACTCCGGTCCGGCGATGGTCGCGTCGAGCGTACGCTCCTCGGCCTCCAGCACCTCGATCAGGGCGGGCAGGCGTTCGAGTTCCCGCTGCTCGTTGAACCCGAGGCGCTTGCGCGCCGCGGCGGGGCCGGGCGTCTGGAGAGGGGCCTTCGGCGCCGGGACCTGGGATGCCCGTCCGCCGGATGACGTCGCGGCGGCGCCGGCCAGCGCGGCCTCGGCGGCCTTCTGGCGCACCCAGTCCTGATAGCCGCCGACGGACTCGACCACGCGTCCGTCGCCCTCGAAGGCGTACGTGCTGGTGACGACATTGTCGAGGAACACCCGGTCGTGGCTGACCAGCAGCACCGTGCCCGGGTACTCCATGAGCCGGTCCTCTAGCAGTTCCAGCGTCTCGATGTCGAGGTCGTTGGTGGGTTCGTCGAGGACGAGCACGTTCGACGGCCGCGTGAAGAGGCGCGCGAGCAGCAGCCGGTTGCGCTCGCCGCCGGACAGGGCCTTGACCGGCGATCGCGCCCGCTCCGATGGGAACAGGAAATCGCGCAGGTAGCCCTGCACGTGCCGGGACGAGCCGTTCACCGTCACGGTGTCATTGCCGTCGCCGACCGTGTCGAACACGCTGCGATCCGGGTCGAGCTGCTCGCGCTGCTGGTCGTAGTGGGCGACCTGGACGTTGGCTCCGCGACGCACCTCGCCCACGTCGGGCGTGAGGTCGCCGAGGAGCAGGCGGAGCAGGGTGGTCTTGCCCGCGCCGTTCGGCCCGATGAGCCCGATGCGGTCGCCCCGCATGACTCGCGCGGAGAACTCGCGGACGACCGGCACGTCGCCGAAGGTCTTCGTCAGACGGTCCGCCTCGAAGACGACCTTGCCCGACTGGTCCGCGAGTTCGACCTGCAGGCGGGCCGTGCCGACGCGCTCGCGTCGCGCGGCCCGCTCCTCGCGCATGGCGAACAGGGCCCGCACGCGGCCTTCGTTTCGCGTGCGTCGCGCCTTGACCCCCTGCCGCAGCCACGCCTCCTCCTCGGCCAGGCGCTTGTCGAACTTCTCCCGCTGGATCGCTTCGTTGGCCAGCCACTCCTCCTTCTTGCGGAGAAACGTTGCGTAGTCGCCGGGCCAGGACGTGAGCCGCCCTCGGTCGAGCTCCACGATGCGGGTGGCGAGACGCTGGAGGAACGCGCGGTCGTGCGTCACGAAGACCAGCGCGCCAGGGTAGTCGGCCAGGAAGGTCTCGAGCCAGGCGATGGCCTCGACGTCGAGGTGGTTGGTGGGCTCGTCGAGCAGGAGCACGTCCGGCTGGCCGACCAATGCGCGCGCGAGCAGCGCGCGTCGCCGCCACCCGCCGGACAGGGTGTCCACGACCGCATCCGCCGGGAGGCCGAGCCGGGCGAGCACGAGCTCCACCCGCTGCTCGAGGCGCCAGCCATCCCGCTCCTCGAGCTCGTGCTGTAGCCGGCCCAGGCGGTCGAGCGCGACTGGCGTCGCCTCCTCGGCCACAGCGACCGCGGCGTGGTGATAGGCCTTGACGAGGTCGCCGAGGTCCTCGAGCCCCTCCGCGACCACATCGAAGACCGCGCGGTCCGAGGAGAGGGGGACGTCCTGGTCCAGGCGCGCGACCCTGACGGCCGGCGCCCGCCTCACGGAGCCGCTGTCGGGCGGCAGTTCGCCGTTGATGATGCGCAGCAGGGTGGACTTGCCGCTGCCGTTCCGTCCGATGACGCAGGTCCGCTCGCCCGTCTCGACCTGCAGCTCGACATGGTCGAGCAACGGCACGTGTCCATAGGCCAGGGACACGTCGTCCAGGGTCACGAGCGGCATTGGAGGAACCGTACCACATCGGGATGCCCCGGGGGCGCCTGCGCGCGCTAGGGCTGATCGCGATCGCGTCTCACGACGGCCTTCTTGCCGCGCAGCGTCACGCCACGCATCGACGCGATGATGTCGTTGGCGAGCGCCTCCGGGACTTCGACCACTGAGAAGTTCTCCGAGATTCGAACGGCCCCAATCGCGGTCGCCGGCACGCCGGCCTCCCCGGCGATGGCGCCCACGAGGTCCGCGGGGCGGATGCCGGCCACGCGGCCGGCGCCGACGAAGAGGCGCGCGACATCCTCCCGACCCCCACGAAGGCCACCTGCGGGGCCCGATCGTGTCCGGCCGGTGGAGGGCGCCTGCGCGTGAGGAGTGGCGATCTCCCGGGCGTCCTCGTCGCCCACGGTCGCAAGGTGCGCCATCTTCACGGCAGCCGCCGCGATATCGACCACGTCGAAGTCGATGGAGAGCGACTCGACCACGACCCGCACGTCCTCGAAATCACCGGAGGTCAGACGCGTGCGCAGCGCAGCCGAGGTGAGCTCGAGCTGCCGGGCACGCAGATCCGCGACCGTCGGCACCGTGGCGACTTCGATCTTCTGCTTCGTGAACTGTTCGATCGAACGGAGCAGCCGGTGCTCGCGGGGATCGGCCAACGTGATGGCCGTTCCTTCCCGCCCGGCCCGACCCGTTCGTCCGATGCGGTGCACGTACGACTCTGCGTCGGTGGGGAGGTCGTAGTTGACCACGTGCGACACGTGCTCGATGTCGAGGCCACGCGCGGCCACGTCCGTGGCGATGAGGAGATCGGTTTTGGCCGAACGGACGCGGTTCATCACGGCATCCCGCTGCCGCTGCTGCATGCCGCCGTGGAGCGCGTCGGCGCGGTAGCCATGCGCATTCAGCGTGTCCACCAGCGTATCGACCTCGAGTCGCGTCCGGCAGAACACGATCGCGGACGCGGGCTGCTCCATGTCGAGGATGCGGTCGAGCGCGGCGGGCTTGTCGCTGCGGCGCACGATGTAGGCGACCTGGCGGACCCGGGGGAGCTTTCCGGCCGCCGTCTTCTCGCGAGCAATCGTGACGCGCTGAGGCGCCCGCAGGTGCCGCTCGGCGATCTTCAGGATGCGCGCCGGGAGCGTCGCAGAGAACAGGGTGGTCTGCCGCGCGCCTGGTGTCTCCTTCAGGATCGCTTCCAGATCGTCGGCAAAGCCCATGTCGAGCATCTCGTCGGCCTCGTCGAGGACCAGCAGGCGGATCGCGTCGAGCACGAGCGTCGGCCGCCTGACGTGGTCCAGCACCCGGCCCGGCGTGCCGACGACGATGTCGGCGCCGCGATGCAGGGCCCGTACCTGTTGCTCCATGGAGGCCCCGCCGTAGAGCGGGACGACCGAGAGGCCCGTGCCCCTGGCGTACTTGTGGACGGCCTCGCTCACCTGCATGGCCAGTTCCCGCGTGGGCACCAGGACGAGGCCCGCCGGGTGCCCGGACGGGGCCGGTTTCTTACGGGTGGCCGGCCGGGCAGCTTCTGCGCCCTCGCGGTCGGCTGCCAGCTGCTGGATCATCGGCAGCGCGAACGCTGCGGTCTTGCCCGTGCCCGTGGCCGCCTGTGCCAGCAGGTCGCGGCCAGCCAGGATCAGCGGGATCGTCTCGCGTTGAACCGGTGTCGGTTCCTCGTAGCCGAGTGCGGCGAGCGAGGTCACCAGCGCATCCGCGAGCCCGAGCGCGGCAAACCCGTTGGGCGTGGTGGAACGTGAGGCAGCCATCCCGCCATTGTGGACCAGAACCGGCCTCGTGGCATTCAGGCGAGCAGCCAGCGACCCTCGCGCTCGAGAAACTCGTCGAAGCTCGCCACGACGAGTTCCGGGTGAACCTCGCCGTCCTTCAGGTGCACCGCCAGTTCGCCCCGCGCGAGGCCCACGCAGCGCATGCCGGCCGCGACCGCGGCGTCGACGCCCGCCGGCGCATCTTCGAACGCGAGGCACCCGGCGGGGGGCACGCCCAGGGCCGCGGCGGCGGCCAGGAACACATCCGGGAAGGGCTTGCCGCGTGGCACCTGGTCCCCACGGACGACCAGCCGCAGGCGGTCGGCGAGACCGACCCCCGCCAGCGTGTGCGTGACGTTGTCGGCCGGGGCCGACGTGGCCACCGCGTACGGGATGTGCCGCGCGTCGAGTGCGTCGAGCAGGCGCAGCAGGCCCGGGGCCGGCTGCAGGCGACCGGCGGAGATTGTCCGGTAGTCGCGCTCCTTCTCCAGCTCGAAGGCTTGCCACTCGGCCTCCGCGAGCGCCCGGCCGAAGAGCACGGGGAAGATCTCGCTGTTGCGCTTCCCGTTGAGGCGCGCCCGCTGCCCGACGGGGACGGCCGGCAGCCCGTGACGGACGGCGAACTGCGTGAAGGCCTCCGCATGAAGGTGCAGGTTGTCGACCAGGGTTCCGTCCAGGTCGAAGACGACGGCGCGCGGGCGGAAGTCGAGCAAGGACATCAGCGAACCGGTCTCTAG
>CAYLZN010000039.1:22846-27095 GCA_964387935.1 uncultured Vicinamibacteraceae bacterium | reverse complement strand
CTCGCGCGTTCTTGGGGTCATCGACTTCGCGTAGTGATCGACGATGCCGGTGGCGCTCGAGGGAGGACTCGGCCAGTCGAGCTGCCTGACGACGATGCCGCGTCGCCGGGCCAGCAGCCGCCACGGATAGATGCCGGCCTGGTGATCGTGCGAGGTGGTCAGGACCTCGTCGCCGGGAGACAGATCGAGACCGTTGGCGATGTAGTTCATCGCCTCGGTGGCGCCGCTCGTGAAGCTGATGCCATCGGGGTCCGCATCCACGAAGGCGGCCACGCGGTCCGCAAGATCCCGGAAGCCGCGGTCGATGAGGCGCGTGACGAAATAGCGGTTGAAGTTCAGGGCCATCTCCTCACGAATCCGCTGTTCCAGGGCCGCGGTTTCGCGAGTCTGCAGGCCACAGGTCCCGGCGTTCAGGTAGGTCAGGCCCTCCTCGACGAGGTAGTGGGACCTGACGAGTCGCCAGAAGGCTGCGTCGGGGACGCCGGCGGGGAGCGGCGTGGCGGACGGCGCCTGGAGGGCGCCGATCGCCGCCACCAGCGGGGGGAGCGCGAAGACATCGCGTCGACGGAGAAGGCTCGGGAGCTCGGCCATGATGGTTCTCGGGCGCGGGGGCGCGCCGACAGGATGTCATGTTGTCACAATCACATGACAAATGTCAGGCTGGCTCGCTGTTCAGTAGGACTTGCCGTCGCTGCCGAAGTACTCGCGATACTTCGCCACCTTGTCACCGCGGAATTCCATGGCGACCGCGACGCGGTTGCGGTAAGGGCGGCGCTCGGCTGGCAGCACCAGCGTGCCTTCGGAGCGGAACTCGAAGATCGCGCGCGATCCGTCCACGGTGAGTCGGTCGAGCGAGGCGAAGAGGCCTTCCGGGTAGACCTGCGACACGTACGCGAAGAACGCCGTGGCCGTCGCCTTGCCGGTGTGCTGCCCGAGGTACTTGCCGGTCGGGAACGTCAGGGTGAAGTCGTCGGTGAGCATGTCGAGGAAGGGCTGCCACTGGCCCGTGGCCAGTCCGTCCTTGAACGCCCCGAAGGCCCGGTGCGCCAGCGCCACCGCCCGGGCTCGTCCCGGATCCAGGCCCGGCGCAGCCGCCGTGGCCGTCCACGTCCGACCGCCGACGCGAGCGTCTTCGAGCACGGCGTCCACGCGGAAGAGCCGCGTGCGGCGGCCCTGCGCGTCGGTCCAGTAGAGGCGTCCAGTCACGCGGACCGGTCCGACGTCTTCGGCCAGCCATTCGACCAGCTCATACCCCGTCTGGGTGCCGTCGTCGTCGATGCGAAGCGCCACTGTCCGAGTTCGCACGGTGTCGGGGAAGAGCCCCGCCGGTGTGTCCACATCCTCCCGGGCCTCGACGATGACCTCGTAGGTCTGACGTCCCGTCGAGACGATGCGGTCGCCCTCGCGCGAGACGTACGGGGTGTCGCTCGTGTAACGCCCCCCGACACGGATGTCGGGTGGCAGCAGCGTGACGGGCTGCTGGTAGTCAATCGTGCGTCCACCCTGGAAGGCGAGGTGGTGGACGATCAGGCCCTGGTCCGCCGTGACCGTCCTGGTGACGATCGGCGACTCACCGTCGGACACGAGGTTCCGATACTGCCACCGATCACCCACGGCAGATGGAAAGTAGCGCATGGTCGGAAGGGAGTCCTGGGCGGGAGTGGCCTGGGCGGCGGTCGCGGCGTTCGCCCAGGTGATCGACAGGCCGCCGACGAGCACCAGCGTGGCCGTGGCCGACGCGGCGCGGCCGCGGGACGCGGTTTCCGCGAGATTCGGACTCACGACGGCGGCCGCGAGCAGCGCGACGGTGACCGTGCCCGCGATGATGGCGAACGGCAGCGCATAGCTGCCCGTCCGGTCGAACAGCAGCCCGGTGAGCCAGATGCCGAGCCCGCCGCCGATCGCGTCGAGGACGGTGATCGTGCCCAGGATCTTCCCGCCGGCACGCAGGCCGAAGCTGCTCATGCAGATGACCTGCAGGAGCGTGTAGATGCCGCCCCAGCCGAACCCGAACAGCACGATCGCGGGCCAGACGGCTCCCGGGGACATCGACGCCAGCAGCGCGCTGCCGACCCACATCACCACGAGGTTGAGCAGCAGCACGCGCTTCCTGTCGTAGACGTCCGCGAGCATGCCGAAGACGAACTTGCCGATGAGCCCCAGCAGGAACAGCAGGCTGAGGCCCGACGCGGCCTGGACCTGGGTCAGGCCCAGGCCGCGCAAATGGAGCATCAGGTGGGCCTGCGCGCCCAGGATGCCGTAGAACGTCGTCATGGCCGCCACCGCGAGTCCCCAGAAGGTCAGCGTGCGGACGGCGTCGCCATAGGCCATGCCCACCGCGTGGGGGGCGGGACGCGCCTGAGTGGTCTGCCGATCGTGACCGTAAGGCTCGAGGCCCATGTCCGCCGGATACTCACGCACCAGGAGGGCGAGCACCATCAGCAGGAGCACTGGCGCCGCCATCAGGATCAGCATCGCCGTCCTCCAGCCGTACGCCTGGATGAGGAAGGCGTTCACGATCGGGAAGACGACGCCGCCCAGGCTCGTGCCGACGATGACGAATCCCAGCGCCGTGCCGCGCCGGGCGACGAACCAGCGGGAGGTCAGCAGCACGGCCACGAGGAGGCCGCAGGTGACGAGGACACCGGCAAACAGCGTGTGGACGACGTACATGTTCGCGGCGGACGTGATCCGCGAATAGGCGGCGAGACAACCGGCGAGGAGCGTGGCGCCGAACAGCATGAGCGGCCGCACGCCGAAGCGGTCCGCCAGCGCTCCGCTCAGCGGCGCCAGCAGGCCTGCGGCCATGAAGGTGAGGAGATCGCGGAACTTCAACGTGCCGCGGGACCAGCCGAACTCCTGGAGGAGCGAGGCGTCGAAGGCGGTGATCCCGCTGATGATGATGCCGTTGGTCACGAGCAGCACCAGGAAGGCGCACGCCGCGATGACCCACCCGTAGAAGAAGCGCCGTGTCCGCATCGCTCAGACCCGGGCCCAGGCGGGTGATGCCGTGTCGGTCGGGCGCGGCGCTGCGGGCGGTCGCCCGAGGTACTGCCCGCGTGGCGGGCCGACGACCGACGAGCCGTCGTAGATCAGTTGCCCGCGCAGGAAGGTCCGCTTCACGCGGCCCGTCAACTCCTGTCCCTCGAAGGGGGTGTATCCCTGCTGCGACGGAGAGTCGGCGGCGCGCACCACGAACGACTCGTCGGGATCGACGAGCACGAGGTCTGCATCGTACCCGGGCGCGACATCGCCCTTCTGATACAGGCCGAAGCGCCGCGAGGGGTTCCAGCAGAGCAGCTCGGCGACGTGGTGGTACGACATCCCGCGCCGGCGTCCCTCGGTCAGCATGCCCGCCAGCAGGTACTCCGCGCCGCCGAACCCCGACTTGGCCAGCCAGATGTTCGCGGGATGGCCGGCGTGCCATTTGTGCTCGGCGGCGCAGCAGGCGTGGTCGGTGACCACCCAGTCGATCTGGCGGTTGAGCACCGCCTGCCAGAGGAACTCCACGTCTTCCCGCGGCCGGATGGGCGGGTTGACCTTGGCCTGGACGCCGGTCGGGGCATCCACGTCGAGCAGCAGGTGTCCGATCGTCACCTCGCGACGGAAGTCCACGTGGGGGAACGTCTTCGCCATCAGCAACGCCGCTTCGACGGCCTTTCGCGACGAGAGGTGCAGCAGGTTGATGTTGGGGCACGCCGTTTCGTGCGCCAGGTACGACGCGATCGTGATCGCCAGCCCCTCGGAGTGGGGAGGGCGGGCCGCGTGATACGCGTGCAGACCCGTCAGCGTCCCCTGGCGCTCGACGATCTGCGTGTAGGCGTTCAGGATGTCGGCGAGTTCGCAATGGAGGCTGACGCTGAGATGCGGCCGGGCCCCTGGGTGGGCCTGGAGCATCTGCGTCAGCCGCCGCATGATGAACTCGAAATGCGCGATGTCGTACCGCTCGTCTTCGCCGATCATCAGGAACTGCTGCTGCGAGCTGGACCGGCCGTGGAGGCCGTAGCCGCCGTAGAACATGAAGATCTTGAACGACGAGACCCCGTGTTCCTTGAACAGCCAGTCCATCTCGTCGATGTGGCCCGGCGCGATCGGGGCCAGGTGGTAGCCGTAGTCCACGTGGAACCGGTCTTTCGAGATCGCGAGGACCTCCGGGAAGAAGGAGCGGGACGACCCGCCGGGGGGCGGGGGGGGGTGGCGGGGCGGGGTGGGGGGGGGGGGGGGGGGGGGGGGGCGGGGGGGGGGGGGG
>CAYLZN010000039.1:0-22836 GCA_964387935.1 uncultured Vicinamibacteraceae bacterium | reverse complement strand
GCTGGTCGTGACACCGCCCATGGCGGCGGCGCGGCTCTCCGTCGGAGCGTCCTCGGCCAGCGGCTGGTAGATTCCGATGTGCATGTGCGCGTCGACGAGGCCCGGAAAGCCCAGCAGCCCACGGCCATCGACGACCTCGTTGGCGTCGCTCGCCGCCAGCGCGGGCGCGAGGCGGGCGAAACGCCCGTCACGCATGCCGACGTCGAGCAGGTCGAGCGCCGGCCGGTTGGGGCGCACGAGGCGCACGTTCTTGACGATCGTGTCGAAGGGGCGGGAGGTGGGGGCGGTCATGACGGGCCTCCGGACGTGCGCCCGCGACGGGCGTCAGGAGCGGCGCTTGGCGCGCGCGTTCCAGCGCCGCTGGTCGCGGTCGCGGGCCAGGTGAACCTGGAACGAGTAGATGTCGCTGCGATAGTGCGTGCGCACGTGCTCCACCGGCGTGCCATCGTCGCGCATGACCAGGCGGTCGATCGACAGCAGCGGTGCGCCGATCCGGGTCTCGAGCAGGCGCGCCAGCGACGCATCGGCCAGCGAGGCGCGGACGGTCTGCTCCGCATCCCGGATGTGGATGTCCAGCTTGTCCTCGAGGGCCCGCAGAATCGAGCCCTTGAAGTCGGACCGTTTCATCCGCTTGCCGATGTCGTGCGGCAGATCCACGACGATGTGGCAGTACGGATCCCCGTGCCAGTAGCGCAGGCGGGCGCACCGGGTCAGCAGCGAGCCCGGCTCGATCTTGAGGGCCGCGGCCTCCTGCGGCGTGGCTTTCACCGTGCGCAGGTCCAGGAGTTTGACCGACGTGAACAGGCCGATGGAGATGAGGTCGTCGAGCGAGCCCTCGACCTTGAGCGCGCCGGTGAACGTGCGGTGCTCGTTCACGAACGTGCCGCGGCCCACCTCGCGGCGCACGAGCCCTTCCTCGTCGAGGGAGGAGAGCGCCTGCCGCACCGTGATGCGGGAGACCCCGTACTGGCCGACGAGCTCCGCTTCGGTTGGAATCCGGTCTCCCATCCCGAATCGCCCGGACAGGATCTGCTCGCGCAGCACCCCGGCCAGCTGGTAGTAGAGCGGGACTTCGGCCGACGTGAAACTGGTGGTGCGCGCGTCGCGGTCAGGGCGAGGACGTCTTGGGCTCATGGTGCGACGAGATTACCAGACGACGCGCCAGGGGCGGTTGGGCCGCTGCGGCAGCTCCTCGGGGCGAATGGTGCGCCGGGTTCCTGCGTGCACCGAAAAGCCCCGCGGGCCCGTGATGCGGGCGAAGAACTCGGCCACCCACTGCTCGCGCATCGGCGCGAGCGCGTCCACCTCGCGCACGAGCGTGCGGTAGCGCCGCAGCTGGTCGCGTGCCTCCTCGTCGATCCAGGCCTGCACGCGCGCCGGAATCGGTGCGGCCGGTCGGCCGCGCCCGTAGCAGGTGATGGACGGGACCGGTGGCGTCGAGGCCGTCGACGAGCGCCCGGCCGCCTTCATGGCCGCATCGCGCCTTCGCCGGTCGGCCTGCATCGATCGCTCGATCCGCCGCTCGTGCGGGCTCTGGATGTTGGGACGTTTCGACATGGTCGTGTACTCCAGGCTCTACGGGCGCGGCGCCGGGCGACGCTGCGCCAGACCCAGGGTGTCGGCAATCGGCCGTTTCTCGAGTGACAGGATGGCGTCGGCCAGACGAGCCGCTGCCCCGGCGTCCAGCGCCCGGCCCGCGTTGGCGAGGAACTTCGTGGTCAGCTCCGCCTCACTGAGGGGGTTGCCCGGGCCGCCGCGATTGGCGAGCACCTTCTCGACCAGCGTGCGGCCATCGCGCAGCGTGACCGTGAGAATCGCCGGGAACTGGTTCGGGAAGATTGCGTCGCACTCGGGGCTCGCCACGCACCGGACGCGCGAGGCGAGCGCCAGGTACCTGGGATCGCGTGCGTGAGCGTCCGTGAAATCGTCCAGCCACAAGCCGAGCCCGCCTCCCCCGAGCAAAGCGGCGGCCACGGTGAACGGGCCGCTGAACTGCGCGTGATAGCCGGACTGGGGCGTGATCTTCGCCTCCCGCGGTTCGCCGATCGTGCGCAGGGGAGCCGCAGCGACCGCCAGTTCCATGTCGACGATGTCGTCCACGCGTTCGATCTGCCCGCGGACGCGCAGGGCCGCATCGATGCCGGCGTGGGTGAAGTGATTGGCCGGGTAGGGCTTGTAGAAGATGTCCGGCACGCACCACTCGTCGCCCAGCCCGCGCGTGATCTCGTCGGCGTGGAAGGTGCCTCCACAGAACGCCTGGTAGAACCCGAACCGGCCTTCGAACACCGAGCGCGGTCCCGTGAATCCTGCCCGGGCGAGCTGCGCCGCCACGAGGCCGGCGTGCGCCGCCCAGCCGCAGTGCAGCCGCTTGACCGATCCCCCGGCCCTGTTGGCCTCGATCAGGCCGGAGCCCATCGACGCCGCGATGCCGATGGCGTGGCCGAGGCGATCGGCCTCGAGGCCGTAGAGGCGCGCCGCCACCGCCGCAGCCGCCAGCGTGCCGCAGATCGACGTGGCGTGCCAGCCTCGTTCGAAGAACACCGAGTTGCCCAGCGTGCGATCGTAGGCGGCCATGCCCGTGCGCACGCACACCTCGTAGCCCGCCGCGGCGGCCGCGAACACGTCGGCGGCAGTGGCTCCGGTCTCTTCGGCCACGGCCAGCGCCGCCGGCACGATCGAGGCGCTCGGATGGAGGACCGACGGCAGGTGGGTGTCGTCGAAGTCAAGGGAGTGGGCCAGGACCCCGTTGACGAACGCGGCTGCGGCGGAAGGCAGCCGGACCTCGTGGCCGATGACCGTCGCCGCGGGGGCGCCCCCCCACGCGTGCGCGACCGCGAGCGCCTGTCCGCTGGTCTCGAGCGGGGCGGCCCCCAAGCACAGGCCGACCGTATCGAGAATCCGTTGCCTCAGGCTCGCCACGACCGGCCCGGGGAGGCACCTGGGGTCGACCGCGGCGGCAAACGCGGCGAGCTGCTCGAGCGGGGTAGAGGCTGCGGTCATGGCGCGAGCGCGATGGGCCGAACCGGGCTGCCGGTGGCCCCGACGATCTTGAGGGGCGTCAGGACGAACAGGAACTCGTGCACCCGCTCGCGGGCCAGCTCGGTGAGGGTCAGCACCTCGATGATGTGAATGCCGTGCTCCACGAGCAGGATGCGATGGACCGGCAGCAGCGCATGGCCCTTTCCGGCGTGGATGCACTCGTAGGCGATGCTCTCGGCGCCGGTGACGCGGACGTGCCGGGCGGCCAGCCACACCGCGGCGCTCTCGTCCGGGCCCGGGACGCCATCGCGGTGTCCGACGAACCGCTCGGGATCGTGCCAGTGCCGCGCCCAGCCGGAGCGGATCAGGACGGCATCCCCGGCCCGCACGTCCACGCCCTGGCGCACGCAGGCCTCCTCGAGCTCGCCGGCCGTGATCGGGTGCGCCGGAGGCAGCACGTCGAGGCCGTGGAGGCCCGCGATGTCGAGCAGCACCCCCCGTCCGACGACGATGGGGATCTGCTCGACGCCGAGGGTCGAGAAGCGTCCGCCGCGTTGCGCCTCGTGCGCGTCCTGCCCGCCGAACAGCCGGCCCTGGTGCGACACGTGACACAGGGCGTCCACGTGGGTGCCCGTGTGACCGCCGATCATGATCATCTCGTTGGCGGCCGAGCCGCCATCGGCGCGCACCATGTCACCGTGGCGCCGCATCAGCGCCATCTTGAACCCGGGATGGTTGGGCGAGACGGGCATCTGCGGCTCGAGCGGTTGCGCGAGGTCGAAGACGCGCAAGCCGGCGAGGCGCGTGAAGATGTCACTGCGGCTGACAGGCACGTCGGTCATCGGAAGGACTCCGGGGCAGGGGCGGCCAGGCTCTCGGCCAGCGCGAGCACGGCGCGGGCCCTGCCGGCCACGGCCCGGTCGACGAACTGGCCATCCGGCATGGCCAGCGCGCCGATTCCGCGCTCCGCCGCACGGTCGAAGGCCTCGACGATCGCGCGGGCGCGCTCGACCTCGGCGGGCGTCGGCGTGAACACCGCGTGCACGACCGGAACCTGCGACGGGTGAATGCACGAGCGGCCGAAGAAGCCGAGCCGCCGGGCGGAGTCGGTCGTGCGGCGCAGGCCGTCGAGGTCCGCGATGTTCGCGTACACCGAAGCCACCGGCGGCTCGAGACCCGCGTGGCGCGAGACCAGCACGAGGTGCGACCGGGCGTAGAGCGTCTCGGTCTCCTCGTCGCCGCTGTCGGCGCCGACATCGCGGACGAAGTCGGCGGCGCCGAACGTGAAGCCCCTGAGGCGAGGCGCGGTGGCGATCTCCGCTGCGCGCATCACGCCCGATGCGCTCTCGATCGTCGCCACGAGCCCGATGGTGCCAGCGGACAGGTGGCGCTCGCGCTCGAGGCGGTCCAGTTCGGCGGCCACCCGCGCGAGGTCGTCGCGGCTTTCCACCTTGGCCACCCGGACGCCGTCGAGCGCGGTACAGGCGACGGCGCCCAGGTCCTCGGCCCAGAGTCCGGTGTCCACGGCGTTGATGCGGACGAAGACCTGCGGTCGCAGGGTTCTGCCGCGTCCAGCCAGGGCGGAGGCCACGAGGCCGCGCGCGTCGGCCTTCCGCCCCGGCGCCACGGCGTCCTCGAGATCGAGCACGACTGCGTCGGTGTCGGTGGCGAACACCTTCTGCAGCAGGCGCGCGTTGTCGCCAGGGGCGAAGAGATAGGAGCGAGCCAGCCGCACGGGCGGGGCGCTCATATCACGCCGTCCTCGCGGAGCACGCGCTGCTCGTCCGCCGAAAGCCCGAGTACCCGGCCGTAGACCTCGTCGTTGTCGGCGCCCTTGGGCCGACCGGCCCAGCGGATGGATCCCGGCGTGTCCGACAGGCGGAACATGACGTTCTGCATCCTGATCGACCCCAACTCCTCGTCGTCGATCGCGGTAATGGAGCCGAGGGCCTGGAATTGGGGATCCGTCATCACATGACGGATGTCGTAAATGGGAGCCACCGCCGCCTCCGCTGCCTCGAAGGCCGCCACCACGTCCTCGAAGTCCCGAGCCGCAATCCAGCCGCCGACCACGGCGTCGAGCTCGTCGGCATGCGTCGCCCGTTCGGCGCCGGACTGGAACCAGGGCTCGTCGATGAGGTCCGGGCGACCCACCAGGCGCATGACACGCTCGGCGATGTTCTGCGCGGAGGTGGAGATCGCCACCCATCGCCTGTCGCGCGTCCTGTAGATGTTGCGCGGCGCGTTGTTCACGGACCGGTTGCCCCGACGCTCCTGGACCAGGCCGAGCTGGTCGTACCACAGCGGCTGCGGGCCGAGAATGGTGAGAATCGGCTCGATGATCGCCATGTCGATGATCTGACCGCGCCCGGTGCGGTGACGGGCCTCGATGGCGATCATGATGGCCGCCGCGGTGGCGAGCGCGGTGATGCCATCAGCCAGGCCGAAGGGGGGCAGCGTGGGGGGGCCGTCGGGTTCGCCGGTGATCGCGGCAAAGCCGCTCATCGCTTCCGCGAGCGTGCCGAAGCCGGGACGGGACTTGTAGGGCCCGAACTGCCCGAAGCCCGTCACGCGCACGACGATCAGCCGCGGGTTGATGGCGTGCAGCACCTCGGGGCCGAGGTTCCATCGTTCGAGCGTGCCCGGCCGGAAGCTCTCGATCAGGACGTCCGAGGCGGCCACCAGCCGCGTCATGAGCGCCTGCCCCCGGGGGGCGCTCAGGTTCAGGGTGATCGCCTTCTTGTTGCGGCCGATCATCTTCCACCAGAGCGGCACGCCGTTCTTCTGGTGGCCGTGCGTCCGCACGGGGTCGCCCCTGGGGTGTTCGACCTTCACGACGTCGGCCCCGAAGTCCCCCAGGAGGGTCGCCGCGAGCGGCCCGGCAAACAGCGTGGCCGCATCGAGGACGTGCAATCCCTTCAGTGCCGGTCCTGGCGCTGCATCTGTACTCATGCCCGTTCCCATCGACCCGCCCACCCAGGCCGGCCACCGCTACGGGGTGAACTCGCTGGCGTGCAGGAACACCCAGTCCATCAGGTTCGGCTGCCGCTTGCGCATCTTCTCGACGACGCTGGTCCGGCACTCGTCCGGGGTCGTGAACGGATTCCAGTTGAAGTGATTGACCAGCCAGCTGTCGGTGCGGAACAGGCCCACCGTCCCGTACTCGCACTGGAACGGCCCGTGGTTGATGTAGGGCGGCCGATAGATGTAGCCGCCGGTCGGCACGTACCCGAACTGCATCATCCACGACTCGCCCCACAGGTGGTACATCTCCTCCATGCAGTCGTGAAACGAGACGTTGTCCTGCCAGAAGCCCGGGCACAGCATGTACATCCCGGTGAAGGCGCCGGTCGCCTCGTCCAGGTGGAGGATCTTCACCAGCGCACCGGGCTCGGTGGCGGGGAAGAACGCCGGCATCATCCAGCGGACCCCGTCCATGGCGTTGACGTCCGTGTAGTCGCCCACTGAGACGGCCTCGTCTCGATGGGCCTCGGCCGCCACCCAGTCCGGATAGTGATCGTTGAAGAACCACATCACCTTGCAGCCCTCGCGTGTGGTGATGGGGCCGAGGCGATAGCCCGCGGGTACGAACAGGTAGTGGTCCCTGGTCAGCGTCCTGCCGTCGACGGTGAGGCTGCCGTCGATGACATAGAGCTCCCATTCGCTGGTCGAGAAGCCCGCCGGCTGCCTGAAGCCGCCTGCGAACTCCGCAATCTGCGTGCAGGCCCCGTTCTCCGGGTCGAGGCTCAAGGTGCGGACCTGGATGCCGCGCCGCCATCCTGGCAGGGCGAATGGCTTGCGCGGCACATCCGTGTCGACGAGGGGTTCGATGTGAGGACGGCCCATGGTGATCCTTGTTGGCGTACGGCGTACGGCTAGACCCAGTGTTCAAGGTGGTAGACGCGCACGGCGTTCCCGATGAGCAACTTCTCCTTCGCGGCCGGCTTCAGGTCGAGTTCGTCGATCTCCTTGATGGCCTTGTCGAATGGGACGACGGGCCAGTCGGTGCCGAAGAGCACCTTGTCCTGCCCGCGTGAGTTGATGAACCGGACGAAGGACGGCTCCCAGTAGCGGGGTGAGTGCGCATCGCATCCGATGAACACGTTCGGGTGCTTCCACGCCACCGAGATCATCTCCTCGGTCCACGGGTAGCCGATGTGGATGCCGATGATGGTCAGCTCGGGGAAGTCGATGGCGACGCGGTCCAGCATCATCGGCCTGGCAACGGTGGGCAGGAACCACTGGGCGGAGTGTCCCACCTGGATCTGGATGGGAATCCCGAGTTCGGCGCACTTCGCGTAGAACGGGTAGTAGATCGCGTCGTCCGGCGGCTTGCCGAACCAGTGCGGGTAGAGGTGCGCGCCGATGAACCCGTACTCGCGCACGGCGGTCTCGAGCTTGCGCAGCCAGGGCACGATGCGGGTCACGTTGATCCCGACGATGCCCTTGAAGCGGGCCGGGTGCTGGGCGACGACCTCGGCGATGCGCGTGAAGGGCTTCTCGAAGAAGATGTCGCTGCCCTCGTAGCCGCCGGTCGTGGCGACCATGAGGCCCTTGTCGATGCCGGCCTCCGCCATCAGCCGGATTTCCTCCTCGAGCGGGATGCCCGCGGCGGTCTGGCCGAGGATGTTGACCTTCTCCCAGAAGGCGTTCAGCTTGGGCGTATAGTTCGCCGTGAGGTCCGGGGTCCAGAGGTTGACGACGATGTCGAGGGCCCGCATCCTGGGAACTCCGTCGGTCGCGGCTGTGGGTCAAGGGGTGCCTTGACACCCGGCCGTGCGGACCCTACTCTAGCCGAGGCCAATTGTAATAACAATAAAACAATTAGGCGGGGCTCCCCAAGGGGTGAAAGAAGGAGCGTGACCGTGGCGGGACCACTCGAGGGCGTGCGTGTTCTGGAGCTGACCAGCGTGGTCCTGGGGCCGTGGGCCTGCCAGATCCTCGGGGACCTCGGCGCCGACGTCATCAAGGTCGAACCGCCCGGCGGCGACAGCAACCGTCAACTCGGACCGGCCCGGCACCCCCTGATGGGAGCGCTCTTCCTCACCTGCAACCGCAACAAGCGCAGCCTCGTGCTGGACCTGAAGCAGCCGAGCGGCCGCGAGGCCGCCCTGCGCCTGGCGGGGCGGGCCGACGTGCTCGTGCACAACTACCGGCCCGCCGCCCTCGCACGGCTGGGGCTCGACTACCCGGTCGTGCGCGCCGTCAACCCCCGCATCGTCTTCTGCGGCACGTACGGGTACAGCCGGCGTGGGCCCTACCGGGACCGCCCGGCCTACGACGACTCGATCCAGGCCGCGAGCGGCATCGCCATGCTGCAGGCGACGATGACCGGCGACCCGCGGTACCTGCCGACGATCGTGGCCGACAAGACCACGGCGCTGGCCGTCGTCTCGGCGGTCGTGGCCGCCCTGTACTACCGCGAGCGCCACGGGACCGGCCAGGAACTCGAGGTCCCCATGTACGAGACCATGGTGTCCTACGTCATGGCCGAGCACCTCTACGGCCAGGTGTTCCTCGATGGCCCGGAGCGGGCCGGCTACACCCGCCTGCTCAGTGCGCATCGCCGCCCCTACCGGACCCTCGACGGCTTTCTGGCAGTGCTGCCCTATCTGAACGAGCACTGGAAGGCCTTCTGCGAGGCGGCCGGGCGGCCGGACCTCGTCATCGATCCCCGCTTCACGACGCTCCCACAGCGGCTGGCCCACATCGACGAGGTCTACGCGGAGACGGGCCGCATCATGGCGACCCGCCGCACGGCCGAATGGCTCGAGATCCTCGCCGCGACGAACGTGCCGGTCATGGTGGTCAACACCCTCGATGACCTGCTGACCGACGAGCACCTGCAGGCCACGGGCTTCTGGCAGACGTGCGAGCATCCCACCGAAGGCCCCCTGCGGCTGCCCGGCGTGCCGACGGCCTTTTCCGAGAGCCCCGGCGCCATCCGCCGCCTGCCGCCCCGACTGGGAGAGCACAGCGTGGAGATCCTGCGCGAGGCGGGGTTCGACGACCCGGCCATCGACGCGATGCTGGCGTCAGGGGCCACGCGGCAGGCCTGACGCGGCTCTCGCGCCAGGCCGGATTTCGCCGCCCCCGCACTTTGGCCCTTGACAAACCCCCCGTCTCGGCGTTACTTCATAATCTGACCGCTTGTTATAACAACAAGACAAATCTCCCCGGACGCTCCGACGAGGGCGCAGAACCAGCGCGGCGGAGGACTCATGGCTCACACGACGCGGACCCAGACCGCCGGATTCCTGCTGATCGCGCTCCTGCTGCTCGGCGCGCTCCCCGGCCGCGGCCAGGCCCAGCCGGCCGACGTCGCCCCCTCGATCGCCGGCACGGTGAGGGACTCGGAGGGAGGGGTCCTGCCCGGGGTCACAGTCACCGCCCTGAACATCGCGAGCGGCCGTCAGGCGAGCGCGACGACCGACGCTCAGGGGGCGTATGCCATCGCGGGTCTGCGGCCCGGCACCTACCGCGTCACCGCCAGCCTGCCGGGGTTCTCGCAGCAGGGCCGGACCCTGAGCGTCGTCGCCGGGCCGCCGGCTGGCGCGGACTTCGTCCTGCGGCTCGGCGGTCTCACGGAGGAGATCACGGTCACTGCCGCCAAGGGCGCGCGCGCCACCGCCGAGGTCAATCAGATCGTGACCATCGTGAGTGCCGACGCGATCCAGGACCGGCGTCCCCAGGGCGTGCAGGAGGCGTTCGAGCGGGCGCCCAACGTCCGGCAGATCGATACCAATCCGTACCGCGCACGGCCGCAGTTCCGCGGGTTCTCGAACTCGCGCGTGCTGCTCGTCGTCGACGGTGAGCGCCTCAACAACGGGCGCTACGACGTGGCGGCGAGCGGCGTCACCCCGAGCACGATCGACGTGTCGCAGATCGAATCGATCGAGGTCGTCGGCGGGGCCGCGTCGAGCCTGTACGGGTCGGACGCCATCGCCGGGACGATCAATATCATCACGAAGACCGCCGACCGCCCCGCCTCAGGGCGGGCGATCGATCTGACGCTCAACGGCGACTTCAACGGCAACAGCAGCTTCGCGCGCGGCAACCTCGCGGCCACGTACGCCACGCAGAAGCTGGCCGTGCGCGGAGCGCTGTCGGTGTTCAACCAGCCCGACTACCAGGCGGGCGGCGACGACATTCGCAAGGAGGACGTCGTCCGCCTGGGGCAGTTCATCGCCGACGGTGGGGCGCTCGTCGGCCGGTCGGTGGCCTCGACCTACGCCGTGTACGAACTGGACGGCGGCGCCGACGTGCCCAACGGGGGAGCCCGTGGCTATACGGCGAACATCGACGCCTCGTTCTTCCCGAGCCCGAAGCACGTGATCCGCGTCAAGGGGCTCCAGAACCGCTTCAACGACCTCGGCCTGCCGTTCTCGACTCCTCCGTACGACACGTTCCTGCGCACCAGCCTGTTCGCCGATTTCGACAAGATCAGCGGCCGCTACGAGGCGCGTGAAATCGCCCCCTGGTTCCCCCGTCTGTCGGTGTCGGCCTACTGGCAGCGGCTGCAGCGTCCGCAGAACGACATCAGCTACACGATCGTCCAGGGATCGAGCTACGTGGGCAACACCCTCACCGGGAACCTGTCGCAGTTCTACAAGGGCGTCGACACCGAGACCGTCAACGACATCAAGAGCAACGGGATCGACGTGCAGGCCAACCTGCAGCCCCTGCGCACCCTGCGGTACACGACCGGCGTGCAGGTCACCCGGGATCATTCCGAGGACACCTTCAACCGCACGTCGTTCAGCCAGGCCGGCGCGATCCTCACCCAGGTGCAGGGCGCCAAGACCACACCGGACACCGACTACAAGAACCTCGGCTGGTACAACCAGGGCGAGTGGGTGCCGTGGAAGTACGCGAAGCTGTCAGCGGGCTTCCGCGTCGACAACTGGAAGACCGAGGGCAAACCCTCGGAGGGCTTCCCCGCAGGCAACGAGTACCGCATCATCCAGGCGGCGCTGCCCCAGATCATCGCCAACCCGGGTCCCATCGTGGTCGAGGGCATCCAGGGCGTCGACCAGCTGGTGTCCGGGCAAGGGTCCCTCGAGACGGACGTCACCACGACGACGGGCAACGCCGGCATCGTGTTCCTGCTGCCCGCCGGCTTCAACCCCTACTTCCGCTACGCCACCAGCTTCCGGGAGCCCGAAATCACGGTGCGCTACCTGATCCGCAATTTCGGGCAGCCGATCATCTCGATCCCCAGCCTCCCGAACACGACCGTGCAGCCGGAGAAGGGCAAGAACATCGATACCGGGGTGAAGGTCGAGCGGGAGCGCATTCGGGCCCAGGTCGGATACTTCCACAACCAGTTGACCAACGCCGTGGCCAACGTCTTCTCGCCGAACTACTGCATTCCTACCGATCCGGCGAGCGGCATCCTGCTCACCCCGTTCCCCCCGTGCGTGCTGCAGGGGAGGCACTCGGTGCAGTTCTTCCAGCGCGTCAACGTGCCCGGCAAGGTGACCGTGAAGGGCGTCGAAGCGGCCGGCGAGGTGGCGATCGCCCTCGGGACCCGCGGGAGCCTCAACCCCTTCGTGTCGCTCGGCTGGCAGCGCGGCAAGACCGACTCGCCGACGCCGCAGGCGGTGACCCTGATGAACACGTACTACAACCGCGACGACACGCCCATCAAGCTCGAGGGCACGCCCGACGACGCGCCCTACAGCGAACTGCCGGACTGGACGGGGACCTTCGCCCTCAAATACGTCGACGCCAGGGCCGCCTGGTGGGCGGAGTACGAGCTGCGGTGGGCCACCCGGATCACCCGCGTGGACCCTGACGCCATCTTCTCGGTGAACTTCCCGTTGTACGGCGGCCTCGAGTCACTGAACGGGTTCAGCAAGCACTCGATTCGCGCCGGCTACGACTTCGGACCGCGCCTGCCGCTCAGGCTGACGCTCGGACTGGAGAACCTCACCAACGACACTTACTTCCTGCCGTTCCAGAACGGTCCATCTCCAGGGTTTTCGCTCATCCTCGGGGCGTCCGTCAATATGAAGTGGAAGCTCGACTGACCTCCTGACCGGACCCTCGCGCCACGACAGGCTGCGCAGAACAGGGTGAACCGATGGCCCACGGTCTCTCGTCCCGCCTCCTTCGAGTGGCTCTGATCGCGCTCCTCCTGGACCAGGTCTGGATGGGCACCGCCTCTTCGTCGACCGAGGCGCCAGCGGGAGCCGACGGTGCCATCGTCGGGCCGCGGGCCTGCCGGTCGTGCCACGTTGCGGCCACGAGCGCCTGGGAGCGTTCACGGCACTTCCGGTCGCGTGACACCCTGGCGACGCCCGAGGCCAGACGCATCCAGGAGAGACTGGGAGTGAAGACGACGGCGGAGGACGACGAGGCATGCGCGACGTGCCACTCCCTGAAGCGAGGAGACGGCGGAGCGGCCAGATTGGCAGTCGGCGTCTCGTGCGAGTCGTGCCATGGCGCCGCCGGCGGCTGGCTGACGCTGCATGCCGACTTCGGTTCTGGAAGGACCAGGGCCACTGAAACCGCCGACCATCGCGACGAGCGCCTTGGCGCGAGCATGGCGGCCGGCATGCTGCGCCCCGAGAACCTCTATCGCGTGGTGCAGAACTGCTTCCAGTGCCACACCGTGCCGGATCAGGCGCTCGTCAACACGGGCGGCCACCGGGCGGGGAGCGACATCGAGCTGGTCGCGTGGTCGCAAGGGTCGGTCCGCCACAACTTCGGCCCGGACGGGCGAAACGTGGAGGCCTCCCTCGAGCGGCGCCGCCAGCTCTACGTGCTCGGCGCCATGCTCGACCTGGAGTTCAGCTTGCGGGGTCTCGCGGCCGCCACGGCGGACGGTACCTACGCGCAGGCCCTGATCGGCCGCGCCCGCCAGGCGCTGACCAGGCTCGTGCGACTCGCCGAGCTCACGACGATCGCGGAAGTGCAGGCCGTGGCGAGGGTCGGCCAGAGCGTCGGACTCGAGGTCGGAAATGGGCGAGCGCTGCTCGCAGCGGCGGAGTCGATCTCGACGTCGGCGCAGGATTTCGGTGATGCGCCCGGCCGACCGGAGTTGGCGGCGATCGACGCCCTCCTACCCACCAGCGAGCAGTACAAGGGTTCGCCGTTCCAGCCGTAGGCAGCGACGTGCCGACGCGTCACGTCATGACCCTGCCAGCGGCGGTGTCCATCGTGGAAGTCGGGCCGCGGGATGGCGTTCAGCTCGAGCCCGCGTTCATCCCCACCGACCAGAAGGTGGCCGTGATCGAGGCCGTCGCCCGCGCAGGCGTCAGGCGTATCGAGGCGACGTCGTTCGTGAGTCCCCTGGCGATTCCCCAGTTGAGGGACGCCGAGGAGGTCATGCGCCGCGTGCCCCGGCGGGCTGGCTGCATCTACTCCGCGCTCGTGCCCAATCTCAAGGGGGCCGGGCGGGCGCTGGAGGCGGCGGTGGACGTGCTTCGCGTCGTCTTCAGCGCCACCGACGAAGCGAATCGGAAGAACCTCCGCAGGTCGGTCGACGAGTCCCTCGCCGAGCTCGAGGCCATCACGCGACTGGCCGCGGCCGCCGGTCGCCCGGTGGAAGTGATCATTGGCATGGCGTTCGGCTGTCCGTTGACGGGGCCCGTGCCGGAGCCACGGGTGGAGCACCTGGTCGCCCGCGCCGTGGATCTGGGAGCCGCCGAGGTGTTCCTGGCCGACTCCTACGGCTTCGCCGACCCCTTGCAGATCGTCCGGCTGATGGGGCGGCTGCGCGCGCGGTGGCCCGGACGGCCCTTCGGGCTGCATCTGCACGACACGCGGGGGCTCGCCTTGGTCAACGCGTATGCTGCGCTCGGCCAGGGGATCGCCTCCTTCGACGCCAGCCTCGGCGGGCTCGGCGCCGGTGGGCTGGGCACCGCCGGCCCGGCATCGGGCAACATCTGCACGGAGGACCTGGTGAACCTGTGCGAGGAGGTCGGGGTGTCGACCGGCATCGATCTGGATCGCCTCGTCGGGGCCGCGCACGCGATGCGGGACGTCCTGGCGAGGGCGCTGCCGGGGCGCGTGCAGGCCGCCGGCACGCGCGCCCAGCTGTTCGCCCGGATTGCCCGGCAGGGGGACTCGGCATGACCCTTCACCCCACGCACGTCGTCATTGGCGCGTCGGACCTGGACCGCATGGTGGCGGTCCTCCAGCCATTCGGGTTCGCCGTCACCGCCCGGGCGCCGGTCGCGGCGGCCACGGCCCGCGCGTTGTACGGGCTGGACACCGCATCCGAACAGGTGGTCATGCACGTGCCAGGCGTCGATCGGGGCTGGCTTCGCCTCGTGCGCACCCCGTGGCACTCGCCGCCGGCCGGCGCCTTCGACCACGGACCGCACGCGATCGATCTCTACACGAGGGACATCGAGTCGAGCGTCCGGCTGGCGGACGAGATCGGGGCCAGCCACGGCCCCATCGTCGAGTACGCCGTCGGGCCGATGACCGTGAAGGAAGCCAAAGCCGTCGGGCCCGACCATGTGGCGGTGGTGTTCATCCAGGTCGACCGGCGTCGCCCGAGCGTGCTCGACATCGACCCGGCGAGGGTGCACTCCGAAGTGCACAGCGCGGTGTGGACCGTGGCGCGCGCGGACGCCGCGCTGCCGTTCTGGACGGAGACCGCGGGCCTGCGCGTGCTGCTCGACGCGACGTTCCGTGAGCCGGCGGTCGGGCGGCTGATGCAGCTGCCCCGGCCGGATTCCCCGCTCCGCCTGACGGTGCTGGCGGATGCCGATGGAGGGGCGCCGCGGTTCGAGTTGCTGGAGTTCCCCGACGATCCCGGGCAGCCGCTCCCGACGGGGCCGCTGCGCGGAGGACTTCACGCGCTGGGCGCGCACGTGCGGGCGGTCGAGGCGACCGTGAGGCAGTGGACGGGGCTTGCGTGGCGGGAAGTGGTCTCGCTCGCGCCCGGGTCGCGAGTCGTCACGGGGATGACGCCGGAGGGCGTCTGCGTGGAGCTGTGGGACGGCGATGCGCCCGTCTTTCCGGCTTGACAACCTGCGCCGCGTGCACTACAAAGCCATTTGTCATAAACACATGACAAAGTGTCCGAGCGCCTCTGCCTCGTGCCCGATGGCCACTGCCGTGCGGTTTCCCCGGCGAGTCGCTCCGGCGCCCGCGCGGGCGCGGCGGGGTCCGGTGGAGCGACCGTGAGCGACGCCGCGCCGTGCTATCGGGCGGTCGCGCTGCAGTTGCGATGCGACGCCGTCAATCGCTGCGCCGATCGGCGCGACAGCCAGCGCCTCATCGACGCGACGCTCGAGCGGGTGTTCGAGGCCATCCGCGGTGCGCGCGCGTTCCACGGGCACGACGCGAAGCTGTTCGTGCTGCCGGAGTATTTCCTGACGTCGTTCCCGATGGGCGAGAGTCCGGAGGACTGGATCGCCAAGGCGTGCATCAGGATTCCCGGTCTGGAGACGGATCGCGTGACGGCCTTTGCCGCGTCGGCGGGGGTCTGGATCTGCGGCAACAGCTACGAACACGATCCGTCGTGGCCGGGGGTCTACTTCCAGGCGAGCTGGCTCGTCGGCCCCGACGGCCTCGCGCTCAGGTACCGGCGGCTCAACAGCCTCTACACGGTGTCGCCGCACGACATGTGGACGCGCTACCGCGAGCGGCACACGCTCCGCGAGATCTTCCCGGTGGCCGACACGCCGCTCGGTCGCCTCGCAGCCATCGCCTCTGAGGAGATTCTCTATCCGGAGGTGGCGCGGTGCCTGCTGATGCACGGCGCGGAGGTCTTCCTGCACTCCACATCGGACGTCGGCGGGCATCCGCGCATGCCGAAGGAAGTGGCCAAGCTCGCGCGGGCCGTGGAGAACGCGGCCTGCCTCGTGTCGGCGAACTCGGCCGGCATTGCAGGCATTCCGGTGCCCGAGCACTCGACCGACGGGAAGTCCAAGATCGTCGACTACCGCGGGCTCGTCCTCGCCGAGGCCGACCAGGGCGAGAGCCTCGCGGCCACGGCGGAGATCGACGTGGAGGCCCTCCGGCGGTTTCGTCGCCTCGGGGGGATGCAGAACCTGGTGGCGCGCCAGCGGTTCGAGCTGTACGCGCCGATGTACGCCGCGCACACGTTCGTTCCGCCGGACCAGTGCACCGGGACCTTCCACGGGCGCGAGGAACTGCTGGCGGCCCAGCGACGGACCATCGAGCGGCTGGTGGAGACGGGCATCATCAAGTAGGAGGACCCATGGCCTACAGACTGGGCGTGGACGTCGGGGGCACCTTCACCGACTTCCTGCTCTACGACGAGCGCACCGGCAGACTGCACCTGACCAAGGTGCCCTCGACGCCGGCGGACCAGTCGGTCGGCGTGCTCGCAGGCATTCACAAGATTGCGGATCTGGCGGGCATCGACCCGAACGACATCACCCTGATCCTCCACGGCACCACCGTGGCCACCAACGCGGTGCTGGAGGGGAAGGGGGCGCGCGTCGGGCTCATCACCACGGCGGGCTTCGAGCAGATCCTCCACGTCGCTCGCGGGCAGACGCCCGGGCCGCTGGCCGGCTGGATCATCATGATCAAGCCCGACCCTCTGGCTCCCCTGGAGCTCACCCGCGGGCTGTCGGCGCGCATGAGCGCCCGCGGGGAGGAGCTGTCGTCGCTCGACGAGGCCCAGGCCCGACGGGTCATCAGGGAACTCCACGACGCCGGTATCCAGGCGCTGACCGTGTCGCTCGTCAACTCGTTCGCCAGCGCGGCGCACGAGCAGCGCGTCAAGGCGCTGGCGCTCGAGATGTATCCCGACCTGCCGGTCACGATCTCGACCGACATCCTTCCAGAGTTCCGCGAGTACGAGCGCACGCTGACGACGGTGATGAATTCGTACGTGCGGCCGAAGATGCGCACGTACCTGTCGGGCATGAAGCAGAAGCTCGAGGACGCCCGCCTGCGCGGCAAGATGAACATCGTCCGTTCGGACGGTGGCGTGATGAGCCTCGAGGCCGCCACCGAGCGCCCCGTCAACACGCTCCTCTCGGGGCCGTCGGGCGGCGCGGTCGCCTCCTCGTACATCGGCGAGCTCGCGGGCTTCAGGAACGTGCTGTCGTTCGACATGGGCGGCACGTCCACCGACGTGGCGATTTCGTTCGGCGGGTCGCCCAACGTGCAGCGTGAGACGCGGGTCGGCTACTACCCGGTCAAGGCGCCAAGCGTGGACGTGCGGACCGTCGGCGCCGGCGGCGGGTCGATCGCCCACGTGCCGCTGACCGGGGCGCTGCGAGTCGGCCCGCAGTCGGCCGGCGCGGAGCCCGGACCGGCGAGCTACGGGATTGGCGGCACCGAGCCCACGGTCACCGACGCCAACGTGGTGCTCGGCTACCTCCCGCCGAGGCTGTTGGGCGGCGAGATGCCGCTCGAGTCGGACCTCGCCGTGGTGGCCGTCCGGAAGATCGCCGACGCCATGAGCCTGTCGCTCCTCCAGGCTGCCGAGGGCATCTACGACATCGTCAACGAGAACATGTTCGGGGCGTTGCGGCTCGTCTCGGTCCAGCGCGGGTACGACCCGTCCGACTTCGCCCTGGTTGCGCTCGGCGGCGCGGGACCGCTCCACGCCAACGCGCTGTCGATGCTCCTGGGCTCGTGGCCGTCGATCATCCCGCCGACGCCGGGCGTGCTGTCCGCCCTGGGCTTCCTGCATTCCGACATCCGCAACGAGTTCTCGCGGACCGTCATCAGGACGATGGGGCAGGTCGATCGCGGGACGGTGAAGAAGCATCTGAAGGACCTCGGGCGCCAGGCCGCCACCTGGCTGGCGTCGGAGAAGATCGCGGCCGGGAACCGGCGCATCCAGTACCAGGTCGACCTGCGGTACCACCGCCAGGGCTACGAGTTCCCGATCGACGTGGACCTCGAGTGGCTCGACAAAGCAGACGGATTCGAGCGCATCGTCTCGCGGTTCAAGGCGGTGCACGAGCAGAGCTACGGGTTCAACATCGACCACGACATCGAGGTCGTCAACCTCCGCGCCGTGGCGGTGGGCATCGTGCCCAAGGTGGAGGTGAGCCGCCACAGGATGCCGGCGAAGCCGGGCCGGCCGACCCCGGTCGAGAAGCACAAGATCTACCACCGGGGCCGGACCCTGCCGACGCCGATTTACGACCGCTACGCGCTCAGGCCGGGCGATCGCATCGCAGGCCCCGCCGTGATCACGCAGAACGACTCCACCACCCTGATCCTGCCGGGGCATCACGGTGACGTGGACGCCTACGAGAACATCCTCATCTGGCCGGACGGCCATCGGAAGAGGGGAAGGAGATAGGCCATGAAGCGCTCGGCAACGCGGCAGGCATCCACGCGGACGGCGTCGCGATCCGCGGGGACACGGACGAGGCTCCCGGCCGTCGACAAGATCACACTCGACATCATCGAGAACGCGCTGCGCAACGCGCGGCACGAGATGGACACGACGCTCTTCCGGTCCGCGATGTCGCCCGTGATCCGTGAGCAGCACGACGGCTTCCCCATGATCGCGACCCCGGACGGCCGCATGGTCGTGGGCCAGTTCGGCTCCTACATCGCGGGGTTCATCGCCACGTGGACGCGCGGCATCCACGAGGGCGACGTGTTCCTCATGAGCGACCCCTACAAGTGCAAGGGCGCCATCTCCCACATCAACGACTGGATGGTGCTGCTCCCCATCTTCGTCAACGGCGAGATGGTGGGATGGGGCTCGCAGTTCGGCCACACGATCGACGCCGGCGGGCCCGTCTCGGGCTCGCTGCCCACCGACGCCACGACGATCTTCGGAGAAGGCACCCGGATTCCACCGGTCAAGCTGTTCGATAGGGGGAAGCTGAACGAGGACGTGCTGGACCTGGTCCTCAACAACTCCCGCATGCCGACGATGAACTACTTCGACCTGATGGCGATCGTCGCAGCCTGCCGGACGGCGGAGAAGCGCGTCAAGGAGATCTGCGCGCGGTTCGGGAGCCGGATGTACCTCGCCGCCTGCGAGGCCCTGCTCGACCGCACCCGCCGCATGATGCAGCAGTTGATCCGCCAGAACCTGCCGGAGAAGAAGGTCAGCTTCGAGGACTACATCGACGACGACGGCCGCGGCAACGGGCCGTACAAGATGAAGCTCACCATCTGGCGGAAGGACGACCAGGCCTACTTCGACTGGACGGGCACGGACGCGCAGGCCCCGGGGCCGATCAACTTCTTCTTGAACGAAGAGATGTTCAAGATGTTCATCGGCGTCTACCTGATCATGGTCTTCGATCCGCAGATCCTGTTCAACGACGGGTTCTACCCGCTGCTGCACGTGACCATGCCCGAAGGCTCGCTGCTCGCGCCGAGGTTCCCGGCGGCGCTCGGGTGCCGGACGCACGCCCTCACGCGCCTGTTCGACGTGCTCGGCGGCACGCTGGCCCAGGGCGCACCGGAGTTCTCGACCGCGGCCGGCTACGGGACGTCCCCGTACCTGCTCTACAACGGCTACGACGAGCACCGCGAGTTCTTCCACCTGATGGAGATCTCCTTCGGGGGTATTCCGGGCCGGCCGATCGGCGACGGCATGGACGCGCACTCGTGGTGGCCGCTGTTCGAGAACATCCCCAGCGAGTACCTCGAGAGCTACTACCCGATCACGGTGCTGGAGTACGGGTCGCTCATCGATTCCGGCGGCGCCGGCTTCCATCGCGGCGGCAACGGCGTCCACAAGGTGTACCGGTTCGAGTCCGACGGCGAGATCGCGATTCACGACGACCGCGAGCGGTCGCACCCCTGGGGCATCATGGGCGGCCTGCCGGGCCTGCCGAGCACGAAGGAGCTGATTCGCGCCAACGGCGAACGCGCCCACCTGCCGTCGAAGATCTCCCAGGTTCCGGTGAAGAAGGGCGATCGCCTGATCTACCGCACGGCCGGGGGCGGTGGCTGGAAGGACCCCCTGGATCGACCGGCGGAACGCGTGGAGATGGACGTGCGCCGCGGTCTCGTGTCCCCGGAGAAGGCCCATCGCGACTACGGCGTGGTGCTCGACCCGGCGACCCACGAGCTCGACGTGCCGGCCACCGAGCAGCGACGGCGTCAGCTCCGGGCGACGCGCGCCACAGGCGAGCTGTTCACGTTCGGGCCAGTGCCCCAGGCGATCGGGCTCATGAAGTAGACTGCGCGTCGTATGGCTCCCGATGCGCCCCCGTCAGCCGCCCCGCGACGCCCGCTCGAAGGGCTGCGTATCCTCGAAATGGGCCAGCTCCTGGCTGGCCCGTTCGCTTCCGTCCTCCTCGCGTGGTTCGGCGCAGACGTCATCAAGGTCGAACCGCCCGACGGCGGAGACCCGCTGCGGACCTGGCGGTCGATGTACAAAGGCACCGCGCTCTGGTGGCTCATCCTGGGGCGCAACAAGCGCTGCGTCACGGCCAACCTGCGCAAGCCGGAGGGCCGCGCGCTCGTCAGGCGCCTCGCCGAGAAATGCGATGTCGTGCTCGAGAACTTCAGGCCGGGACGGATGGAGGAGTGGGGGCTCGGCTACGAGGACCTGAAACAGGTCAATCCCGGCATCATCATGTGCCGCGTCTCGGGTTGGGGGCAGACCGGACCGTACCGATTCAAGCCGGGCTACGCGTCGGTCGCCGAGGGCGCCGGAGGCCTGCGCTACGTCTGCGGCTACCCGGACCAGCCGCCGGTCCGACCGAACCTCAGCATGGGTGACACGATTGCGGGGCTCCACGCCGCGATGGGAGTCCTGACCGCGATCTACCACCGCGACGTCAAACGCACGGGCGAGGGTCAGGTCGTCGACGTCGCGATCTACGAGGGCATCTTCAACCTGATGGAGTCCATGGTGCCCGAGTACGACAAGTTCGGGCTCGTGCGCGAGCGCCAGGGCTCCAGGCTCACCGGCATTGTCCCCACCAACACCTACCCGTGCAAGGACGGGAAGTACATCATCATCGGCGGCAACGGGGACAGCATCTTCAAGCGGCTGATGGTCGCGGCCGGCCGCCAGGACATGGCCGACGACCCCCGCTTTGCCCGCAACAACGATCGGGTCCGGCACGAGGCGGAGATCGACGCGGCGATTGCGGCCTGGACGTCGGGTCACACCTTCGACGAGGTGCTGGAGGCGCTGGAACGGGCGGAGGTCCCTGCGGGCGCCATCCTCAACGTGGCCGATCAGGTGCACCACCCCCATTTTCAGGCGCGAGGGCTGTTCGAACGGGTCCCGCTGCCGACCGATCCCGACGACACCGTCCTGCTGCCGAAGTTCGCACCGTTCTTCTCCTCGACCCCAGGGGGGACGGACTGGGCAGGCCCACCGCTGGGCGCGCACAACGAGGACGTGTACGGAGGGCTGCTCGGCGTGGGCGCCGACGAACTCGCGCGGCTGAAGGCGGAGGGGGTGATCTGAGGGCGTACGGCGTACGGCGTACGGCGTACGGCAGGGGTGGCGGACGGCAGGGCGAACGGCTGGGCGAACGGTAGGGCGTACGGCGGGTCCAGGGCAGGGAGGATGGTGAAGCGCACCAGCAGGTCTCGCGCGACGGCGACAGCCAGGGCGGGGCCAACGAGCGAGGCGGCCACCCGGGCGCTCTATCGGGAGCGCGGCTTCCTGGGGCGGGTGGGGTTCGGCGCGCGACCGGCGGTGCTCGTGGTCGACTTCGTCGTGGGGTTCACCGACCCCGCGTCACCGCTGGCCGGCAGCTTCGATGCCGAACTGGCTGCCACCGTGCGCGTGCTCGAGGCCGCGCGTCGCGCGAAGGCGCCTGTCTTCTTCACCACAGTCGCCTACGACGCGGAATGCCGCGAGGCCGGGGTGTTCATCCGGAAGGTCCCATCTCTCAGGTACCTCGTGCGCGGGACCCGGTGGGTCGAACTGGACCCACGCCTGGCCCGGCGACCGACCGAGAGCCTCATCGAGAAGCAGTTCGCGAGCGCGTTCTTCGGCACATCGCTCGCCTCGCACCTCACGACGCTGGGTGTCGACACCGTGATCGTCACGGGCGTGACGACCAGCGGCTGCGTGCGTGCGTCGGTCGTCGACAGCCTCCAGCACGGATTCCGCACCATGGTTCCCCGCGAGTGCGTGGGCGACCGGGCTCCTGGCCCGCACGAGGCCAACCTCCTCGACATCGACGGCAAGTACGGCGACGTGGTCGCCCTCGACGAGGTCCTCGTCTACCTCAGTAGCCTTCCCAGGAGTCGGAGACCTTCGTCTCGTCGATGAGCGTGCGCATCACGATCTGGCCGTCCTTGATCCAGTGCCAGACGCGGCAGCGATAGCGCCCGCAGTCGCTGTTCTGAATCATCTCGTAGAGGTAGGTGCCCGGGTCGCCCTTGCGGACCCAGTGCAGCATGGTCGTGCGGCGGTGCTCGTCGAGGGGCACCTCGGCTGCCCAGCCCGTGATGAGGTCGTTGTCCCACCAGATCCGGCCATCCCGGTAGGTCGCCGGAAAGTCGCGCACCTCCGTCCGGCCGTCGGGCCAGGTGTAGTGATTCGTCTGGTGGTAGGGATGGGGGCCACCCTCGGGAAAACGGCAGATCAGGCGCGACCTGTGTTCGTCTATCTTGTTCCCCTGGGCGTCGTAGTACCGGTACACGCCGTCCCAGACACCTTCGTTGCGCGCGATCAGGGGAAGTTCGGTCTTGATGTCGGCCATGCACACGCCTCCTCGAACGGAAATCGTCGACCCAGCCAGTCGTGGCGAAGTGGTGACATTGTACTGACAACCATGCCCTTATTGGTGACGGGATACTCTGAGAGGTTGATATGCAGTGGCGAACCGGCATGCGGAGAGTCCTGGCCTCGGTGGGCGTCGTGTTCGGCATCGTGACCCTCCTCGCGGGGGGACGGGTGCTTGGCGGGGTCGATCCGGGCTACGTGGTCTTTCGACCGCTGTTGCTCTACAACACCGCGAT
>CAYLZN010000038.1:13256-27108 GCA_964387935.1 uncultured Vicinamibacteraceae bacterium | reverse complement strand
CCGTACGTGTCGATACCCCACACCCTGATCGCGGGATTGCGCTCCTTGAGGTACCGCCCGACGCCGCTGATGGTGCCGCCGGTGCCGACGCCGACCACCAGGTGGGTGACGGTGCCGTCGGTCTGGTCCCAGATCTCAGGGCCCGTCTGCTCGTAGTGGGCCTGCAGGTTCGACAGGTTGTCGTACTGGTTGGCCTTCCACGAGTTCGGGATCTCCTGCTGCAGCCGTGAAGACACGGCGTAGTAGGACCGCGGATCCTCGGGATCCACGTTCGTCGGGCAGACGATCACCTCGGCGCCGAAGGCCCGCAGCGCATCGACCTTCTCCTTCGACTGCTTGTCCGTTGTCGTGAAGATGCACTTGTACCCCTTGATGACGGCCGCGATCGCCAGGCCCATGCCGGTGTTGCCGGAGGTGCCCTCGATGATCGTGCCCCCGGGCCTGAGCAGGCCCGCCCGCTCGGCGTCCTCGACCATCTTGATCGCCATGCGGTCCTTGATGGAATTGCCTGGATTGAACGTCTCGACCTTCGCAAGGACCGTGGCGGGGGTGACCTCCCGGGTCAGGCGGTTGAGGCGGACCAGTGGGGTATTACCGATGGCTTCGAGGATGTTGTCGCAGATCTTCTTCATGGTGTCGTCCCGGCCCGTCTGCGCGTGAGGTGGAAACTGTTATTCTACACGTCACAGCTGACTATAATGGCCGGACGCACGCCACGCCGGCATTCGTGCGCGGAGGAACCGATGACCCGCGAGGACATCCGCTCGTTCTTCGACAGGCGCCAGGCCCACTGGGAGGCACGCGACGCCGTGGCGCTGGCAAATGGCCACGCCGAGGACGGCGTGGTGGTGAGCCCGATGTTCGGCACGCACCGCGGCCGCTCGGCCATTCTCACCCTTTACACCACGATGTTCACCACGTTCCCGGACTGGGCGTTCACGAGCGAGGACCTGCTGATCGACGGATCGCGGGTCGCCCAGCCGTTCACCGCGACGGCAACCCACGTCGGGACGTTCATGGGGCTCGCGGGCACCAACCGGCGGTTCCGGATTCAGGGCGTGCGCCTGGTCGAAATGGGTGAAGGCGCCATTCAGCACGAACGCCGGGTGTACGACTTCACCGGGTTCCTGATCCAGGTGGGCGTCCTGAGGGGCAAGCCGGCGGTCTGAGGGGGCCCAGACGGTCGTCACCGAGAAACGGTGATCGCCAGTCCTACCTCCCTGTACACGCGAAGCCCCTTGGCCCCGTAGTTGGCCACCAGGTAGCGCGCGACGAGATTGGCGTACTCGGTCCCGGTCATGCCGAGGTCCCGACCAACGAGGGCTCCAGCAACGGCAGCGACGATCGGCGCAGGCCTCTCCGTCCAGCTCTTGCGTCCGCGAGCGTCACAGCAGCGCCGATCTCGCGCAGGCGCTCGCTGGTGATGCGAAGGGCCTCCGGATTGGTGTCGCAGCCCCAAAAACGTCTGGCGTGCTTCGCGGCAGCCAGGCCTACGGATCCCGCGCCCACGAACGGGTCGATCACGAGCTCTCCGGGTGAGGAGCTCTGCTGAACGAAGACTTCCGAAACGGCGACAGGTTTTTCTGTCGGATAGCCCCTCAGAATCCTGGGTTCCTCGATGATGTCCGCGATCCCGAGGTCTTTGAGTCGTCGCTTTCCCTTCTCGAAGAACAGGACGAACTCGTACCGGGAGCGATAGTGATACCCCATGCCGATCTTCTTCTTGTCCCAGACCAGAGGCTTCCAGAACTTGAATCCTGCTGACTCTGCCGCGGGCTTCGCGACGAACATGGTCTCGGCATCGCAGAACAAGTACAGGTGCGAATCGCGGCGCAGGACCCGCCAGCACTCGCGAAACAACTCCCCGAAGCGCGCGTTCGGAAAGACGACGAACCAGTCGTTGCTGGATGCCTTGCTGTGCGTCAACCGGGTCGTGGTCCCCACGGCCCTGTGCTTTTCGAGGGACTCGTAGGGCGGATCCGTGATGATCAGGTCCACGCTTCCCGCAGGGAGCGCTCGCAACCACGAGACGGCATCGTCCTGAAAAAGGCGACACGCTCCAGCGGGAATTCGTTCCGTCATCGCGGATGTCGGGGGGCTCGCGTGCACAAGCGTGCACCGAAGGCGTGCAGCGGTCAAGCCGAGGCCGGCCGACCCCGTCGCCTCTCACCGCGGCACGCGCCCGCGCCACCCCAGCCACCACCGCATGCAGCGGTGGCCGACATCGACAGGCTCGCAGTACATCAGGGGACAGCCGCCGACGATGCAGCGGATGCCAGCGGCCCTGCAGGCCTCGACGGCCGCGGGCGACACGCTGCCCGCGCCGAACGATCGGTGGAACCAGACGAGATCGATGCCCCGCGCCCCGCACTGGCGGACGATCTCCGCGGACACGTCCGGGTGGGTGGCGATCATCACGCCCTCGACCTTGCCCGGGATCGAGGCCAGGTCCGGGTAGCACGTGACCCCCTCGACCTCCCCCGTCCGCGGGTTGATCGGCACGACCTCGTGGCGCGAGTCGCGAAGCCGGCGGAAGATGGCGTTGGCGGGTTGTCCGGGCTCGCGCGACACTCCGACCACGGCGAGTCGGGACCGGCTCAGGAATTCGGCGATGAGTGAAGGAACGGGCGCCATGAGCCCATCATAGTGCGGAGGCGCACCGGCCCGGCCGGGAGTAGAATGCCGCAGCGCCCCGCGCACCAGCCAGCCTCGCGGTGCGCCGCCCGACAACGCAGGAGTGCCTACCCATGAACCGACGTCACCTGTGCGCTGGTCTCGGTGTCGCCGTCGCGTATGCGATGGTGAACCTCGCCGCGCTCGCCCAGCCAGCCCGCCCCGACGTGCTCACCCCGCACAACGTCGCAAGGATCCGCTCGGTGATCTCGGCGGCGATCTCCCCCGACGGGCGGACGATCGCTTACGTGCTCAGCGTGCCCCGACGCCCGCTGGCCGAGGAGGATGGCGGCCCCTGGGAGGAACTGCACGTCGTCGGTGCCGACGGCGCGTCGCGCCCCTTCCTCACAGGCGAGGTGAACGTCGGCAGCGTCCGTTTCACACCCGACGGGAAGGCGCTGTCGTTCCTCGCCCGTCGCGGAAAGGACACCAGTAGGTCCCTCTACGTCATGCCCCTTGACGGCGGCGAGCCAAAGCGGGTCGTCGCGCACGAGACCGACATCGGCGGCTACTCCTGGAGCCCGGACGGCACGCGTGTGGCCTTCACGGCACGCGAGGCCGTCTCGCGCGAACGGCGCGACCTCGAACGCCGCGGCTTCAACCAGGAGATCTACGAAGAGGGCGTGCTGCCCCTGCGCGTCTGGATCGGGACGGTCGGCAGCGACGGCCCGCACAGGCGGCTCGACCTGCAGGGGTCGGCATCTGCCCTGTCGTGGAGCCCAGTGGACAACCGGCTCGCGCTCGCCCTGGCGCCGACGGCCCTTGTCGACGACGACTACATGGCGCGACGGGTCCACATCGTCGAGGCGGACACGGGCAGGGTGCTCGCGACCCTCGACAACAAGGGTAAGCTGGGCGCAATCACGTGGAGCCCGGATGGGCGCACGATCGCACTGATTTCGGGCGAGGACCTGAACGACCCCGCGGCCGGCAGGCTGCTGGTCGCTCCGGCCACGGGCGGCGCGCTCAAGGACGTGCTGCCCAACTACCAGGGACACGTGGCGGCCTTCATCTGGAAGGACCCCGAGATCCTGGCGTTCATCGGTGATGAGGGCGTTGAGACGATCGTCGGCGACGTGCGGCGCGACGGCACGGCTCGTCGCACGGTGGTGCCGGCCGGCGGGCGGATCCTCACCTCGATCGACGCGTCGCGCGACGGCAAGGCGTTCGTGTTCACGGGCCATGCGCCAACCCACCCCTCCGAGGTCTTCCGCGTGGACGCCGCCAACCCGACGCCGAAACGTCTGACGGACAGCAACCCGTGGCTCGCGCAGATGCGGTTGGCCAGGCAGGAAGTCGTCACGTTCAAGGCTCGCGACGGTCTCGAGCTGCAGGGCGTGCTCGTCCGGCCGCTCGACGAGCAGCCCGGGCAGCGATACCCGCTGATCCTCACCGTGCATGGCGGCCCGGAAGCCCACGACCGAAACGGCTGGACGACCAGCTACTCGAACCCCGGGCAGATGGCCGCGGCACGGGGCTTCGCCGTGTTCTACCCGAACTACCGGGGCAGCACGGGACGGGGGGTCAAGTTCTCGAAACTGAGCCAGGGCGATCCAGCCGGCAAGGAGTTCGACGACCTCGTCGACGCGGTCGATCATCTCGTCTCGACGGGCCTGGTCGACAAGGCGAAGGTCGGCATCACGGGCGGTTCGTACGGGGGGTACGCGACGGCATGGGGCTCGACGTACTACAGCGACCGCTTCGCCGCCGGTGTCATGTTCGTCGGCATCAGCGACAAGGTGTCGAAGGTCGGCACGACCGACATCGCCCAGGAGGAGTACTACGTGCACGCGCTGAAGCGCCCCTGGGAAGACTGGACGTTCTTCCGCGAGCGCAGCCCGATCACCCACGCGGCGAAGTCGAAGACGCCGCTGCTCATCCTCGGGGGCACCGACGATCCGCGAGTGCATCCGTCGCAGTCGATGGCCATGTATCGCTACATGAAGCTGCAGGGCAAGCCGGTGCGCCTCGTCCGCTACCCGGGCGAGCAGCACGGCAACCGGCGCGCGGCGTCACGCCTCGACTACAACCTGCGCCTGCTGCAGTGGATGGAGCACTACCTCAAGGGCCCTGGCGGTGAGATGCCTCCGGCGGAGATTGAGTATCGGGAGAATAGATAGAGCAGGCGTACGGCGTACGACGTACGGCGGCGTACGGACAAGACACGGCGTACGGCTGGGCGTGCGGTCAGGGCGTGCGGTCACGGCGTCCGAACACACGCTCGAAGAAGGCCGCGGCCGCCTCGTGGACCTTGAGCACGTTGGCGTGGCGCATCCAGTGGTGCGTGTCGTCCGGGATCACGAGTTCCTCGAACGGCACGCCGGCCGCGGCGAGGCGGCGCGTGAGGTCCACGGTCTGGCTGAAGCGCACGTTGCGGTCTTCATCGCCGTGCACGAGCAGCACCGGTGATTTCCATGTGGCGACCGACGACACAGGCGACGATCGCCACGCCACCTCCGCCGCCTTCTCCCGGTCGTTCGGCTCGAAGCGCGATGCCGCCATCGCGGCCTGCAGGGCCGCGCCCGCGCCCGATCCCTGGGTGGTGAAGTCGTGGACGCCGTGGATGTCCACGCCCGCCGCGAACAGCTCCGAGTTGCGCGCGAGCGCCAGGGCCGTCAGGTACCCGCCGTACGATCCACCGTAGATCCCGATGCGAGCCGGATCCACCTGCGGGAGCGTGCGCAGGTACTCGGCCGCCGCCTTCACGTCGAGGTACTCTGACGCCCCGAGGGCCCCGGCAGCCGGCGGCCGATGGAACTCGTATCCGTAGCCAATCCCGAGCCGGTAGTTGATCGACAGCACGACGAACCCGCGCGATGCGAGGTACTGGTTCGAGGCGTAGGCCCGCGAGTAGTAGTCCGAGTAGTGCCACCCCAGCAGCATCTGCCGCGGCGGCCCGCCGTGCACGTAGACGATCGCCGGACGCCTCGCGGCGCCACCAGGCGCCTCGAAGAGCTGCGCGTGCACGGTCACGCCGTCCGAGGCCTTGTAGCTCACCGGTCGCGGCACCACGAGCGTCGCCTGCGGGAAATCGGCAGGCACGCGATCGGCGGCAATCACCTTCGGCGCGCCGCCGGCCATCGGCATCACCATCGGCAGTGGCGGCCGCTGCGCGGTCGCTCCGAGGAACGCCAGGTGATCGCCCGCGACGACCGGCGACCACTCGAGCCCGACCCCAGGGGTCATCACCTGCGGTGCAGGCCGATCGACCGGCACCCGCACGACGTGGCGTCGATGGAGATTGTCGGTCGCCTCGCCCGCGTTCGCCGCAAACACGAGCGACGTCCCGTCCGGGCTGAGGCGGATGTGCTCCGCCATGTACGGTCCCGGCGTCAGCAGCAGTGGTTCACCCCCGGCTTCCGGGATCGAATACAGGTGCGGCCAGCCATCCTGATACGACAGGAACACGATCCGTCCGCGCGCCGCCCAGTGCAGATTGGCGTTGCCGTGCGTCGTCGGGAACGAGCCTCGGAGGGTCTCGGGCGCCTTCCACACCTGGCGGCCCTGACCGGTCGTGGCATCGGCCACCCACAGCGACCAGGGCTGATGTCTCTGCTCCAGCACCATGTGTGGCGGGCCACCGGTACTGGGGCGCCGCACGAAGACGATTCGAGTGCCGTCCGGCGACCAGCGGGGCGAGCTGTCGCGCGAGGTCGACGGCGCGAGCCACGTGACCGGCGTCTGCTCGTCACGATAGACACCGATGAACGCGTGATCACCCCTTCCGGAGACGAAAGCGAGGCGCGAGCCGTCCGGTGACCACACGGCGTCGCTGCTCGTGCCGTTGGTGGCCACGATCGGCCGGGCCGCCTGCGATCCGTCGATGGGCACCGCCCACAGGCGCCGGTCGCGCTCGAACACGACCAGGTCGCCGCGCGGTGAGACGACCGGCAGGTCCCCGTCGCCCAGCAGCTTCAGTTCGCCCCCGGCGAACGGGATGGACCAGATCTGCACCTTGGGCGGCACCGGGCTGCTCGTGGCATTGACCGGCGCTCCATCGTCCCAGTTCGAGCCATGGTCTCCGCCGCGCACGAACACCACCCAGTCGCCGCGTGGCGACAGCGCGACGCTCGTCAGTTCCTGGCCGTCGTCGTGATCGTAGGTGGTGAGGCGGCGGGCCGTGAAGGCGGGAGCCTCGGCCACCCAGAGGTTGCGTCGGCCCTGCTCGTTGAACGCCCAGGCGATCCGCCCCGTCGCCGACGCGGCCGCCAGCTCGGTTGGATACGGGTAGCTGAAGATCTGGGCCGCTGTGGAGCGTGTCGCGGCCTGCGCGGTCGATTGCCCGGGTGCCGGGGTGGCCAGCAGCGACGCGACACACGCGAGAAGGACGGCAGTCATACCCAGGCCTCCTGTGAGGCGGCATTGTACCCCCTTGAGCCGGGTGTCGAACGGCGGCGCGCGCCCGGCGTATAATGCGCCTTCTTCGCTTCGAGCCAGGACTCGCCTTCCCCGCTCCTGGAGGTGCCCATGCGTCGACTCGGCCTGCCGCTTCTCGTGGCGTCGCTGATCGCCGGTGCCGTGCACACGGCGCTCGTCGCCCAGCCCGCCCCCGCGCCTGCTGCAGTCCCCACCCCGGAATCCGTGCTCGGGTTCGCCCCGTGTGCGGACCACAAGCTGGCCAACTACGAGCGGATTCTCGACTACCTGAGGAAGCTCGACGCGGCGAGCGACCGCATGCAGCTCGTGGACATCGGCCGGACGGCAGAGGGACGCCCGCAGGTGATGGCCATCATCTCGTCGGAGACCAACATGCGCAATCTCGCCCGCTACAAGGCCATCGCGCGCATGCTCGCCCTCAACCAGGACGAGACGGGGCGTCCGCTCACCGACGACCGGGCCCGGCAGCTCGCCCGGGAGGGCAAGGCGGTGATGTGGGTCGACTTCGGCCTGCACTCGACGGAGGTCGCGCACGGGCAGACCGCCCCCTGGATGGCGTGGAAGGCGGCGGCCGAGGACACCGAGGAGATGCGGACGATTCGCGATCAGGTCATCTTCCTGCTCGTGCCGAACATGAATCCCGACGGGACCACGCTGGTCGCCGACTGGTACATGCAGCATGTCGGCAAGCCCTGGGAGATGAACATTCCGACGCTGTACCAGAAGTACGTCGGCCACGACAACAACCGGGACTGGTTCATGTTCAACCAGCCCGAATCCCGCAACATCGCGAAGCAGCTGTACGAGGAGTGGTTCCCGCAGATCGTCTACAACCAGCACCAGACGGCGCCGTTTCCGGCCCGGATCTTCGTACCGCCCTTCGAGGATCCGTCGAACTTCAACATTCCCCCGCTGGTGGTGCGCGGCATCAATCTCGTGGGCGACGCGATGACACGCCGGCTCGATCGAGAAGGCAAGGTCGGCGCGATCTCACGGCTGCAGTTCGACACCTGGTGGAACGGCGGCATGCGCACCGCGCCGTACTTCCACAACATGATCGGGATCCTGACCGAGACCGGGCACGCCACCGCGACGCCGGCCACCTACGACGTGAAGACGTTCCCGAAGCGGTTCGCCAACGGCGAGTCCACCACCGAGCCCAGCACGTTCTACCCGAGCCCGTATCTCGGGGGCCACTGGACGCTCAGGATGTCGTGCGAGTACATGCTCACGACGTCGATGGCCGTGCTCGATCTGGGCGCGAAGCTCCGCACCGAGTGGCTGTACGACATCTACCAGATGGCGCGCGACCAGATGAAGGCGGGCGCCAGCGAAACCTACATCGTTCCCGCCGGACAGTGGGACCCTGGCGCGGCCGTGCGGATGGTCAACACGCTGCGGCTCGGGGCCGTCGAAGTCGAACGCGCGACGGCGCCGTTCACGGCGGGCGGAACGTCCTACGCGGCAGGGTCGTACATCATCCGCGGCGCCCAGCCGTTCCTGCCCTACGTGCGCGACCTGCTGAACCCGCAAGTGTACCCGGACCGACGGCTGTACCCCGACGGCCCGCCGGAGCCGCCCTACGACATCAGCGGCTGGACGCTCAACCTGCAGATGGGCGTGCGCGTGGACCGCGTGCACGAGGCCGTGGCGGTCGCAGCCGAACGTGTGCAGAGGGCCCCACGGCCAGCCGGCGCCGTCACCGGCACGGCGCGTGCGGCCTACGCGATCGACACGCGCAGCAACGAGGCGTTCATCGCGGTCAACCGGCTGCTCGCCGCCGGCGACGCAGTTTCGCGCGCCACGAGTAACGTCATGGTGGGCGGCAGCTCCTGGCCGGCAGGCACCTTTCTCGTCTCACCTGGCACCGGCACCCACGCACGCCTGGAGCAGATCGCCAGGGATCTCGGTCTGCAGGTCGCGGCGCTCGACGCCCTGCCAGCGTCAGGCCTCACCCGGCTGCGCGCGCCACGGGTGGGCCTCTACAACGCCTGGGGCGGTAACATGGACGAGGGCTGGACGCGCTGGCTCCTCGAGCAGTACGAGTTCCCCTTCGCCACGGTCCGCGACAAGGACATCCGGACGGGCGCGCTGCGCGCGCGGTTCGATGTCATCGTGCTTCCAGACGCGACCTACGCGAGCATGCTGAATGGCCTCGCGCCGGGAACGATGCCCGAGGAGTACGTGGGGGGGATGACGGCACGCGGGGTAGCGAACCTTCATGAATTCGTATCGCAGGGCGGCACCCTGGTGACGCTCGACACGGCGTCGGCCCTGCCGCTGACAGCATTCGGGCTCCCCATCCGCGACGTCGTCGAGCACCTGCGCACCAACGAGTTCTACGTGCCAGGCACCCTGCTGCGCATCGAGGTCGACAACACCCAGCCGGTCGCCTGGGGCATGCCAAAGGAGTCCGTGGCGTTCTGCGACGATTGCCCGGCGTTCGAGATCGGCTACCCCCGCGGGCGGCCGGGAGACCCGCGAGTCGCCGCTCCGGCGAAACCGGCCGGGGTGCGCATCGCCGCCAGCTACCCGGCCGCGGACCTGCTCCGTAGCGGCTGGGTGCTGGGCGAGCGGCACCTGTTCAACCGGTCCGCCATCGTGGACGCCGAGGTCGAGAAAGGTCGCGTCGTGCTGCTCGGCTTCCGGGTGCAGCACCGGGGTCAGCCGCACGGCACGTTCAAGCTGCTGTTCAACGCGATCTACCTTGGCGGACAGGATGGGAGCCCGCGACTCGCACCGTCGGCGCCGTAACGTGTCGGGCGCCGGGCCTGCGATCTCGGAGGGCCGGGCCTTTCTCGGAGGGCCGGGCCTTTCAGGCCCGGCCACTTCTAATCTTGAAATACGTCGCGAGCCTCATCTCCCGCACGTCGACCGTGATGTCGCAGTCGAGGTCGGCGAGCGCACGCGCGAACGCCTCCCGGAGCACCGCCAGCGCGGCCTCCCCTGCCGCCTTCTGAATCTCCAGGCTGCGTCGATCGAGAATCGCCAGCGTCAGGTGGATGAAACCTCGGCGGGCCCCGCCGGGCCCGACACAGTAGTGCTCGACGCGATAGGCCCGGCTCTTGAAGTCCTGGAGGTCGAACGGGCCGATCGGAACGAGCGCCTCGTGGAGACGCTGGAACACCGTGTCCAGGTCCGCCGGCACCGGAACGTTGGCCGAGTACTCGAGCGTGGCGTGCGGCATGCGCACGACGATGCCATCACCGCCGGAGGAACGCAACCCGTCTGCCAGCCACGCCGCTGGTCGCCAGCCGATCGCCGCCCGCCGTTCTGTCCAATCGAGATCAGTCCCGTCGCAGGATGAACCAGCGGCTCCCGCTGGCGCGGAGCCGCGCTGTGACCTCCGCCGTCAGCGACAGGCCCGCACGAGCGAAGAGCGGCAGAACCTCGTCCTCGCGCCAGCAGCGCAAGGTGAAGGTGTCGTCGTACGTGAATCGCCGACCGTCGCGCGTGCCGCTGCCGGCGTCGCGGTAGCGGAAGGTGCCCTGGGCGCATTCCTCGACCTCGACCTCACGATGAAGGCGCTCGGACTCGAAGAGCACGGACTCGAACAGTCGACGTTCCGCGATGTCGAAGATGAAGTGCCCGCCCGGCCGGACGACGGCGGCCAGACCGCGCGCGAGCGCGGTCAGGTCATCGAGCAACACCACGTAGTTGAGCACGGTGAAGATCGCGATGGCGACATCGAACCGAGGACGCACGTCGATGGCCGCGCGCGGGACCTCGAGCAACGCCTCAAGCGCGCAGAAATCTCCCCGCCGGAGGTCGATGGCAGACCCGCGCTCGGCCGCCCGCTCCTGCAGCACGTCTGCCATGCCTGGCGAGCACTCGACGGCGGTGACCTCGTAACCGTCGCGCGCCAGGGGCAGCGCGAGACGGCCGGTGCCGGCCCCGAGGTCGAGCACGCGGGCGGGTGGAGGCCGCACCTCCGTCACCAGCGCCAGCGTGTCCGCCGTGAGCGACCGGAAGGTGGCGCCGAAGCACTCGTCGTAGATGAAATCGTAGTGGGGCGCCGAGGTGTCGTGCATGGGACCTCGGGGTCGTTACTCGAGCGTCCTGACGATCGCCGCGACGGTATGCCAGGTGCGCGTGGTCACCGGCGCGCCGAAGAGCCGGTCGATCTCGCCGAGACAGCGGATCGCCTTCATCTGGCGCCGGTAGAGCCCCACCACGAACCGTCGTTCCCGCGCGAGGATCCGCACCACCCACGGGCCCGCGCACGGAATGTCGATCGGCGTCGCCGGAGCCGCACGCGGGGACCGGCGCAGCACGCCCACGAACCGGACGACGTCCCTCCCCGGCGCATGCCCAGCGAAGAAATCACGGGCCATCAGGCCCAGGAGATCCCGGCCTTCGCAGATCATGACGTCGGTGTCGAACGGAAGACGGCGCGCGAGTTCCTCGCGCAGGTGCGCCTGGCTCAGCGGCCGCCGGACCACGAGGGTCCCGGCGGCCCCGATGTTGACGGTGTCGAGGTGCTGCAGGTCCGACGCGAGGAGCGACGGTCGCATCGTCCGGTGACCGCCGACGTTGACGCCCCTCAGCAGAACGACAAGTGCCACAGGACCATCCGTGACCCGACGCCTACAGTTCCGCCGTCCGCGAGTCCCTGGCCTTCCGCCGGAGCGCGACGTTGAGCAGCGCCACGACGGCGAGCCAGGCGCCGGCGAGCACGACGTTGATGGCTGCGAACGCGGGCACGGCGAGCGCGAGGCGCTCGCCCACGAACACGATGCCGGCCTGGATCACGTCCCCGGCCCTCACGAAGAACGAGTCCACCGCCTGCTTGGCCTTGTACTTGGCCTCGCGGCTGGTGGGCAGCCACAGCGCCTGCTTCGTCGTGTTGCCGAGCGAGTAGTCGATGCTGTTGTCCGTCACCTTGAGCCCGAACATGAGCTGCATGGACGGCGCACGGAGCATCATCAGATAGCCGGTCATCGCCACGACGGGGTGGATGAACAGCGACCGCCCGACCCCCAGGAACCTGAACACGCGCGAGACGACGAACATCTGCAGCAGGAACCCGATCAGGTTCACGGTGCTGAAGAGGCGGCTGTAGGTGTCGCCGATGAACCGTTCCCGCGCGGCGGCCACCTCCGGCCCCGTGCCGTGGATGGCGTGCGCCTGCTCGACGACGTAGCGGCCGAACAGGTACTCACCGGAGGTGTTCACGACGTTGAGCAGCACGGTGAGGACGGCGATGAGCAGCAGATAGCGGTCCTTGCGGATCAACTCGAACCCGCCCTCCTTGCCGAGGGGCTTGGCAGCCGCTACCACGGCCTCCGGGCGTTCCGCCCGTTGCGTGGCGCGGCTGACGATCCGCGCAAGCAGCGTGCAGATGACGAGGAGGGCGCCGCCCCCGAGCAGCAGGCGCAGCGGCCCCGCCGTATCGACGATCGTGCCCGCGCGCATCGACCCCACCCACGCCCCGAGGCTGCTCCCCACGCCGATCAGCGGGAAGATGCGCTTGCCCTGCTCGGGCGTGAAGAGGTCGTTGGCGAGCGCCCAGAACTGCGCGATCACCATGACGTTGAAGATGCCGACCCACAGGAAGTACGGAACGCCGATGCGCAGACCGCCCTGGTAGGCCAGCGCGAAGAGCGCCAGGTTCGCGACGAAGAAGAGCGTCACCCAGGTGACCAGCCGCTCGCGGTTGACCTTCGACGCAAACGCCCCGTACGCGGGCACGAGCGCCAGCAGGAGCAGGGCCTGGCCCGCCGACGAGTAGCTCTTCACCTCGGCGCCGCCCTGGCTCAGGATGAACACCTCGCGGGCCGTCTTGAGCTCGTAGTACGCCGCCAGGACCAGGAACATCAGGAGCGTCATCAGGAGGGCGCTCGGCGCCTCTTCGCGGCGGACGTCCGCGATGGGCGACAGGATCCACTCGAGGGGCGTCTTCGGGCGCGGCTCGCCAGGGTCCACCGGGCCCGCCCCCGTGGCTCGAGGATTCATGCTGCAATGCTCACGCGTGGCAGTATACCTTCAGAGACCGGAGCGCCCGCTCCCTGGCGCCGCGTTGGATCATAATGACCGGAGACCAAAGGAGGCAGACCTATGAGCGAATCGACGTTGGACAAGGTCAGCACCCTCGTGCAGCAGGTCAAAGAACAGGTGCAGGGTGCCGCAGACACCGTCGGCGGCACGGTCGGAGCCGGCGCTCAGCAGGTGACCGGTGCCGCATCCGCCGTCGTCGACATGGTGCGCGAGGCGGCCGTGAGCACGACCGAGACCGCGGCGAAGCAGGCGCGAGCCGCCAGGTCGGCGGCCAGCAGCCGCGTGCGGCAGGTCAAGAAGCTGGCGGCGAAGGTGGAACGCCAGGTTCGCGCGCAGGTGCGTTCAGCACAAAAAAGCGCGGCCACGACCACCGTGAAGGGCATGAAGCAGGTGACGTCGCTGACGAAGACCGTCGCCAGGGGCGCGGCCGACGCGGAGAAGGCCGCAGCGAAGGCCCTCGGCGTGAGCCGCGGCAAGCAGGGAGCCAAGGCGAAGGCGACCGGCAAGAAGGTGGCCGGCAAGAGAGCGGCCAAGAAGGTCGTGACCCGGAAGCCGGCGACCAGGAAGCCCGCGACGAAGAAGCCGGCGACGAAGAAGGCAGCGGCCAGGAAGGTGGTTCGCAAGGCCGGAGCCCGCAAGGCGCCCACCAGGCGGCGCTGAATGCGGTCGCGCTGAGCGCTTCCTCCCGCAAGGGCCATGCCATTGCGTGACTTTTGCCGCAAGTCTTTCTTAACATATTGAAAAGAGATAACTTTTCTGGATGGAGGCGGAGTCTATGGGAGCCTGCCCCTTCTTCCGAACGGTC
>CAYLZN010000038.1:4525-13246 GCA_964387935.1 uncultured Vicinamibacteraceae bacterium | reverse complement strand
CGGACGCGCTCAGCGTCCCGCGGGTTCCACCGTCAGCACCACATGCACGCGGTGCGCAGCGCCCCGGGGCGTCTCGAGCTGCAGGTGATGCCCGCGCCGTTCCTCGGTCCCTTTCGTGATCGAGCCGGGCTGTCCCGGCGCCATGAGCAGCGTCGGGCCCGTCGTGATGCGGGCTCCGGCGGGCTCCTTCACCGCGACGCGGAGTGTCGTGCCCGGACCGCCGAGGACCCAGTCCAGGCCACTCTGGCGCGGCGCGTGGTCGGACTGCAGGAACCACTGAACCACGCCGTCGCGTGACAGGGCGATCTCGTCGGTCACGGTGAACGTGCCTGGCGCGTCGAACGTGAACACCCGATGGAAGCGCGAGAGTCCGGCCCTGTCCGGATACGCCGCCGCGACGTCGGCCTCGACCCTCAGCCCGCGATCGGCCCTGACCGACGTGATGCGGATGCCGTCGAGCTGCGCGTAATCGATCTTGCGCCAGACGTCGTGTTCGCCCTCGACGCCCTGGCCGATCCCGTCGACCGTGATCGTGTTGTGATGGCGGGCCTGCGGGAGCCCGGCGTACCCGGTGTCCCCGGTCAGGTACCGCCCACCCCCCCAGATGATGAAGCTCCCCGCATCGGGATGGGCGTGGCCGCTGTCGAGCCGCCACTCGGGAGCCCTGGGCATCAGGCGCGCGACGCGATGCCCTTCGGGCGGGCCCGCCTTGAAGGCCACGGCCGTCGCGTCGGCCTCCCACGACGTGCGGTGAAACACGGCACCGGAATCCTCGAAGTGGTGGGTGAGCGGCAGCGCCGACATCGACGCGGCCTTGATCGACGGGTCCCGCCAGAGCAGGGTCCAGTACTCCTCGAGGTTGGTGTGCCCGGCGCGTGCGTAGCGCTCGGCGACGGCCTGCGTTTCCGGATCGCGGAACCGCGCGGCGACGCGGTACAGCACGTTGAAGTTGCTCTGCAGCGTCCCACCCGGATACACGCGGTCGAACTCGGCGCCGCCCTTCGCCCGCGTGAGCGGTCCTTCCCAGATGTCGCCGAAGTCGAACACGTTCTGCCCGTCCGGGAGCAGTACGTGGGCGAGGAAGAACTTCCAGTTCCGCGCGGGCCCGAGTTCCCACAGGCTCTCGCCGGTCGAGTGCTCCCACGCGTCGTAGAAGTGCACGAGCCAGGGGACCGAGAAGATCCAGTACTCCATGCTCTCGTAGTAGAAGCCGTCCGGACTCAGCAACTGGTTGGCGCGGTGATGATGCGCGCGCGCCAGCGCCGCCCACTTCGGCGCGTCCGCGGATTCCCCCAGGAGCGCGAGTGCCGCAACCGCCAGGCCCGCCGTCGGGATGAAGTCGTGGTTCTGCGTGAAGTTGAAGCGCTTCTTCGGCCCGGGCGCGAAGTAATCGTAGACGAGGCCGGCATGGCGCTCGAGCGACGCACGGATGCGCGCCCGCTCGGGCTCCGTCAGCTCCGCGTGGAGCAGGTCGTACGCCCACCCGATCGCATAGAGCAGGTGCCCGGCCGCAAGATCGATGTTGGGCTTGTTGTAGGTGTAGCCCCACGGCTCGTAGTCGATGGCGGCGAGCATCCATGCGCGCGCCGCCTCCAGGTACTTCGGCTGCTGCTCGATGGCATACGCGAGGGCGGCGCTCGAGATGGCATACGCGGCGTTGTTCTGCGAACGCCGCGCCTGCGGGCCAGGCGGCGGCGGCGGAGGCCCCTGCAGGGCGGGCAGCGACGCCAGCACCTGCTGCCATTCCGCCTTGTGCGTGGTCTTCGCCCGCTCCCTGAGCGTCACCAGTTCTGCGGCGGTCACAAACACCCTGGGGTGCACGCCCACGAGCTCCGGCTTGAGCATCGTCTCGAAACGCACGAGCTCGTCGAACGGCGGCACCTCGTCGCTGGCGGCCGATGAGCGGGTGGGCTGGGCATCGGCGCGCACACCGGGCACGACCAGGGCAAGGCTGCACAGCAGGACGGAGCAAAGAACTCGACGGACACACCGCATGGACCGACTCCCTACCGACAACCGATAACCGATAACCGAGGTGCTACCGACGCGCTGCGGCGACCGCGCCGACGAAGGCCTCTGCCCGCGTCGTGATCGCAGCGAAGTCCCCGGACGCCACGGCCTTGCTGTCGACCAGCGCCGTGCCGACGCCGATTGCCACCGCGCCCGCCTTGATCCACTCGCCGGCGTTCTCGAGGCTCACACCTCCGGTCGGCATGAGCCGCACCTGCGGCAGCGGGCCGCGCACGTCCTTGAAGTAGCCCGGGCCCAGCGCGGTGGCCGGAAACACCTTGATGACGTCCGCCCCCTGTTCCCAGGCGGCGAGAATCTCGGTCGGGGTGAAGCAGCCTGGCATCACCGCAACGTCGTAGCGATGACACAGGGCGACCACCTCGGGTCGGAACACGGGCCCGACGACGAAGCGCGCGCCGGCGAGGATGCAGGCGCGCGCCGTCTCGGCATCCAGGACCGTGCCGGCGCCGAGCACGAACTCGCCCGGGAGGGTGGGCGCGATCTGTTCGATCAGGCGCACGGCGCCCGGCACGGTCATGGTCACCTCGAGGGCGCGGACACCCCCGGCCGCCAGCGCGTCCACGACCCCTCGCAGCTTCGACGCGTCCTGGAGACGGATCACGGCCACGACCCCGCAGGCCTCGATGGCCCGCACTGTTTCCGCACGTGAGGGAGCACTCATGACACGTCTCCGAATCAGCGCGCCAGCCAGCCGCCGTCCACCACGAGCACGTGCCCGGTGACGTAGTCGCTGGCACTGGAGCTGAGAAACACGACGGCACCCGCCAGATCGGTGGGCTGCCCCCACCGCCCCGCCGGGATGCGCTCGAGGATCTGTCGATTGCGCACCTCGTCGCGCTGCAGCGGCGCCGTGTTGGCCGTCGCCATGTAACCCGGGGCGATCGCGTTCACGTTGATGCGGTGGGGCGCCCACTCGTTGGCGAGCGCCTTCGTGAGCTGCGCGAGCCCGCCCTTCGACGCCGCGTACGACGGCACGAGGACGCCGCCCTGGAAGGCGAGCAGCGACGCGGTGTTCACGACCTTCCCCGGCGCGCCCCGTGCGATGAGGCGCCGCCCCACCTCACGCGCCAGCCGGAACGGGCTCGAGAGGTTGATCGCGATGACGCGATCCCACTCGGCGTCGGCATGCTCCGCCGCGGGCGCCCGATGAATAGTGCCCGCGTTGTTCACGAGAATGCTGATCGGGCCCAGCGCAGCCTCGGCATCCGCGACCAGCCGCGCCGGCACGCTGGCGTCCGCGAGGTCCCCGAGCACCGCCGCCGCCCGGCGCCCGAGCGCCTGGATCTGCGACATGGTCTCGGCCGGGGCCGCATCACGATCGTGGCAGATGACATCGGCGCCCGCCTCCGCGAGCGCCACCGCAATCGCCGCCCCGAGCCCTGACGTCGCGCCGGTGACCAGCGCGATGCGGCCATCGAGCCGGAACTGCTCCAGGATCGCCATGGCTACTTCCTGCCGGCCTCGAGGCCGGATGGCGCCTGGTCGAACCCGGGCTGTACGTTGACGACGCCGAACTGCCGATCGTCGCGCTCGCGATGTGCGGCCATCATCCACAGAAAGGTGATGGGATGTCCTGGAATGGACACGTTCGGGTGGTAGCCGGCCGGCATCAGGACGGCATCGCCGTCGCGCACGACCTCCACGAGCTCCGGCTGCTCCGGATTCGTGTAGACGAACTGCACACCGAACGCCTGCGGCGGCATGTCGTAGTAGACGTACATCTCCTCGAGCATGTGGGCGTGTTCGTGCGGCGGCCAGCTCGTCCAGTGCCCGGCCTCCGACGTCGTCACACCGGCGACGATGCGCCCGGCCTCGATGTTCTTGCCGAGCAGGATCGCGATCGTGCGGCTCGTGGACGGCCCGCCGGTGCGGAATCGCAGGCCCGGGTTCTCGGCAACGTCCGCGAACTTCACGTGCTGCACCGGATAGTGGCCCTCGACCGGCGCCCGGCACTCCGCCAGATCGACCGCCGTCGTCGTCGCGACCTCGACGTCGCTGGCGCGCGGAATGTAGATCGCGTCGTGGCGTCCAAGGTCGTAGGAGGTCCCACCGACGGTCACCGTGGCCTGGCCGCCGAGGCACACGAGCCCGACCTCGTCGCCGCCGGCCTCGAACGAGACGCGCGGTGTCCCGACGTCGAGGACGATGCGGCCGTAGCTCAGGTGCTTCATGGCGCTGTTCTGCGGGGTCACCGACAGCAGGCGGCCCTTGTGGGCGTTGGTCTTCTTGAAGACGATGCGATCGTGCTGCAGGGCGGTCGTGCTCATCGTATGGTCCTTTCCAAGGCGTTGGAGGCGTCGAATCGAATCACCCACGTGCGCGGGCGTCCGGCGCGCAGGTGAACGTCGGCGGCGGTGAAGGTGACGTGGGTCGGGATTGGCAGCCGGGGCCCACGGCCAAGCGGCTCGTCGCCGACCGTGCGCAGCGAGCCGGCCATCCGAAGGTCTCCCTCGACGCGCACGTCGAGGACGCCGTCGGGCGCGGCGAGGCGAATGCCAGAGACCAGCGGCTGGCCTGCCGCGAGGGCCATGTGGTGCGTCGCGGTCGACGACACGAGGAACGACAGGCGACGGATCGTGACGTCGCGTGTCGCGGTCAGCGACTCGGTGCGTGTGAGGCGCTCGCCATCGAGCTGCCACGAGATCGTGACCTCGAACCCGGGATCGACGCGGTGACCGGTCGCGTCTCCCAGTGTCACGAGGCCGCGCCAGGTCGCGCGGAGGGATCGCCCGTCCGCGCCGGGGACGACCTCGTCGGCACCGTCGGTCGCAGCCAGCGTTCGACCGTCCGTCATCTCGTAGAAGGTTGCGCCCGCGGGGACCGTCTGCTCGACGGGGGCCGCGAAACCCGCAAGCCCATGGGGAGCCGGCAGGTAGTCGGCCACGCCTGGCCTCGTGCCCGTGGTGATCGGCAGCACGAAGCGGAGCGCGCCCTGCCGCACCAGCCACGCGCCCGCGGGGCGCTCGCCACGCCGGAAGAACTCGAACCGGGCCACGGGAGGCAGCGCGGGACGCTCGGGGAACGCGGTGACGCCCTCGGCGGCGAGCGCGTCCATCAGCGTCGCCTGGGCCACGAGCGTCTTGCCGAAGAAGCCGACGTTCTGCTGCCACTCGCGTGCCTTCGTGATGTACGCGTAGTTGCCACGTCCCGGGGCGAAGACCATCAGCAGGTGGCGATCGGGGTCGTAGTTGTCGCGGAGCCACCGCCACGCGAGCCGGTACGCCGCGGCGAGTTCGGGCAGCGGGGCCGGGCGGAATGCCGGGTGGCGTGCCGCGAACGCGACGATCTCGAGCGTGTCGAGATAGCTGACCACCCCGAGGCTCCGCCCCCACTGGTACCCGTATCCGTCAGGACCCATGAGGTCCCACCACAGGCGCAGCTGCGCGACCAGCGACGGCCGCAACGCGTCGAGGAGGTCCTTCCGGCCAACGACCGTCGCCGCCTCGTAGACATAGCGCGCGTACTCGTTCGAGTAGCGGTCGTACCGGCCGGCGGTGCCGGCATCGTCCGCGTAGAGCGCGCCTTTCGTGAACGGCTCGGCGGCACGGTCGAGCAGCGCGTCCACGAAGGCACGGTCCTGCAGGAGTCCCATCTGGAACGAGAGGGCGGCGACGCGCGAGGCGACGCCCAGATAGTTCTCGGGCAGGTCGATGACGCGGCGGGCGCGAGGGTCGTAGAACCGCGTCGGATCCAGCAGGGCCTTCCAGGCGACACGCTCGCCGTCGGTGAGCGACACCCAGAGCGCGTTCTGCGCGAGGTCGCGGCCGAAGTGGCGCAGGGCCAGGGCCGCGTAAAGCTGCGCAAAGGCCTTCCCGCCGTTGGCCGACTCGATCACGCCGACGCGCGCCACGAACGGCACCACGTCGCGGCCGGCAACGACCCGGGTCTCACGAAGATCGGCGAACGCGGCGAGGGCCCGAACGAACGTCCCCCACGTGAACTCGCCCGTGGTCAGCGCTCCGTGCACACGGTCGGGCAGGGGCCCCTCGAAGGGGATCTGCTGAAGGTGCGCGACCATCTCGCGGTCGAAGAACGCATCGACCTCCGCCCTCAGCGACGCGGTCGGCACCATGGGCCGGGGCGACGAGCCGGCTCCGGCGGCCACCTGACATGCGAGGGCGACCATCGCCGTCAGCACGATCGGCCGCGCCCGTCGCCTCATGACTGGACTCCGTCGGCGAGGGAGCGTGCCGCGACCAGGGAGGCCGCGCCGCGCAGCCGGGGATACTGCTCGGGCGGCACGAGGATGATGGGCGTCGCGCCAGCCGACTGGGTGAGCACGCGCTCGGCGAGACCGGCGCGCACCGGCGTCTCGATCAGGTCCCAGGCGGCCGTGATCTCGCCACTGAGGTAGATGTGTGACGGGTCGATGACGTTGAGCACCGCGCCGAGGCCGAGGCCGAGGTACCGCCCGGTGGCCAGCAACGCAGCCAGGGCCTTTGCATCCCCGCCCCGCGCTCGGACGATCAGGTCGCCCACCGTCATGGCCGCCGCCTCAGCAGCCCCGGGCGTGTCGCGGAGATCGCGTCCGAAGTACCGGGAGAGGGTGGCGAGATTCGAGACGTAGGTTTCCCAGCACCCGGTCGCCCCGCATCCGCAGCGCGGGCCATCGAGGTTCAAGGGCACGTGCGCGAATTCACCCGCGATGTTGTGCTGCCCGCGTACGAGTTCGCCGCCCAGCACGATGCCCACGCCCAGGCCATCCGAGACGGTGAGATAGACGAAGTTGCTGGGCGCCCTGGCATCGACGGTCGCCCAGAGCTGCGCCAGCGCGCAGGCCTTGCCGGAGTTCTCGATCTGGACGGGCAGATCCAGCGCCGTCCCGAGGGCATCGCGCAGGCAGAAGTCACGCCAGCCCAGGTTGGGTGCCAGGAGGACGCAGCCGGTCTGCGCCGCGACCATCCCGGGAACGACGACGCCCACGCCCTCGCATCGACCGAGATCGCGGTGCTCGGCGAGGACGGCCTTGACGCGCCTGGCCAGACCCGCCACGAAGCGCTTCGGCTCGCGCTCGGTGGGATAGCTCGTGACACTGGCCAACTGCCGGCCGATGAGGTCGGTCACCATCACGAACGTGCGCGTGGGCCGGATGTCGACCGCGACCACGCACCGCTCGCGCGAGTCGATGAAGAGAAAGGTGGGCTTGCGGCCGCGCCTGGCTTCCCCGGTGGCGCCTTCGAAGATGGCGCCTTCCTGAATGAGCTGGTTCACCAGCAGGCTGGCGGCCCCGCGCCGGGTGCCCATGAGCCTGGCGAGGTCGGCGCGGGAGACTGGCTGGTGCGTGCGAATGAGATTGAGCGCGATCCGGCGATTGATCTCGCGGGTGGTGCCCCTGGTCGCCACACGGAGGTTCTGGGGATGCACGGGGCTCATTTGTCTCTTCCGAGTCCAATATAATGCACGACCGCCACGGCGGGCACAAGCCACACGGGTCGGCCCCGGGGCCCCAGGCGCATCTGGGCGAGGGCGTGGCCAGAACTGCCCAAAGAAGTTGGAGGATGCACATTGTCTTTTTTCATACAAATATAATGCCTGAGTGTCCGGGCCTCCTGGCCGCAGGCCCTGCCCGCGTCGGCCACCGACCCTGCCCTGGCCTCGCGGTGCAGCCCGGGCGGCGCGCACGAAGAGGGCGACAACCTCGTGTGATCCCACGATTTAGACCTCAGCCAAGGGTGGCGCGGCTTGTCTCGCGTTGAGACAATTAGATGGCTCCATGGAAAGAACGGGGACAGGACCGACCAACGAGAGGGTTGACACGCGCGCCACAAGACAATATTGTCTTATCAAGAGACAAAGTGCCGCGCCGGCACCGCGTCCGCCCATCTCCACCACCAGGGGTGCGCCGTGACCAAGAAGACGACCTTCCTCCTTGCACTCGTCGCCGTGCTCGTGGCGGGATTCGCCCCCGCCGCCTGGGCGCAGGCCACCACCGCCACCATCGTCGGCACCGTCACCGACTCGAGTGCCGCCGCGCTGCCGGGCGTCACGGTCACGGCCCGCAACGTGGAAACCGGCTTCACGCATACCGTCCCCACGAGCGACATCGGCGAGTACCGGCTCGAGTTCCTGCCGATCGGCGGCTACGTGGTGGAGGCCACACTGGAAGGCTTCAAGACCGCCAGTCGCAGCGGCATCGTGCTGAACGTGAACGAGTCCGTCAAGATCGACTTCACCCTCGAAATTGGCGGCGTGTCCGAGACGGTCACGGTGGAGGCGGCAACGCCGATGGTCAACACCGTCACCTCGGACACCTCCAAGACCATCGATGACGTGGCGATTCAGACGCTGCCCCTCGTCGATCGCAACGCCTACACGCTGCTGGACCTGACACCCGGCGTCCAGTCCAACAACAACGGCGTGGCGAGCGCCTCGGTGACGACCAGCAATCTCAGCCTCGGATTTCCCGAGCAGCGCACCCTGATCAACGGGGGCGCCGACGGCGGCACCGGTTCGGTGAACTACTACCTGGACGGCGGCGTGAGCATGACCGCCCTGCGCAACACGGGCAACATCCTGCCCAACCCGGACGCCATCCAGGAGTTCCGCGTCCAGACCAACGCCTACAACGCCGAGTACGGGCGGTTCTCGAGCGGCATCATCAACGTCATCACCAAGGCGGGCACCAACCGGAACAGGGGCTCGGCGTTCTGGTACACGCGCGACGGCAAGCTGAACGCGCGCGAATGGGGC
>CAYLZN010000038.1:0-4515 GCA_964387935.1 uncultured Vicinamibacteraceae bacterium | reverse complement strand
ACACGACGCTCTTCCGATCTAGCTGCCGACGCCGGCGCTCGAGCGCAACCAGTTCGGCGGCACGCTCGGCGGCCCGATCGCCAGGGACAAGACCTTCTTCTTCACGAGCTATTCCGGCCTGCGCCAGGAGACCCAGACGTTCCTCAACACGGCCATCGTCCCGACGCCTGCCGAGCGGGCGGGCGACTTCCGCGCGTCGAGGACGATTCCCAACGATCCCGCCACGGGCCGACCCTTCGAATGCAACGGGGTCGTGGGTGTGATCTGCCCGCAGCGCTTCGACCCCGTGGCGATGCGGATCCTCAACGAGAGCGTGCCGCTCGCCAACGTGCCGGGCAACATCTGGCAGGGGTACATCCCGAGCCCGTACGACACCGACGAGTTCCTCGTCAAGATCGACCACCAGCTCAATCAAGCCCACCGGTTGTCGGGCAGCTACTTCATCACGACCGGCGAGAACACGACCCACGCGGGCAGCGGGAACCTGCCGTGGGCGCTCTACGAGTTCAACTGGAGGCAGCACAACGTCAACGTCAGCGACACCTGGGTCATCAGCGACAGCAAGATCAACCAGCTGTGGTTCTCCTTCAACCGCAACTTCGGCGGCCGTCTCAACGTGCCGGAGAAGTTCCTGAGCGACTACGGCTCCGCGTTCATCGGCCAGGGTGCGCCCGCGGTGCCGCAGATCGTCGTCAGCGGGTACTTCACGCTGACCAACGCCATCGGCGGGCCGAAGGCCGGTGGAGACTTCTTCTCCGTGCGAGACGTCATGAGCTGGAACAGGGGCAAGCACGCGATCAAGCTGGGCGGCGAGCTGTCGTACAACGAGACGATCCAGGACACGCTGCTCAACAACTACGGTGTGTTCACGTTCAGCAACGCGGTGACGCGGAACGGGCTGGCCGACTTCATGCTCGGCATCCCGAGCAACGTCACGCAGGACGCGCCGGTGACGGCGCTGTGGAACAGCTGGTACGGCGCGCTCTTCGCGCAGGACGACTACCGCATCGCCTCGAACCTGACGCTCAATCTCGGCCTGCGCTGGGACGTGCAGACGCCTGGCACCGACCCGCAGGATCGCTTCGTCACCTACGTGCCCGGACAGAAGTCCGTGGTCCGCACCGACGCGCCGGTCGGGCAGCTGTTCTACGGCGATCCCGACGTCGAGCGTGGCGTCATCTCGACCTCGTGGAACCACATCTCGCCGCGGGTCGGCGTCGTCTGGGATCCGTTCGGTGACGGCCGGACGTCCATCCGCGCCGCAGGGGGCGTGTTCTACGGCAGCATTTCGGGCAACCAGTGGAACACGATGACGAACTTCCAGCCCTGGTCCACGCGGCTGACGTTCACCAACACCGGACGCGGCGTGAACGCGGCCGGCGTGCCCCAGGGGGCCACGCTCAGCAATCCCTACAACAACTACCCGGGCGGCACGCCGTTCCCGTACAACGGTTCGTACACCGTGGGCGGCGGCATGTTCGGCGTGGATCTCGACTTCGACTGGTCGTACGCCTACCAGACGAACGTCGGCATCCAGCGCCAGATCACCAACGTGTTCGGCGTCGGCGTGGCCTACATCGGCACGTTCCTCCGGAACCTCCCGCTCGGGCGGGACGTGAACTACCCGGTGGTCACACCCACGGCCACCAACAACGGCGCGAACATCCTCTCGCGCCGGCCGAACCCGCAGTTCGGCCAGGTGCTGATGCTCGACTCCGACCAGTACTCGAATTACAACGGCCTGCAGGTCACGTTCAACATGCGCAAGTGGCACAACGTGGTCATGAACGGCTACTACACGCTCAGCAAGACGATGTCGAGCGCGCAGCTCCACAACAACACCACGCAGGGCGGGGCGCAGAACTTCAGCAGGCTCGAGGACGAGTACGGCCGCGCCGACACCGACCAGCGTCACGTGTTCAGCGCGAGCTTCAACTGGGACCTCGACTACTACGACGGGGACAGTGCGTTCTGGCGGGGCCTCCTCAATGGCTGGAGCGTCGGGCCCATCATCAAGCTGCGCAGCGGTCTGCCCTTCACGGTGACCAACGGCAACGTGGACGCCAACCTCGATGGGAACACCGCCGACCGCGCGCAGGTGATCGGCGATCCGCACATCGACGACCCGACGCCGCAGCAGTGGTTCAACACGGCGGCGTTCGCGCAGAACCGCATCGTCACGGGCGTGGCGACCAACGGCAACTCGCCGCGGAACTTCCTCGAGGGTCCCGGCTACAAGGTCGTCGACCTGGCGGTGTCGCGCAGCGTCCAGTTGCCTGGTCGGTCGAGGCTGACGTTCCGGGCCGAGGCCACCAATGCGTTCAACATCGTCAACTACGACCAGCCGGGCGCCAGCGTCCCGTCTGGCGCCACGTCCACGACGTTCGGGGTGATCCGCAGCGCCAAGGCCATGCGCCGGGTGCAGTTGGGGGTGCGCTGGACCTTCTGACGCGGCCCAGACGCGTCCGACCGAAGTCGACAGCCCCCCAGTCGCCCCGAGGGGTGAGGTGTTCCATGATCGTTCGAAGCCAGGAAGCCCCGACCGAGCCGGCCGAGCCCGGCGTCACCCGGCAGGTGCTCGGACACGACCCCGAACTGATGATGGTCCGCGTGACGTTCGCACCGGGCGCGGTCGGCTACGTCCACTCGCACCCGCACCGGCAGGTGACCTACGTCGAGCGTGGACGGTTCCGTTTCACGCTGGGCGGTGAGGTCACCGAGGTGGCGGCCGGCGACTGCTGGTTCGTGCCGCCGGACGTGCCTCATGGCGCAGTCGCGCTCGAGGCGGGTTCGCTCATCGACGTCTTCACGCCGGCGCGGCCCGAACTCCTCCCGAAGGGTGAACGCTCATGACCGATCTCGAGGGCAAGGTCGCGTTGGTCACCGGCGCGGAAGTCGGCATCGGCCGCGCCACGGCGGTCGCGTTCGCCGAGCGCGGCGCCGACGTCGCCGTCCACTACTACTCCACCGAGGCCGGTCCTGCGGGCGTCGTCCACGACGTGGCGGCGCTCGGGCGGCGGGCCCAGGCATTCCAGGGCGACCTCACGAAGCGCGAGGAGGTCGCCAGGGTCGTGGCGGCCGCCGAGGCGGCCTTCGGTCACATCGACATCCTCGTGAACAATGCAGGCGGCCTGCTCGGGCGTCATCCGCTCGTCGAGATGCCCGAGGACTTCTTCCACAAGGTGATGGACGTGAACGTCCTCACGACGTTCCTCTGCTCCCAGGCCGTGGCGCGCGGCATGATCGCGCGCAGGCACGGCGCCATCGTCAACCTCACCTCGCTCGCGGCCCACAATGGCGGTGGCCCGGGCGCGTCGGTGTACGCGGCCGCCAAGGCCGCGGTGCTGACGCTGACCAAGGCCTGGGCGAAAGAACTCGCGCCGCACGGCATCCGCGTCAACGCGGTGTCGCCGGGGCTCATCGGCGGCACGCCCTTCCACTCGACGTTCACGAAGCCCGAGGTGTTCGAGGCCACGGTGAAGACCATCCCGCTCGGCCGCGCCGGCACGCCCGGGGACGTCGCGCGCGTCATCGCGTTCCTCGCGAGTGACCAGGCGGGCTACCTCGCGGGCGAGACGATCGAGGTCAACGGCGGCATGTTCACGCGGTAGCCATGCGCGTCCCTCGCCTTCGCTGGTGGATCATCGCGCTCATCTTCTGCGCGACGGTCATCAACTACATCGATCGACAGACGGTGTCAGTGCTCAAGAAGTCCATCAGCGACGACCTGGGCCTGTCCAACGCCGACTACGCGGCGATCCAGAACAGCTTCCTGGTGCTCTACGGCATCAGTCAGATGGTCTCGGGGCGCATCTACGACCGGATCGGCACGCGACTGGGCTTCATCTTCTCGATCGTCGTCTGGTCCTTCGCCGCCATCATGCACGCCACCGCGCGCACGGCGGGGTCGTTCCAGGTGTGGCGCGGCGTGCTCGGCTTCGGTGAGGCGGGCAACTGGCCGGGCGCCGCCAAGGCCGTCGGCGAGTGGTTCCCCGTGAAGGAACGCGCGCTCGGGATGGGCATCTTCAACACGGGCGCCGCGTTCGGCGGCGCGGTCTCCCCGCCCATCATCGCGTGGCTCGCGACGAGCTACGGTTGGCGTTCCACGTTCATCCTGACCGGTGTGCTCGGGTTCGTGTGGCTGCTCTTCTGGCTCCTGCTCTACCGCCTGCCCGAGCAGCATCCGTGGATCACCCAGGAGGAGCGCGCCTTCATCGTCGAAGGACGTGGCGACGGCGCATCCGCCCAGGGCCTCCAGTGGAACCCTGGCTGGGGCGGGCTGCTGAAGTACCGCCAGACGTGGGCCGTCGTGCTCGGGCGCTTCATCACCGACCCGATCTGGTGGCTCTACGTGTTCTGGCTCCCGAGCTACTTCCAGGAGGCGCGCGGGTTCAGCCTGCAGCAGATCGGGTGGTCGGCGTGGTTCCCGTTCCTGTGCGCCGGCATTGGCGCGCTGACGGGCGGGTGGGCGTCCGGGCACCTGATCAGCAAGGGCTGGTCGGTGGATCGCGCGCA
>CAYLZN010000037.1:1155-27350 GCA_964387935.1 uncultured Vicinamibacteraceae bacterium | reverse complement strand
CCGGACCGGCGGTCTTCCCGGGAACCGCGATGCCCCAGATGACGTCGCCGGGCGGCCCCGGTGACGGCTCCTCGAGCCGGCCCGGCGAGGTTGCGCCGGTGCCGCAGCAGCAGGGTGTCGGGCCCTACGGGCTGCCTGCCGGGGTCCAGCCTGGCTCGGCGGTCAGCCCGTCGATCCCACCCGACCGCAGCAAGTATCTCAATCCCTACCAACCTCAGCCCACGAAACCGCCAGGGGGGTAGCGTGCGACCGCCCTCCGGACCGCTGGTAGACTAGCGGGCCGGAGATGGACCGCCACATACGCCGGGGTGAGTACGCCGCGCGCGGCGAGTATCACCGCGTGCCGGACCGGGACTGGGACTACCTGCCCACCTACCTGGCCAAGCTCGACGACGTGCGGCGCCACCTGGATCGGATCCCCCAGGGGGCACGCGTGCTCGACGCCGGCTGCGGCGAGGGTGTGCTCGTCGAGGAATACCAGCACCGCCTCGCCATCGAAGGCATCGACGCGAACTTCTCGTCCTCGCGCGTGCGGCAGGGCGACCTGCTGGCACTGCCCTGGGGGGGCGGCACGTTCGATCACGCGCTGTGTCTCGACGTGCTCGAGCACCTGCCGTTCGACGCGCAGGCGCGGGCCCTCGCCGAACTGCTTCGTGTGCTCCGCCCCGGCGGGACGCTCCTCGTGTCCGTGCCCAACCTGGCGCACCTGCAGTCACGCGTGCATTTCCTGCTGCGAGGCCGCCTGATCAGGACAGCCAGCGAACAGAAGCACCCAGGAGACCGGCCTGCCGCAGAATACGTCCGCCTCTTCACGCAGGCCGGCTTCGTGCTCGAGGCCCGACGGGGCATCTTCCCGACGCTGCCGCTCGTCACGGCACTGATCCGAAGGCGCCCGAGCCAGCTCGGCTGGCTGCACCGGCTGCTCACGCGGCTGCTGCCGGTTCCCGGATGGTGCTTCCTCAACATCTTCGAGTTGCGCCGCCCGGCCGACCCCGCCTCGCCTCACGCCTCATGAACACGCCGCCCGGAGGTCGGCTGCCGTGCTCGCGCGCCTGAAGCACCTCGCGCGCGACCTGGCCATCTACGGGCTCGGCGACGTGGCCACGTCGATCCTGAGCTTCCTGCTGCTGCCGGTCTACGTGCGGTACCTCTCGCCGTCGGATTACGGCGTCATCAGCCTGCTGCTGACCGTCGAGGTCGTCGCCAAGATCCTGTTCCGCTGGGGCGTCGACGCCTCGTTCATGCGGCTCTACTACGACTGCGCGGACCACGCGGCGCGTCAACGACTGGCGAGCACGATCTTCTGGCTCCTCGCGGGGCTGAACGGAACGCTGCTGCTGGGCGCTCTCGCCGCGGCGCCGTGGCTGGCGCGGCACCTGTTCGGCGTCGAGAGCCATGTCGCGGCCCTGCGTCTCGTGCTCATCAACACGTTCGTCGTGGGGTTCTACTTCATTCCGTTCCACGTGCTGCGCATCCAGGGCCGATCGCCCCGGTTCATCGCGCTCACGGTGACACGATCGTTTGCGACCCTCGCGCTGCGGCTGCTCCTCGTGGTGGTGTTCCGCCTCGGGGTCATGGGGGTCGTGCTCGCCGACGTGCTGGTGACCGTGGGGTTCACGCTGGCCCTGCTGAAGTCGTTCGCCCCGCTGATTCGACCCGTCTTCGACGGCCGGCTGCTGCGGGAGGCCCTGTCGTTCGGCCTGCCCCGAGTGCCGCACGGGGTGGCCCACCAGACGGTGGCGGTGGCCGACCGTTACATCCTCGCGCAGTTCGTGACCCTGCGGGAGATCGGCCTGTATTCGATCGGTGCGAGCTTCGGCCTCGCGATGAAGCTGTTCCTGAGCGCGTTCGAGTACGCCTGGGCGCCCTTCTACTTCGCCACCATGACCGAGCCCGACGCGAAGCGCACGTTCAGCGTCGTCACCACGTACGGGCTCGCGGTCCTGGTGCTGCTGGCGGCGGGCCTCTCGGCCGTCGCCGACGACGTGGTGCGCCTGATGACGAAGCCGGAGTTCTACTCGGCGGCGGGGGTCATCCCGTGGATTGGCCTCGGGGTGCTGTTCCAGGGCGTCTACCTGCTCACGTCCATCGGCCTCAACATCACGAAACAGACCGCCTACTATCCCGTGGCTACTCTGGCGGCGGCCTTCACGAGCGTGGCGGCCAACCTGTGGCTCATCCCCAGGTTCGGCGCGATGGGAGCGGCGTGGGCCAACAGTCTGGCCTACGGCGTGCTGGCGGTCACCGCCATGGCGCTCTCCCAGCGGTTCTACCCCATGTCGTACGAGTGGGGTCGGATCGTCCGCGTGGCGATCGCCGGCCTGGGTGCGTTTCTGGCGGCCCGCCTGCTGCTGCCGGCGCAGATGCCGCCGGCTGCTGGCCTCTTCTTGCGGGGTGGAATCGTGCTCGCGAGCTACCCGCTCCTGCTGCTGGTGATGGGGTTCTACCAGCCGCGCGAGATCGCGGCCACCATCGCGCTGTTTCGGCGCGTTCGGCGCGGGAAACTGGCTGCCGTCGAAGACACCACTGAACTGGCCGGCGAGATCGTGTCCACCTCGCTGCCGGACGAGACCGGCGACCTCGGCGACGTCTCTCCGGAGCCGGCCGGACCGCTGGACGTGCCCACGAAGACCCGGTCCTGACCCACTGCAGATCGCGGGGTGAATCACCGCATCATCAGCGCATGTGAGTGGACGGCCAGCACTACGGCAGTGAGTACTCGAACTCGTAGAAGTGCCGGCCGTCGGTGATGTTGATCCTGAGGGCGCCTGAGATTCCCGCCAGGGCGCCAGTGCCGGAACCAGGCACGACCGTGATGGACAGCCGCTGGGCCCCTTGGTCCATGGTGCCACTGTGCTGGAACACGAAGCTCCCGCTGCGGCCCTGGAGTGTGCCCGTGACTCGCTCCATGGCGACGTAGCCGGCCGAGCCCTTGAGGGGCGTGAGCGCCGTGAGCATTTCACCCTTGCCAGTGGCGACGAGGTCGCCGTCGAACCGCTTGTCGAGCGACATGCGGCCAAGGCTCACGCCTTCTGCTGTGCTGGGTTCGGTTTGTGGCTTCATCTCCACGACGAAGGTGCCCTTGGCGACTGTCGGCATGTGTCGTTCTTCCTTTGGCTGTGCTGACCCAGTTCCTGGAGCGATCAAGAGCCCACACAGAGCCTTGAGCGTCGCGCGTCGCAGTGTGTTGGTCATGCCGTGGTCGGGTGCAACGGTGGTCCGGCTGCCTTGACGTGTCTCCGAGTTCTACAGTTTAGCGGTCCCGTCCAGCTTGCACAGGTCGCGATCGAACGTACCCAAGGGCAGGTGTCCCGCCTTCCGTGCAAGTTCGACCAGCAGGCAATCAGAGAACCCGAGGGTCGGTCGCCGTCGAAACGTGTCGAGAGCCGCGCCCACCGCTTCAGGCTCCTGAAGCGTCAGTTGCTGGTGGTTGAGGAGCATCTCGACCGCGGTGGCAACCTGACTGGCGTCTCGTTCGTAGACTGTTGTCAGCACCCACATGGCTTCGGCCAGGGCCAACACTGACACCCACGCGCCGTGCTGGACGAATGCGTCGGCGGCCACGACCTGCTTCACGTCATCTCTGGTGAGCAGACGCACGAGCACATTCGTGTCAATCGCGCGCATGACGTTTCCGAACGTGGCGCCGGATCCCGGCCTTCAGGTCGCTCAGGCTCCGTGATGCCGGGCGCTCGTGTCCGAACAGCGCCCGGTGAATCTCGACCGAGCTGTACTGGCCAGCTCGTCGGACTACCACCGCGTTCCCGTCCTCGTCCCATTCCAGCAGCGAACCTGGCCCTACACCGAGTTTTCGCCGAACCTGGGCCGGTACCGACACCTGACCCTGGGCCGTCACTCGAGATCGTGCGATTGGCATCGCCTGTACATTACCACGGTAATGAAGGCGCGGGCAATCGGCTGATGCTGGCATGCGCCCGTACCGACGCGGCTCATGCCGGCCGTGTTGAAGGCGTTGTTCGGCGGCGTTCTCACCTCACCGAGGTCTCGCCGCTCGACTGGCGCTTGTAGTCGGCCTCGTCGACATGCCCCCTGGACTCCGCGATGAGACCGTCTGGGCCCAGCCGCCACTCCTCGTACCCGCAGATCCGCACAGCCTTGCCGGAACCTCCTGGGGCCTCCAGCCCTGCGGTGTCCGCCATTGTCGGAACGTTGTCGCGCGTGGTCAGCAGAATGAGCGCCAGGACCTGGGGGACGCACCGCCCGCGGCCCGCGGCGCCGTAACCCTGTGTTACCCTACCTGCCCGGGCCCCGGGTTCCCGCCGACGTTCGCCCAGTCACCGTGTTGCCACTGCTCCGACGCGCCCCATTGCTCGTCGCGATCCTCCTCGCGCAAGGCCTGGTGTTCGAGGCCGGCATGCGGTTGTACGGAGGTTCGGAAGCCGCGCCGGTGTTCCAGCAGTTGTTCATGCAGGATGGTCGCATCGGCCATCGGCCCCGCCCCGGCGCGCAGATCCGCTACGCCACGACGGAGTTCGACACCGGGATTGCGATCAACGCGGCGGGCGTGCGTGGACCGGAACTCGGCCCGAAGGGCCCGGGCGAGCGCCGCATCGCGGTGCTCGGCGATTCGCTCGTGCTGGCCGTCCAGGTCGAGCAGCAGGACACATTCTGCGCGCTGCTCGAGGAGGCTCTGAACCGGCGGCACGACGGCTACACCTATCGCGTGATCAACGCGGGCGTGCAGGGATACGGGCCGGTCGAAGAGTGGCTCTTCTTCGAGCACGTGATCGCGGACCTGCGCCCGGACGTCGTGCTGATGGCCGTCTTCGTGGCCAACGACGCCATCGAGGCGCTCGACTCGGCGCGAAAGCTCGATGCCGACAGGAGCGCCGCGACGAAGGCACGCGAGGAGGTCACGGGACTGGCCCGGCGCACGATCCGTCGCAGCATGGTGCTCCAGACCGTGCGCCTCCGGTACGACTCGATCAAGGGACGCCTCCAGCAGGCGCCTGTGGCCCAGCGCCCCCTGATGACCTATCTCGAGAGCCCGCCGCCGGACGTGGCCAGGGGCATGGCGCTCGCCGCGGACACCTTCGATCGGATTCGACGAAGAGCGGCGGCCGAGGGCGCCACGACGGGCTTCGTGCTCGTCCCCGCGCGCTTTCAACTGGACGATGCGGACTACGGGCGTCTGGCCGCGACGGTGACGGCGAACGGAGGCGTGCTCGTGCGTGACGCCGCGACGGCCCGTTTTGCCGACGCGCTGGCCCCGCTGGGCGCGCCCATGCTCGATCTGCTGCCCGTCCTCAGGCAGCAACCCGATCCCGTGGGCCTGTTCTTCAAGGAGAACATCCATTTCACTGCCCGCGGGCACCGCGTCGTCGCGGCGGCGCTCGCGCAGTTCCTGAACACGTCCGGATTGCTGGGCCCGTCAGACGCGCGGGCGGGAGCGCCTCCGGCCATCCCGTAGTGCACGGGCAGCCGCACCGACCGAGGATGGTCTTCAACTCGTTTCACTTCGTCGTGTTCTTCGTCGCGGTCTACGCCGCGTACCGCGTGCTGCCCCACCGCGCGCAGAACTGGCTGCTGCTCGGCGCCAGTTACTACTTCTATGCGGCCTGGGACTGGCGGTTCCTGGGCCTGCTCTGGTCGCAGACCCTCGTGGACTACTACTGCGCCCGGGCCATCGGGTCCACCGAGCACCACGGACGACGACGGGCGTGGCTGCTCGTGAGCCTGTCGTTCAACCTGGGCATGCTCGGGTTCTTCAAGTATTTCAACTTCTTCGCCGACAGTCTCACCGGGCTGCTGGCAGGCCTCGGGCTGCAGGTGCATCCGATCACGCTGCGCATCGCCCTGCCGATCGGCATCTCCTTCTACACGTTCATGACGATCAGCTACGTCGTGGACGTGTACCGCCGGCACTACCCGGTGGAGCGGAGCTTCCTGAACTTCGCCCTGTTCATCGCCTACTTCCCGCACCTCGTGGCGGGTCCGATCCTCCGGGCGGAGAAGCTGATCCCGCAGCTCGCCGCGCCGCGTACGATCACGTACGCCGACATCCGGGAAGGCGCGTGGCTGGTCGCCTGGGGCTTCTTCCAGAAGCTGTTCGTCGCCGACAATCTGGCCAGGGTCGCCGACGAGGTGTTCCGCGCCGGGGCCACGCCGACGGGGCTCGACGTCCTGCTCGGGGTGTACGCGTTCGCGTTCCAGATCTTCGGGGACTTCGCGGGGTACTCGAACATCGCGCGCGGCACGTCGAAGCTGATGGGCATCGACCTCAGCATCAACTTCCTGTATCCCTACTTCGTGCTCAGCCCGCGGGAATTCTGGCGACACTGGCACATCAGCCTGTCGGCGTGGCTGCGCGACTACCTGTACGTGCCGCTCGGCGGCAACCGTGGGACGCGGTGGCAGACCGAACGCAACCTGCTGGTCACCATGGTCCTCGGCGGTCTGTGGCACGGCGCCGCGTGGACGTTCGTGCTGTGGGGGTTCTACCAGGGCCTCGTCCTGGTCGTGGGCCGATGGGTCGAAGCGGCAGGCCGCGCCCTGCGCATCACGCTCCCGGCTCGAGTGAATCCAGCGACCCTCCTGGCGTGGTTCGTGATGTTCCACGTGACGTGCTATGGCTGGCTGATCTTTCGGGCCTCCTCGCTGACGCAGATCGGCTCGCTGACCGCGCTGCTCGCTGCGCCATGGGAGGCGAGCGCGCAATCGGGGGCGTACGCGTCAGCGCTCGCATCCTATGCCCTGCCGTTCCTCGTCGTTCACACCTTCGAAGCCCTGCACCGGGACGTGCTGGCAGTCTTGCGTCTGCCGGCGGCCTGGCGCTACGCCGTGTACGGCGCGGTGTGCTACCTGACGCTCCTCTTCGGCGACTTCGGCGGCGCCCAGTTCATCTACTTCCAGTTCTGAGCGAGACCGTGTCCAGCGATTCGACCCCGCCCCGCGTCAGCGATCCGCACACACGTTCGCTGTGGTCGGGCGCGGCGCTGGCTGCGCTGCTGGTGGCGGCCACGTGGCTCCGCCTCAGGGGCCTGCGTGTCGGGCTCCCCGCCGTCTACAACCCCGACGAGGTCTCGATCCTCTCGCGGGCCCTCGCGTTTGCGACGGGCGATCTCAACCCGCACAACTTCCTCTACCCGACGTTCTACTTCTACGTCCTGTTCGCCTGGTCGGGCCTGGCCTTCGCCTGGTCCTGGCTGACTGGCGCGGTGTCGTCGCTCGCGGCCTTCCAGACCCGGTTCTTCGTCGATCCGTCGGAGGTCTACCTGGCTGGGCGGGCGCTGGGCGTCACGCTGGGCGTGGCGTCCGTCGCCGCGCTCTGGTGGTGGGCACGACGCCTGTTCGGAACCTCGGTCGCGTTCACGGCGGCCCTCTTCCTGGCGGTCGCGCCGACGGCCGTGCGCGATGCCCACTACATCAAGCACGACGTGCCCGCCACCGTGGCCGTGATCCTGGCGATGCTCGCCATCACGCGCGTGTGGCCGCTCGCCCTGGGCTCGAGCACGGGCAGGGCCCTGCTCGCGGGCACCTGCTGCGGCGTGGCGTTCTCGACGCACTACTACACGGTGTTCCTGGGCGTGCCGCTGGTGCTCGCGACGCGGTGGCACGCGGCCGGCCTCGCACGCGCAGGACGCGCACGCGTTGCGCTGCTCGCGCTCGCCGCAGCCGGGATCGTCTTCTTCACGCTGTCCCCGTTCCTGCTCGTCGAGCCGGGAACCGCCTGGCGTGACATCACGGCCAATCGCGCCATCGTCATCGATCGGGCGGGCGGCGCCGAGGGCGCGCGCTTTACGAGCTTCGTCCTGTACCTGCGCATGCTCTGGCGGGAGGCCCTCGGCTGGCCCGTCGCGTTGCTGGCCCTGGTCGGCATTCTGTCGCTGTGGCGTCTGTCGCCGCGCGTCGCCGGGCTGGTCCTGGCCTTTCCCGTGCTGTTCCTGGCGTTCATCACCAACACGGTCGCGGCCAGCCGCTATCTGAATCCCGTCCTGCCGTTTGCCTGCCTGGTCGCGGGGCTCGGCCTGCACGACGTCGTGGCGCGCGTCGCTCCGCGGCGCAAGTCCCTCGCTGTCGCGGCATTCGCGGTCCTGGCGGCCATACCGGGCCTGGTCGGCAGCGTACGCGTGGGAACCTTCTTCCTCCAGGACGACACGCGGACGCTGGCGCAACGCTTCATCGAGTCGTCGGTCGAGCCCGGGCGCACCGTCCTGCTCCAGCCCTATTCCGTGTCGCTCACCCAGTCCAGGGAAGGCCTGATCGAGGCCCTGGCCGCGCGTCTCGGCGACCCGTCGCGGGCCTCGCGCAAGTTCGCGCTCCGGCTTCAGCTCACCCCGTGGCCGAACCCGTCCTACCGCCTGCTGTACCTCGGAGAGGGCGGTCTCGACGCCGACAAGATCTACCTCCGCTACCAGGATTTCGAGGGCGAGGGCGGCACGGACATGTTCGCGCACCACGGCATTCACGTGGTCGTGCTCAAAGGCTACAATACCGTGGATCCGGCGACCCTTCCGCTCCGCGCGGCGCTCGAGCGCCGTGGGCGGCTGGTCGCGAGCTTCTCGCCGTACCGGCCGGAGGCTGACCCGGCGACGCGGGCGACGGTCGCTCCGTTCCTGCACAACACGGACACGCCTCTCGACTCGGCGCTGGAACGCCCCGGACCGGTCATCGACATCTGGATCGTGCAATGACCCTGATTCGCAGACTCCGCCAGCAGGTGCTCGACCGTGCGCGTGGCTCCGCGCTCGCGCGGAGCGCCTCGGCGCGTTTGCGTCGTGCCTCGTACGAACAGCGCATCAAGCGCTTCCTCACGGAACGGTCCGGTCGCGCCGACCGCCTGCCCGCGGGCCTCGTTTACGAGGCGACGATGCGGTGCAATCTGCACTGCGAGTTCTGCTACGTTGGGGACCTGCTGAACATCGAGGGCGAGTGGCGGCAGGAGCTGACCCTCGACGCGCTGCGCCGCGCCTTCCCGGATCAGGCAGGATTGCAGGTGAGCCTCACCGGCGGCGAAATCTTCATGCGCAAGGACATCCTGGCCGTCATGGATGTCTTCCGCGAGAAGGGCTACGCGTGCGGCTACCTCACGACCAACGGGACGATCATCGACGAGGCCCGCGCGGACGCCCTGGCACAATTGGCCAATCAGGGATTCCTCAAGCACATCAGCGTGTCGATCGACGGCCCCGACGAACTCCACGACCGTGCCCGGGGCCTCAAGGGGACCTTCGATCGGACGGCCGCCGGGCTGAGACGGCTGCAGGACGCGGCCCGTCGCCTTGGCGCGCCGCTGCGCGTGAGCATCAACACGACGGTGGCCCACGAGAGCCTGGAGGCGCTGGACCGCATGGTGGACGTGGCCGAGCAGTTGGGCGTGGACGCCATCGGCCTCAATCACCTGATGTTCGCCACCGCGGACGAAGTGGACGAAACCCTTCGGCTGATCAGCGAGACCGACCCTGCGCTCATCTCGACCTTCGTCACCGCGCACCCAGGCGTCACACCCGAGCAGGTGCGTCGGCAGGTGGCAGCGCTCGAGGCCAGGTGCAAGGCGCGAGGCATTCTCTTCGACTTCCGCCCGAAGGTGCACCCGCAGCTCATCGACAGCTACTACACCCCCGGGGCGCGGCTCGACGGGCGGTGCCTGTACCCGTTCCTCAACGCGCGGGTCTCCTTCAGCGGCAAGGTCTACTTCTGCCCGTTCATCCGGGTGGAGGTGGGAGATCTCACCGGGCACACCCTCGAAGAGGTCTGGAATTCGCCGCGGTATGTCGAGCTCCGTCGCCGCCTCGTCGAGGAGGGGCTGTTCCCGGTGTGCCGGCGCTGCTGCAAGGTCGAACTGACCCCGGTGCCGGCCGCGCAGCCCGTCGCGGTGACCACCACCTTCGATCGACCGGTGCCGGTACCGGCCGGCGTCGAGTGACAGCCCTGGGACGTGACTGTGCGAGTCATTGACGAGCAGGCCATCAAGGCCTGGTCCGATCGCCGCTTCAGGTCGGAGTACGACTACGCGCTCTTCGAATACTTCAGGAGCGCGAAGGTCCTCACCTTTCTGGAGCGGGCGGGGGTCACGGTCGCCGGGCGCGTGCTCGACGCGGGTTGCGGAGGCGGCGGCATGCCCCTGTCACTCGCCGAGGAAACGGACTGGGTGGTCGGCATCGATCTCGTCGATCGCTTCCGGAACGCCGGCACGCGCCTCGCCCGGGAGAAGCGCCTCGAAAACCTGGCCTTCCTGCAGGCCGACGGCCTGGCGCTCCCGTTTGCCCGCGACTCGTTCGACGTGGTCCTGTCGCACGCGGTGATCGAGCACGTCGCCGATGCGACGCGTTACCTCCAGGAGTGTGCCCGGGTACTGCGTCCTGGCGGCTGGATGTACCTCTCGACGGCGCCCTACCTGTCGTTTGCCGGCGCACATCTGCCGCGACTGAAGGTGCCCGTGCCGCTCCACCTCCTGCTGGGGCGTCGCGTCGCCTTCCCGACCTTCGTGTGGCTCGCGCGGCACGCACCGTCCGTGCTGCGCGAGCCGGCCGACGAGAACTCGTTCATCAAGCTCGCACGCCAGGACCGAATCAAGCACGATGATCTCCTCGAGCTCGTGCGGGTCCGGCGCCTGCGCCGACAGATCGCCGACGCCGGGCTCGACATCGACGTCGAGCATCTCCACGTGACGGGCACGTTCAGGCGCCTTCCCGCGCCCGTCGTGACGTGGCTGCGCGAGAGCGCCCTGACTCAGGACGTGGTCATCGGCAACATGGAGTACGTGCTCAGGCACACGTAGGGCTCAAGGCGCAGGGCTCAGGGCTCAGGGCTCAAGGCGCAGGGCGCAGGGCTCAGGGCGCAAGGCGCAGGGCCCGGGGCCGGAAGCAGGACGGGAGGGCTAGAATACGCCGATGGCAGTGATCGATCAGTTCCGGCCGGAGGATCGTGCTGCCATCGAGGCCCTGTATCGACGGGTCTTCGGCAACGACATGGCCGTCGCCAACCGTCTGCGCTGGGACTGGCAGTACCGGCTCAACCCCAACAACCCGGCCGGTGGGCCGCAGATCTGGCTCGCGCGCGAAGGGCCCGCGGTCGTCGGCCAGTACGCCACCATGCCGGTGCGGCTGCGCGTGCAGGCCCAGGAGATCTTCGCGTCCTGGGGCATGGATGTCATGGTCGCGCCCGAGCGCCAGCGGCAGGGGCTCGGGGAGATCCTGTTCGGCACGTGGGACACGCACGTGGGCGCCTCGCTCGGACTCGGGCTCTCGGAGGCGTCGTCGCGGCTCTTCAGGAAGCTGCGATGGCCCGACGTCGGCCCGGTGCCGTGCTTCATCAAGCCGCTGACGCGGCGCGCGTTCCGGCGGCCCTCCTGGTCGCCGACGCTCAACCGACTCGTGTCGGCGGCGACGTACCCGCTCGTGAGGTTCGTCGCACGCACGCGGCCCCTGGGCGTCGAGGTGTTTCCGACGCGCCAGTTCGACGAGTCGTTCACGGCGCTCTGGGAGCGCGTTGCGGACCGGTTCGCGTTTGCCGTGCGGCGCGACGCCCCGTACCTCCAGTGGAAGTACATCGCGCCGCCCCATGTGCGGTACGCGGTGGCGGTGGCCGGAACACCGGGGCGGCCGCGCGGCTATGCGGTCTACCGGCACACGGTCGAGCCCCGGGGCCGTGTCACCCTGCTCGTCGACTTCCTCGCCGACCCGGACGACAGCGCGGCGCTGTTCGCGCTGCTGCGCTACGTCGATCGCGAGGCCCGGGCGGCCGACTCCGACAAGATCCGCACCTTCGCGACGCACGCGGGCTACACTCGACTCCTGAAACGCTCCGGCTACTTTGACGTCAAATCGACCATGGAGTTCGTGGCGAAGGTGAACGCGATCTCCGTGCCGGATGGATTCTATCGCCACCGCGATCGCTGGCACGTCACGCTCGGCGACTCGGACCAGGACCGGTGACCGTGCTCGCGCTGCTCGTCGGCATCGACACCGAGGGCGACAACCAGTGGAGCGCGGCGTCGCGCCTGCGGCCGACCTACGACAACATCTACGCGCTTCCGCGGCTCCACGACCTCTTCAGGCGCCACGGGGTCCGTCCCACGTATCTGATCACCCACCCGGTCGCGACCGACGCGCGGTCGGCGGACGTCCTGAGAACCCTGCGCGAATCCGGTACCGCCGAGATCGGGGCGCATCACCACGCGTGGGAAACCCCGCCGTGCACCGACGACGATGTGCGGCGCCACGTCTACGCGCTCGACCTCCCGGCCGACCGCTTCGCCGCCCAGTTGGCCGCGCTGACCTCCGGCATCAGCCGCGCGGTGGGGGAACGCCCGGTCTCGTACCGATCGGGGCGCTTCGGCTTCTCCGTCGCCCACGTGCGACCGCTCGAGACTGAAGGCTACCTGGTGGAATCGAGCGTGGCCCCGCTGTTTTTCGAGGGGCACAAGGGAGGCCCGGATTTCGCGGACGCCCCGCTCCAGCCCTACCGCCTCGGCTACGACCACGCGACCAGGCCGGGGTCGAGCCGCCTGCTGGAGCTGCCCCTGTCGTGCGCCCTCGACCGCCAGTGGCCTGCGTGGCTCGCGCTGCTCTGGGCCCGGGCGCCGCGGAACTACACGACCAAGCGCGTCCTGCGGAAGCTGGGAGTGGTCCGGCCCCTGTGGCTGCGCCCGTCCTATGCGTCGCTCGGCGACATGAAAGCGCTCGCACGCCGCCTGGCGGATCAGGGCGTCCCTTTGCTCAACCTCCTCTTCCACTCGAGCGAGGCCATCGTCGGCGGCAGCCCGTACAACCGGACGACGGGTGAGCTGGACGCGTTTCTCGACCGTCTCGACCGCTTCCTCGCCTATGCCGTGCGGGATCTCGGCGCGTGTCCCCTCACCTTTCGTGAGTACCGGGCCCGCTTCGACGCGGCGAGCGGGTCCTGACCGGCATGCGGATCTGCCACATTACGCCGCACCTGCCGCCCGACCAGGCCGCCAACGCGCTGCTCCCGTTCCACCTTGGTCGCTGGGCCGTCGACGCCGGGCACACCGTGACCTATGTCGCCCACCGGCCGCGGGCCGGCGGCGGCCTCGCGCAGCCGGGACCGGTCACCTGGATTCCCTCGCGTCGGGACCGGCACGCGATCCTGCGAGCCACGAAACTGGCGACCGCGCAGGAAGCCTGGCGCATCCTGCGCCACGCCGCGCCGGTGATCGCCGGCGCGGACGTCGTGCACGTCCACAGCAACGGCCTGCTGGCCGAGATGGGGGCCGCGCTGGCGCGAACCTCGAGACGACCCGTCGTCGTCACGATGTACGGAACCGAGATCTGGCACTACCGGCCCAGGCGCATCGATCCGTTCACGCGCATGGTGCGCAAGGCGAATCGCGTCACCTTCTACAGCCGGCTGCTCATGGAACGCGCGCGGGAGCACGGACTCGCGCAGCCTGGCTTTCGCGTGATCTACCCGCCTGTTCCCGAGTCCTTCGACCGGCAGGATGCCGCGGGCCAGGCGCGCCTCAGGCAGGCCCTGGGTCTCTCGTGTGCGAACCTCCTGGTCAACGTCAAGCGCCTGCACCCGCTCGCAGGACAGCGGACGCTCATCGAGGCCATGCCCGCCGTCATCCGCCAGCACCCGGACACGCAACTGGTCATTTGCGGCACCGGACCGCTGCGGGAGGAACTCGAGAGCACGGCGAACGCGCTGGGCCTGGCACGTCATGTCACCTTCGCGGGGCTGGTCGAGAACCAGGTCGTGGCGCGTTACTGCGCGGCCGCCGACCTGTTCGTGCTGCCGTCCCGGCTGGAAGCCTGCCCGACCGTCGCGGTGGAGGCCCTCGCCAGCGGCACGCCCGTGGTCAGCACGGACAACCCAGGCGGCCTGGAGCTGCACGAGTTGTTCGGTGACGATGTCGAGGTCGTGCCGCGGGAACAGCCTGAGCCGCTGGCGAAGGCGCTCGTGACTCGCCTGGCGGCCAAGCGGCGGACCAGGCCGGTCACGACGACCATTCTCAACCGGGAGTTCAGGCCCGGAGTCGTGTGGCAGCGGTTCCTGCGGGCCTACCAGGAAGCTCGCGGTGGCCGGCTCGTGGCGCCGACCCCCTGAAAACCTTTGGCCCGGTCCGGTCGTCTATACCCTCGAGAGCTCGTTCTACAGACTCTCATCCATCCTCCTCAGAGCCGCACCGCCCGGTGCGGCTCTTTTTTTCCCGCACCGTGGCCAGCCCGGACGTGCCGCGTGCCGTTTCAGGCGCCTGATCGCCCTGTGGTACGCTTCCCAGGCCAGGCATGATGGCAGCCGCCCCCCAGGGCCCGGTCACTCCGCAATCCCCAGGACATCCTCAGCCCGGAGGTGTCGGGCTCGTCAGGTCCGCCGGACTGATCGGCATCGCCACGATGACGAGCCGTGTCCTGGGCCTCATTCGTGACATGGTGTTCGCCCGGCTCTTCGGCGCGGGCGACACCATGGACGCCTTCAACGTCGCCTTCCGTATTCCGAACCTGGTGCGCGACCTGTTCGCCGAGGGAGCCATGAGCGCCGCCTTCGTCCCGACGTTCACGCGCTACCTGACCCAGCGAGGCAAGGAGGACGCGTGGCGTCTGGCGAACCGGGTGATCAGCGCGCTCATGGTGGTGACGGCCCTGGTGGCGCTTGCGGGCATCGTGTGGGCCGGCCCGCTGACCCGGCTGTTCGCCGCCGAGTATGCGCGCGTGCCGGGAAAGCTCGAGCTGACCATGCACCTGACGCAGCTCATGTTCCCGTTCCTCACGCTGGTGGCGATTGCCGTGGCGTGCATGGGCATGCTGAACTCGTTGGGTCACTTTTTCGTCCCGGCGCTGTCGCCGGCCATGTTCAACCTCGGCACCATCGCGTGTGCGTTGCTGCTCGTCCCGCTGGCACCCACGCTGGGGGTCCATCCCGCGGTGGCCCTGGCGGTGGGCACGCTGGTGGGGGGCCTGATGCAGGCGATGGTGCAGTGGCCTCCGTTGTGGCGCGAAGGCTTCCGGTTCCAGTTCCGGCTGGCGCCCAGGGATCCCGGGCTCCGGGAAATCCTGGTGTTGATGGTGCCTGGCACGGTGGGGCTTGCGGCGGTCCAGATCAACCAGTTCATCAACACCGTGCTGGCCACCGGCGAGGGCACCGGCGCCGTGTCGTGGCTCAACTACGCGTTCCGACTCATGTACCTTCCCATCGGCCTCTTCGGGGCGTCGATCGCGACCGCCGCGGTCCCGACGCTGGCCGGCTTCGCGGCACGCGAGGATCACGCCGGGCTGCGAGCGACGATCTCGAGCGGCCTCCGCCTGATGCTGATGCTCAACGTCCCTGCCACGGTGGGCCTGATCGTGCTCGCGCAGCCGATCGTGTCGGTGATCTTCGAGCGCGGGGCGTTCACGCCGGCAGACACCGTCGCCACCGCGAGTGCGCTGGGTTTCTACGCGCCTGGTCTGCTCGGGTACTCGACGGTGAAGATCGCCTCCCCCACCTTCTACGCGCTGCGGGACAGCCGCACACCAGTCCTCGTATCGGTGCTCTCGGTCATCTGCAACGTCGTCCTGAACCTGACGCTCGTCACGGTCCTCGGCTATCGGGGGCTCGCACTCGGCACGGCCCTGTCGGCACTGCTCAACGCCATGGTGCTCCTCTGGTTCCTGCGGAGGCGAATTGGCGGCCTCGATGAGGGGCGCGTCGTGCTGGCCCTGCTGAAGATCCTCGCGGCGTCCGGAGCCATGGCCGCAGCCGTCCTGACGGTCTCAGCGGCTCTCACCAGGGTCTGGCCCGCGCCCGGATTCGCCGTGAAGGTGACCGCCCTCGCGCTGACGATCGGTGCGGGCCTGCTCGTGCTCGCCATTTCCGCGAGGCTGTTGCGAATCGCCGAGTTCACGGAGGCGGTGCGCAGAGTCCGCGCGCGTCTCGGCGGCGGCCGCCGCTGAGAAAGTGGTACGATCCCGCCGTGCCCCGACTTCCCTCCTCCAATCCGATGGCGGTGTCGTTCGGCCCAGGGCCCGTCACGCCGGCCGTGAAGGCGCTGCTCATCGCCAACGTCGCGCTGTACGTCGTCCAGTTCCTGTTCCCGGGCATCGTGCAGTTCCTGGGGCTGTCGCCCGAACTCGTGCTGCGCGGGTTCTGGCTGTGGCAACCGGTCACCTACATGTTCCTCCATGGGGACCTGTTCCACCTGCTGTTCAACATGCTGGCCCTCTGGATGCTCGGCGTCGAACTGGAGCGACTGTGGGGGACGTCGCAGTTCCTGCGCTACTACTTCGTCTGCGGGATCGGGGCGGCACTGACCACGATCCTCGTCGGGCTCCTGCCGTTCGAGTTCGCCGGCCGCGTGTGGCTGTCGCTCACGGTCGGGGCGTCCGGCGCCATCTACGGGCTGCTGCTCGCGTACGCGTACTACTACCCGACGCGCCCGATGCTGTTCTTCCCGATTCCGATCCCGATTCCGGCGAAGTACTTCGTGATCATCCTCGGGGCGATCGCGTTCCTGTCGTCGCTCGGGGGACGCGGGTCCGGCGTGGCGCATGCCACACACCTCGGCGGGCTGCTGGTCGGCTACCTTTACCTGCTGCGGGGACGCGGCGGGCTGGGCGGTGAGCTGAAGTACCGCTTCCTGAAGTGGCGGATGGCACGCATGCGGAAGCGCTTCGACGTCGTCCAGGGCGGCGGGCGGCGAGGGGGCGGCTGGGACCAGCGCGTCCACTGACCTACCGTTTGACGCTCCACGGGAGTCTTGCGCCGCCGACCGCGAGCGCGAGGAGACCGCCGAGCACGGGCAGGCCGTAGCCATTCGTCAGGAAGCGGTACTGGAAGAGCGCGCCGCTGGCGAAGTGGAAGTTCAGCACCATCAGGAACGCGAGGGTCGCCGTCAGCCGCGTCCAGACGCCGAAGATGAGGCCCAGCCCGGCCGCCAGTTCGCCGAGCATCACCAGGCGCGCGAACACCGGGGCCCACGGCAGGCACACCGCGGTGATGTACCACCGGTTGGCCGAGAAGGCCGTCGGCAGCCATTCCTGCAGCCTCGTCGTGAGGGACGCATGGTCCAGGAGCCACGGCCACTTGTTGAGGCCTTCAAACAGGAAGAACACCCCCAGGGCGATGCGCAGCAGCGCCAGGCCCGTCGATTCGCGTGAAGTGGCCATCGGCGCTCACTTGCGGTGGAAGTAGTCGTCGGTCTTGTCCAGCCAGTCCTGGCGGATGGGGCTGAACAGGTCGAGTTCGAAGGTGTCCTCGAGCGCTTCCGCCTGGTGCACCACCCAGGACGGAATCGTGAGGACCTCGCCCTCGCGGACGATGAGGGTCTCTCCCCCGATCAGGAACTGCAGGGCGCCCTGCAGCACGTAGGTGATCTGTTCGCTCTCGTGAGAGTGGCTGGGGACGAGCGCGCCCTTCTTCAGGTAGATCTGGGCGAGCATCTCCCGGGCCCCGGTGACGATCTTGCGCGAGATCATCTCGGTGACCTTTTCGAGCTCGATTTCATCCCAGCGATACAGTTGCACGGCGGCGGGGTCGTTCATGGCGTGTCCTCGCGTGATGTCGGCGCGTCGCGGATTATACCTGCCGGTCGGCCCGGGGCGGCGGGGTCGGCCGCAGGGCGGGTTATAATTCCCCGTTCCGGTCGGTCGAACCTGACGCGCCAACGACCTCCACGGTTGGAGCCTGGAGCATGAACGCTGCCCTCAACCACGCGCCTGCCGCCGCGCAGGACCTGCATGCGCCCCTGTCGGCCGGGCTCGCGCGCGACGTCCTGCTGCGCGGGTTCCGATGCATGCTCGTGTCGCGGCGGCTGGACGACAAGGAGATCCAGCTCAAGAACCAGAGTCAGATCTTCTTCCAGATCAGCGGTGCGGGCCACGAGGCCATCGCCGCGGCGGCCGGCATGCAGCTGCGTCCCGGCGTGGACTGGGTGCTGCCGTATTATCGCGACCGGGCCCTCTGCCTGGCGCTCGGGATCACGCCCTACGAGATGCTGCTGCAGGCCGTGGCCGCGCGGGACGATCCGGCGTCCCGCGGCCGACAGATGCCGTCCCACTGGGGCCATCGCGCGCTCAACGTCGTCTCGCAGTCGAGCCCGACCGGCACGCAGTGCCTCCACGCGGTCGGCTGCGCCGAGGCGGGTGAGCTCTACGCCACGCTGACCGACATCCCGGACCGGGCGACGCGGTTCCACGACGACGAAATCACGTATGTCTCGCTCGGCGACGGCACGACCAGCGAAGGGGAGTTCTGGGAGTCGCTCAACACGGCCTGCACCAGGCGCCTCCCCCTCGTGTACGTGATCCAGGACAACGGCTACGCCATCTCCGTGCCGACCGACGTCCAGACCCCGGGCGGCAGCATCTCCCGGCTCGTCGAGTTGTTTCCGGGCCTGCTCGTGGTCCGCGCGGACGGCACGGACTTCGAAGAGAGCTGGCATGCCGTCGCGCGGGCCTTCACCCATGCCCGCGAACGCCGGGGTCCGAGCCTCGTGCACGCGACGGTGGTCCGTCCCTACTCGCACTCGCTCTCGGACGACGAGCGTTTGTACAAGACGCCCGCGGAACGCGAGGCCGAGGCCCTGCGCGATCCGATCCGGCGCCTGCGGGCACGCCTCGTGGGTTCGGCGCTCGCCACCGAGGCGGAGCTGGATGCGCTGGCGAGCGAGGTGGATCGCGAGGTGGCGGCTGCCGCCGACCGCGCGCTGGACGCGCCGAAGCCGGCCCGCGAGACCGCGGCCCTGTTCGTCTACTCGCCCGACGTGGATCCGACGGGCGCGTCGTTCGTCAGCGAGCCCCGATTCGAGCAGAAGCCCGACACGATGGTCTCCGCCATCAACCGCACGCTCAAGGACGAGATGACGCGCAACCCGCGGATCGTCGTCTTTGGCGAGGACGTGGCCGACAGCAGCCGCGAGGCCGCGCTCACGGAGGTCTCGGGCAAGGGTGGTGTGTTCAAGGTCACGCACGGCCTGCAGCGCCTGCACGGGTCGGACCGCGTGTTCAACTCGCCGCTCGCCGAAGCGAACATCATCGGCCGGGCGGTCGGCATGGCATGCAGGGGCCTCAAGCCAGTGGTCGAGATCCAGTTCTTCGACTACATCTGGCCGGCCATGATGCAGCTCCGCAACGAGATGGCGATGATGCGCTACCGGTCGGGCAACGAGTGGTCGTGCCCGATGGTCGTGCGTGTCCCGATCGGCGGCTACCTTCGGGGGGGTGCGCCGTACCACTCGCAGTCCGGCGAGAGCATCTTCGCCCACTGTCCCGGCATGCGCATCGTCTTTCCGTCCAACGCGGTCGATGCCGCCGGCCTCCTGCGCACGGCCATCCGCTGCGACGACCCGGTGCTCTTCCTCGAGCACAAGCATCTGTACCGCCAGACTTACAACAAGGGCCCCTACCCGGGGACCGACTACACGATCCCGTTCGGACGGTCGTCGGTGCGCCGTGAGGGCACCGACGTCGTGGTGTTCACCTGGGGCGCGCTCGTGCAGCGATGCCTGCTCGCGGCTCAACAGGCCGAGAAGGACGGGACGAGCGTCAGGGTGGTCGACCTGCGCACGCTGGTGCCCTGCGACTGGGACGGCATCGCCCGCCACGTGATGGACACGAGCCGCGTCGTCGTGGCGCACGAGGACCAGTTGACGTGCGGGTTCGGCGCCGAGATCGCCGCACGCATCGGGGAGGACCTGTTCTCGTTCCTGGACGCACCCGTCCTGCGAGTGGCGTCCATGGACACGCCGGTGGCGTACTGCCCGGACCTCGAGGAGGAAATCCTCGCCCAGGCCAGCGACGTGCTGGCGGCCATCCAGAAGGTCGCCAGGTACTGAGGCGCTATCGGGGGTTGAACTCGTAGAGGCCCGGCGTCACGAGCAGGCGCGTCCGGCTCGCGAAGTGCAGGCTCGTCGGCGCAATCACCCCAGCGCCCCTGAACTGCACGGCGCGCACCTTGTCCCCGTCCTCGTCGAACACGTAGGTGAACGGCACCACGAACGACACCCAGAGCCGGCCGTCTGGATCGACGGCGGCCGTGCGGACCACCGGCGGAACGAGCGGCAGTACCTGCCCGCCGACCTCCCGTCGCGGCCAGCGCGTCGGCTGCGCGCGGACGAGATCGTCGATCTCCCGGCCTTGCATGAGCCGCTCCAGCACCAGCGTGCCGTCCGCCGCATAGCGACGGAAGCGCGGTTCGCCGGTGAGGAACACGAAGTAGTAACCGCCCCTGGGATTGGCGAGCGGCAGTCCGACGTTCAGCGCGAGGTGCAGATCGCGGTCGTCCTCGTGCCCCGTCGCGCGCAGGGCCCCGAAGGTGCGCACCGGCGTGCCCGCGAGACCGTATTCCGTGACCAGCGCCCCCGTCTCGGGCTGCGCGATCAGCAGGGACCGGCCGGTGAACTGCAGCGAGCTGACGCCGCTCAGCACGAGCGAGCCCAATGTCACGCGCGCGGCCGCCTTGCCGGGCAGCGAGAAGCCGCCGATCCGCTGCCCCTGCTCGTTGAAGAACTGAATGCGCTCGACGAGGTTCGGCGCATCGGCCACGACGATCATCTCACCCGAGGCGTCGAACGCCCGAGGGCCCAGCAGGCGGCCCTGCTCGGGGCCGACGTCGATGATGCGCACCGCGCTCCGATTCCCGGCGTCGATCGCGTACACGGCGTGCGCGCGCCGGTCGAACACGACGAACTGCCCCGACGCGAGCTGCTGGTACGCCAGCGGCTCCTCGAACAGGCCGGCCAGGTGAGCGGGCACGCCACCAACCGACTGGAGCACGTCGGCCTGTCGAGCTCCGACGGTCACGGCCATGGTCATCGCCACGCCCGACGCGACGACCAGCGCCGCCAGGAACAACACGCGCCGATGCGGCATGGTGTGCCGTCACTCCACGGTCAGCTTCGTCCCGCGCACGGTGGCATCCGGGCCGGACAGGCCTGCAATCCGCTGGTCGATGATCAGGCGCAGCAGCTTCAGGATCTCCAGCTCCCCGCTCTTCCACTGCGCCGCAACGGCTTCCGGCGTGACCACCCCCCGCAACAGCGCCGTCAGCTGCGGTCCGAGTCCCATGCACAGACAGTCGATCTTGCTCGTCTCCTCACTCATGGCGGCGGCTCCAGTTCGATGGTCAACACGCCCTCGACCAGTCGCGCCCGGGCCGGGTGGAGGGCGGTCATGGATGTGGGAAGCCCGATGTGCCGGCGCAGCGTCCCGATCTCGACCACGAGCTCATCACCCTTCTTGAAGAGCTCGATTTCGCCCCGAGCGGCGAATGGGAGCACCAACCGTACCTCGTAGCGCCCATCGTCGCGTTTCGTGAAGGCGTACGGCCGCTCGGTGCGATGCACGGCAGCGGGGTCGCCTCCGTCCGCGTACAGGTGGTGCGCCAGCTCCGCCAGGCGCGCCACACCGAGCACCTCGTCGTTGAAGAGCGGGACGTGGCGCACCGGAACGGGCGCGAAATAGGTGTCCATCTCGCGCAGGACCTCCGCCTGCGTGGCGCGCCAGGCTGCGAAGAACCCGTCGCGCACGTCGGCGGGCAGCACGCGATTGACGACGATCGAGTCCACCGTCAGCCCGTGCAGGGAGAAGTAGACGAACGCCCGCTGCGTTTCGCGCAGGACGACGCGTTCGGCGTTGGTGATCAGGCGCACGCTCGTGATCGCCGGGTCCTCGAGCAGGGGCCCGACACCGGCGAGCCGGTCGAACAACTGCTTCACGTTCGCGAAGTAGTCGTCCGAGGGCAGTTCGACCGGCGCCACGCGGTTGGCCAGGGGGCGCACCGCCTTGAGCACCGCCCGCTGCATCGGGAAGATGTGCCGCATGTACCACTCGAGCGTGGTCGGCATGCTGACGAAGCGCATGGACTCGGCCGTCGGGGCGCAATCGAGCACGACCACGTCGTAGCGACGGTCGCGGGCGTACTCGTTCACGTACATCATCGCGCTCAGCTCTTCCATGCCCGGCAGGATGGCCAGCTCCTCCGCCTCGACGTCGCCAATGCCGGTCGTCCGCAGCACCGACATCACGTAGGTGGACACCTCGCGCCAGTGCCGGCGGATCTCCGTCTGGATGTTGACTTCCTGGATGTCGAGCCGCTCCGTGATGCGGAATGGGTCGGCCGTGGTCCGCGTGAAGAGGTCGGTCTCCAGGTCGAACGCATCGCCGAGGCTGTGGGCCGGGTCCACGCTCATGACCAGCGTGTTGTGGCCGAGTTCCGCCAGTCGAAGCCCGGTGGCGGCCGCCAGACTCGTCTTGCCGACGCCTCCTTTCCCGGAGAAGAGCAGGATCCTCACGACACGACGATAGCAGACTGGAGGGGGCCGCCAGGCGGCCGGCCACGCCCGGGCGGCGGGGCTGATACACTCCAAGGATGGCGGGTACGGCGCCAGAGGCCCTGCTCATCGTGGACGTGCAGAACGACTTCTGCGCCGGCGGCGCGCTCGAGGTGGCGGACGGAGACGCGGTGGTCCCGGTCGTCAACCGCCTGGCCAGGGTCGTCGTCGAGCGTGGAGGGCTGGTCTTCGCCTCCCGGGACTGGCACCCGAGGGACACGCGGCATTTCGCGGTGAACGGTGGGATGTGGCCGGTGCACTGCGTGGCGGGCACCCCCGGCGCACAGTTCCATCCCGGCCTCGACCTGCCCCAGACCGCCGGCATCGTCACCACGGGCGACACCGTCGACGAAGACGGTTATTCCGCGTTCACCGGCCACCTGCCGAATGGCGAGCGCCTGGCTGACGCCCTGCGCGCGCGGGGGGTCCGCCGGTTGCTGGTAGCGGGCCTGGCGACCGACTACTGCGTGAGGCAGTCCGTGCTCGATGCGCGGCGCGAGGGACTGGACGTCGTCGTGGTCGAGGACGGCGTTCGCGCGGTTGACGCCCTGGCCGGCGACGGCGTCAGGGCCCTGCAGGACATGGTGGCTGCCGGCGCGGCGGTCGCCACGTCATCAGCGATCCTCGCCGGGCCGACGGACCGCGGGAATTCATGAAGGCGGGTGTCCGTCTGACCGCCGGCCTCTTCCTGCTGTGCTGCGGCGCCTGGGCCATGGCCTGCGCGCCTCGTGCAGGGGACCCCGCCTGGGAACGCGAGAACCCCGTCGTCCCGCTGCCGCCCGTGCCCGTCGGGATCACCGCCCGGCTGGAGTCGCTGCCCGAGGCGCCGACGCCCGAGCGCGTGCGGCTGGGACGCTGGCTGTTCTACGACTCGCGTCTGTCCGCCGACGGCACCGTGTCCTGCGGCACGTGCCACCGGCCGGATCAGGGGTTCTCGCAGACCGAACGCGTGTCGACTGGTGTCTTCAACCGACGGGGCACGAGGAAGTCACCGGCAGTCCTGAACCTGGCCTGGCCGCGACTGCCGCACTTCTTCTGGGACGGGCGGGCGGCCAGCCTCGAGGAGCAGGCGCTGGGCCCCATCGAGAATCCCGTCGAAATGGGCCTCGATCACGCCAGGCTCGTCGAGATCCTCGCGGGCATCCCGGGCTACGGGCCGTACTTTCGTGAGGCCTTCGGCGATGGCGCCATCACGAAGGCACGCGTGGCGAAGGCCCTCGCCGACTACCAGCGCACGCGCATGGCGGGCAACTCCGCCTGGGACCGCTGGCAGACGCTCGGCGACACGTCGGCGGTCAGTGCCGAGGTCCGGCGCGGTCATGACCTGTTCTTCGGCGCGGGGGCCTGCAATCAGTGCCATCTCGGGGAGCAGTTCACCGACTACGGGTTCCACAATGTCGGCGTGGGCTGGAACGACGAGACCTCGACGTTCGCCGACGAGGGTCGGTTCGCGGTGACCGGCCAGGACGTCGATCGCGGCGCGTTCAAGACGCCGACGCTTCGCGACGTGAGGCGTCACGGGCCGTACCTGCACGACGGCTCGGCGAAGGGCCTGCGCGAGGTCGTCGAGCTGTACAATCGCGGTGGCGTCAAGAACCCCTGGCTCAGCGCGAAGGTGTTTCCGCTGGGTCTCACCGACGCCGACATGGACGCACTCGTGGCGTTCATGAAGGCGCTGGACAGTCAACTGCCCCCTGAAGTGCCTCCAACCTCGTTTCCGCAGTAGCCGGTATCTCTCCATGTCTTCAACGGAACTCACGCCGACCCCGGCGCCGGTGGCCAATGCCCTGCGGCGCAACATCGCGATCGTGGCCCACGTCGATCACGGCAAGACCACGCTCGTCGATGCCCTGTTCCGCCAGAGCGGCATCTACCGCGCCAACCAGCAGGTGGTCGATCGGGTCATGGACAGCAACGACCTCGAACGCGAGCGCGGCATCACCATCCTGGCCAAGAACACCGCGGTCCACTACGGCGACGTCCTGATCAACATCGTGGACACGCCCGGGCACGCCGACTTCGGCGGCGAAGTCGAGCGCACGCTCGCCATGGTGGACGGGGTGATGCTCCTGGTGGATGCGTCAGAGGGCCCGCTGCCGCAGACGCGGTTCGTCCTGCGCAAGGCGCTCGAACGGCACCTCACCCCCATCGTGGTCATCAACAAGATCGACCGGACCGATGCCCGCACGGCACAGGTCGTCAACGAGGTGTACGATCTCTTCATCGATCTCGACGCGGCCGAGGAACAGCTCGACTTCCCGGTCCTCTACACCAACGCGCGTCAGGGGCGCGCCGGGCTCGACCTCTCGGCCATCGGCGACGACCTCGGCGTCCTCTTCGACGCCATCGTCCGGCACATCCCTCCGCCGCGGGGCGACCTGGACGCGCCGCTGCAGATGCTCATCGCGAACCTCGATTCGAGCGACTACCTGGGCCGCATCGCCATCGGCCGGATCTTCAACGGCCGCGTGCGCGTCGGCGACACGATCGCGGTCTCGAAGCTGGACGGACGCCTGGAGAGGACGAAGGTCACCAAGCTGTTCGCCTTCGAGGGCCTGAAACGCGTGGACATCGACCAGGCGGCCGCCGGAGACATCGTCTGCCTCGCAGGCATCGCCGACATCACCATCGGTGAAACCGTCACCGACCCGGAGCGACCGGCGCCGATGGATCCGATCGCGGTGGACGAGCCCACCGTCTCCATGGTCTTCGGCGTCAACACGTCGCCCTTCTCGGGCCGGGAGGGTCAGTTCGTCACGTCGCGCCAGCTCCGCGATCGCCTGCAGCGGGAACTCGTGGGCAACGTGTCCATCCGCGTGGAGGACACCGACTCGCCGGAAGCGATGAAGGTGATCGGCCGCGGCGAGCTGCAGCTCGCGATTCTCATCGAGATGATGCGGCGCGAAGGCTACGAGCTGCAGGTCTCGAGGCCGGAGATCGTCACGCGGGACACGCCAGACGGCAGGCAGGAGCCGGTCGAGGAGGTGGTCATCGACATTCCCGAGGAGCACCAGGGAACGGTGATCGCGCAGATGGGCACCCGCCGCGGGACGATGACCAAGATGATCAACCACGGCAGCGGGCGGGTGCGTCTCGAGTTCAGGATCCCCACGCGCGGCCTGATCGGGTTCCGGTCGCAGTTCCTCACCGACACGCGCGGCACGGGCATCATGAACCACCTCTTCGCCGGCTGGGAACCGTGGCACGGGCCCATCCCGGCGCGGCCCAACGGGGCCCTGGTGGCGGATCGCCCGGGCCCGTCGACGGCGTACGCCATCTCGAACCTCCAGGAACGCGGCGAGATCTTCATCGAGCCGATGACCGACGTCTACGAGGGCATGATCGTCGGGGAGAACTCTCGCCCCAACGACCTCGACGTCAACATCACGAAGGAAAAGAAGCTGACCAACATGCGGGCCTCGACCGCCGACGAGGCCATCCGCCTCATCCCGCCGCGACGACTCGGCCTCGAGCAGTGCGTCGAGTGGATCAACGATGACGAACTGGTCGAGGTGACGCCGAAGAGCCTCCGCCTCCGCAAGCGGGTGCTGCAGGCCAACCAGCGGCCAAGGAAGGATTCGTAGCCGGTACGCCTGTCTATGTCTCCACCGGCGCCGGCGCAAGCCGCGTCAGCGCCACGCCGGCGACGACGAGCGCGGCGCCCAGCCACTTCACGGCATCGAGTCGCTCCCCGATCACGAGGGCGGCGATGACCATCGCCGTCGGCGGCACCATGTTCGAGAAGACCGACGTACGCGCCGACCCGATGCGCTGGACGGCGGTGTACCAGATCAGGTACGCGACGTTGAGCGCGAGCAGCGCCGAGGCGCCGATCGCCGCGAGCACCTTCCAGTCGACCGCGGCCCACCGCGTGGAGACGATGTCCGGCCACGCAAACGGCAGGAACACCGCCGACCCGACGATCATCGTGGCGCTCGTGACGACGAGCGGCGCGTGCCTGGCG
>CAYLZN010000037.1:0-1145 GCA_964387935.1 uncultured Vicinamibacteraceae bacterium | reverse complement strand
TGGCGAGCAGCGGCGTGGAGAACACCGTGTAGACCGCCCAGCAGCCGACCGACAGCAGGATCAGGGCGTCGCCGGCCAGCGAACTCGTCCCGAGGCGCATCCCACGGCCGGCGACGAGGTAGATCCCCAGGAGCGACAGGAACGCGCCCATCCAGTGCGTCCGCCCAATGCGCTCGTGACCGACGACGGCGGAGAGCATGGCGATGGCGACCGGTGAGCAGCCGCTGATCAGGGCGCTGTTCGACACCGACGTACGCGCAATGCCCTCGATGAAGCACACCTGATAGCCGAAATGTCCGACGACGCCCAGTCCCACGAGGCGACGCCAGTCGCCGCCGGTGAGGGGCGCCGGGGATTTCGGCATCCAGGTCGGCCCCCGGGCACTGAGCCACCAGCCCGCACCGAACACCACCGACGCGATGGTCAGGCGCAGGCCGTTGAAGGCCAACGGCGGAATGTGCCCGATGACCGCCTTGACGAGGCTGTAGTTGCCGGCCCAGATGAGCACCATCGAGAGGAGGAGCGCATCCAGGGCGAATCGGGGAAGGGCTGGATCGGGGGCGGGCGTGCGCACGAAGACACGTCGGGCCGGCTCATCGCCGGCCCGACAGGGGGCGAACTAGCCGCTGAACGGCTTGACGAAGAACAGGATGAGCGAGATGAGCAGCACGTAGATCACCAGGGACTCGATGAGGACGAGCCCCAGGATCAGGGCGCCGCGGATGTCGCCGGCGGCCGCCGGGTTGCGCGAGATGCCCTCGACGGCCTGGCCGAGGCCACGCGCCTGGCCGAGCGCCCCGAACGCTGCCGCGATGGCCAGCGCGAAGCCGCCGGTGATGATCGACCACTTCACGAGCTCCGTGGTCGTCGCCGGGCTGGCCTCCTGCGCGTAGACAGGCGCCAGCGCCCCCAGGGCGACGAGCCCCACCGTGAGAACGAGCTTTTTCACGATCTGTCCCTCCGAGTATCGACGCGACTGTCAGACTGGTGCGGGCGGCCTGTGGCCGCCTCGCGAGGACCTGCTACGCGGCCGCGTGCGCGTGCGCCTCGTCTGTGGCCCCGTGGGCGTGCCCGTGCTCCTCGTCGTGCTCGGTGTGCACGGCGCCCGCGAGGTAGATCATCGTCAGCAGCATGAAGATGAACGC
>CAYLZN010000036.1:0-27865 GCA_964387935.1 uncultured Vicinamibacteraceae bacterium | reverse complement strand
CCGCGGCCGACACGCTCAGTTCATCGACGCCCAGGCCCACGAGAACCGGAATGGCCTGGGCGTCAGCCGCGATGATGCCGCAGACGCTCACCCACTTGCCGTGACGATGGGCCGCGTCGATCGTCATCGACACGAGCCGCAGCACGGCGGGGTTGAGCGCGTCCACCTGCGTGGCCAGGCGCGGATGGTCCCGGTCCATGGCCAGCGTGAACTGGGTCAGGTCGTTGGTCCCGACCGAGAAGAAGTCGACCTCACGTGCGAACTGCTCGGCCATGATTGCCGTGGCGGGCACTTCCACCATGATGCCGAGCGGCACCGGAGCCACGCCGAGCACCCGCCGCTCGCGCTCGCAGGCCTTCCTGACGGCGCGCCACTCGTCGATCGTGGACACCATCGGCACGAGCAGGTGCACGCGGCCGGCGAGGCTCGCGCGCAGGATGGCCCGCAGTTGCGACCTCATGACCTCGGGACGCCGGAGCATGACGCGGACGCCTCGCTCGCCGAGGAACGGGTTGTCTTCCGGCACGGTCGGCAGGTAGGGCAGGGTCTTGTCCCCGCCGGCGTCCAGCATACGAATGATCAAGGGCCGATTCGGGCCGAGCGCCCGCGCGATGTCCTCGTAGACGGCATCCTGCTCCTCTTCGGTCGGGATGCTGGGCCGGCCAAGGAAGAGGAACTCGGACCGAAGCAGGCCGACGCCCTCGGCCCCGAGAAGGAGCGCGTGCCGGGCTTCGTCGGCTGGCCCCGTGTTGGCGGCCACACGCACGCGATGACCGTCCCTGGTCGAAGCCGGCAGGAGGGCGTGCTCGAGCTCGACGCGGCGCCGCTCGGCCTGCCGGACCTGCTGCTTCGCCATCGTGGCCACGTCCGCGCGTGACGGGTTCGCCTGGACCGTGCCGTGCCCGCCGTCGAGCACCACCGTCGTGCCGTTCGGAATCGTGAGCACCCGCGGATCCGCGCCGGCAATGGCCGGCAAGCCCAGTGACCGCGCGAGGATGGCCACGTGGGACGTTGCGCCGCCGGTGACCGTGCAGAACCCGAGCACCCTGCTCCTGTCCAGCGTCGCCACATCGGACGGTGTGAGGTCTTCGGCGACGACGACCAGGTGGCTGCCCGTCAGCCCGGTATCGAGCGACGCGCCCGTGAGCAGGCGCAGCACGCGGTGGCCGAGATCGAGCACGTCGCTCGCGCGGGCGGCGTGAATCTCACTGCCGGCCTGCGACAGGCCATCGGCGCAGGCCGCGACGGCCAGGCGCCACGCGAAGGCGGCGCTCCGGCCTTCGGCGATAGCGCCGCGGGCGGGTGTCAAGAGGTCCGGATCGGCGAGCCAGGCCTCGTGCACCGCGAAGATGGACGCCTCCCCGACATTCGCCTCGGTGCGGAGTCGGGCACGCAGTGCGTCGAGTTCGGCACGGGCCCGGGCCAGCGCCGCGTCCAGGCGGTGGCGCTCGCGGGCGGGACCGTCGCCGTCCTCCTGGACCTCGATGGCCACGTGCCTGACCTGGGCCACCGTGCCCACGACAATGCCCGGCGAGACGCCGATGCCCTCCAGGACCTCCGGCACCGCCGGGCGTGGCGCCTCCTGGATGGGCGGCTCGGGAACGCGGTGCGAGGACTCGGACATGGCGCAGGGGGAGCTGGCCGCACCGGCGACCGGTAGAGCTAAACTAGTCGTCACGTGCTCGCGGGGTCAAGCACGGCCGGCTGCGGCCTGGAGGCGACGATGCAGCAGTTCATCCAGATGGCCACCTCGGCGCTCGGCACGAGCGAGCAGATCGCCCGCACGGTCACGGGCGGGCTGCTCGATCTCATTGCGAAGAACGCGCCGGCCGCCGACGTGTCGGCGCTCTTCAGCCATCTGCCGGGGGCCAACGATCTGCTCGCGACCTTCCGCTCGAGTCCGCCTCCGCCGGCCCCGCACACGCCTGCGCCTCCTCCCCCACCGCCCGAGCCGACGCTGCTCGGCTCGCTCACATCGGCCGCGTCCTCGATGCTCACGGCCGGATCGATCGTGCTGGGCGCCGGGTCGTCGCTGCTCGGCGGTGGCGCGGCGAACCTGAACAGCCTGGCGGCGCTGCTGAACCAGCAGGGGCTCGATGTCACCAAGGCGCCTCAGCTCGTGGCGATGTTCGCGCAGTGGTCGGCGCAGCAGGTGGGCTCCGAGATTGTCGGCCGCACGCTGGGTGCGGTGCCGGGCGTGTCGTTGCTGCTGGGAACGTTGGGGTGGAAGAAATAGGCGTACGGCGTACGGCGTACGACGTACGGCACGGGCAGGGCGTACGGCAGGGCAGGGCGTACGGCACGGCTTGCGGAGGGCCGGGCCTTTCAGGCCCGGCCTACGAGGCCTACGCGTTCACAATCGCAAACAGCAGCGCGATCACCAGCAGCACCGCGAGGGCGGTCAGGGTGACCTTGACCCAGCTCGTCGGATGGTCGCCGACGATGACGCCGGTCGATCCGTTGATCACGACCTGGTACTTCCGGCGCCCGAAGTCGTAGGCGAGCACCCACACCGGGGCGAGGATGTGCTTGAACGTCTGGCCCGAGTAGTCTGCCTCGACGACCAGGTTGCGATGGGTATCGCCCGGCACCTGGCTGGCGCAGTAGTTGCGCACCTTGCCGTCCATCTGCCGTCGTGACCGTTCGGCGGCGGCGATGAGGTCGATCTGGTACTGCTCGACGACCCAGCCGGCGACGTAGCCGGCGTCGTATGGCACCAGTTCGTCGGTGGGAAACGGCTCGATCGCCTCGAGCCGGCTGGCATCGATGCCCTGCGTCGCCGCCACGAGCTCATCGTCGAAGAAGTGCTGGACGTGGCCTGATGCCGGCTCCCAGCGCACCTTCTGCACCTGGCGGACCTGGCGGTTCCCCTGCTGGTCGCGGAACGATTCACTCTCGTAGTAGTAGTGCCCGGCCTCGGCCTGCCATCGGGCCTGGACGTGCGCATCGAAGGTCCAGTACGGCACGTAGAGCCCGCGAAGCGTGTCGGTCATCGCCGCGCGGCGAAGCCGGCTCGGCGCGAACCAGTGGCTGCCGTACCAGGTGCGAATCCGCTCGCGCACCTGCGCCTCCGGGATCCGGAACGGCAGGAGGCTGCCGGGCGTGATTGGAGCACGGGTGTCCGTGTAGGGCACGATGGCGGACGAGCCGCAGAAGTCGCAGCGCTGCGCCACGCGCGACGTCTCGAACAGCGTGATCGCCTTGCAACTCTGGCAGCGCACGGAGACGCGCTCGCGCTCCCAGCCCCGCTGCGACGCGGGCACGGCGCGCAGCGCGCTGGCCAGGTCGTGCTCCTCGATCGGGCCGCCGTCGGCGGCCAGCACGGTGGGCGACACCGTGCCGCAGTACGGACAGACCAGCGCCCGCCTGGTGGGGTTCCAGTGCGCATCCGCGCCGCAGGCGGGACAGGCGTACTTGGAGAGCGCGACGGTTTCCATCAGAGCAGGCTCAGGGCTCGAGGCGCAGGGCTCATGGCTCGAGGCGCAGGGCGCATGGCTCGAGGCTCAGGGCACAAGGCTCGAGGCCTGTGCCACAGGCCGTGGGCCATGTGGGCCATGTGCCTTGGGCCATGTGCCTTGGGCCATAGGCCATGGGCCTTGTGCCATGCGCCTCGTGCCCGGGGTCAGTGCTTCAGGAACTCGTCCAGGGCCGCGCGGGTGACGCGATAGGCCGAACCGATCTTCTTGCCTTTCAGGTCGCCGCCGTCGATCGTCGCGATCACATCGGCCTCGGACACCCCGAGGACGCGCGCGACGTCGGCGGGCGTCAGGATCTCCGGCGCGGCGGGCGGACCGCCGACCGACGGCGCGTTCAGTCCGCCCTGCTGCTGCATCATCTGCTGGGCGATCGCCATGCCGACGGCGAGTTCGGCCGCCGTGCCCGCGGCCCCTCCGCCGCCAGGCTGCGCGAGGCCCTTGCCCATCTGGTACTTCACGTACTCGTTCATGTTCCCAATCGCGCTCATGCTCGCCCGCTTGTCGATCGCCTCCTCGACCTCGGGCGGCACCGACGCGTTCTCGATCACGAAGCCCGTGATCTCGATCCCGTAGCGCCCCGTGGTGATCGGGTTGATGAGGGGCAGGATCGCCTCGCCGACCTCCTGGTACCGGGTCGCGAGGTCGAGCACGGGGATCTTCGCCGTCGCCAGCGCATCCGAGAACACCGAGACGAGACGCGACCGCATGGTGTCGGCGAACTCGTCGAGCCGGAAGTTGTGATCCGAGCCGGCCACCTCCTTCAGGAACAGCTTCGCGTCCGTGATGCGGAAGTCGTAGATGCCGAAGGCGCGGACCCGCACCACGCCGAAATCGGCGTCGCGCACCATCACGGGGTTGGCCGTGCCCCACTTGTTGCCGGTGAAGAGGCGCACGTTGAGAAAGTAGACGTCGGCCTTGAACGGCGACTCGAAGCCGTACTTCCACGACTTGAGATTCGTGAGCACCGGGATGTTGTCGGTCGTCAGCGCGTGCTTGCCCGGGCCGAACGTGTCGCCGAACTCTCCGAGGTACACGAACTGCGCCACCTGCGATTGCCGCACGATCAACTGCGCCCCGTTCTTGATCTCCTTGTCGTCGTCGGGGAACCTGTACGAGAGCGTGTCGCGCGAGTCGTCGGTCCACTCGATGATGTCGATCAACTGGCGGCGGATGAAGTTACCGAGGGCCATCGCAGCGTCTCCTTGGTTAGAACTCTATACTGTACACGACCTTGAAACTCCGTCCCATCTCGGGCACGAAATCCTTGATGAGCGACAGGTGATTGCGATAGAGCTCGTCGGTCACGTTGTCGAGCCGTGCGGTGATCGTGTTGACCACGCCCGCCCTGACGAACGACCAGGACCCGAACAATTTGAGGAGCGCGTACCCGTCGGTCGGCGTCTCCGGCGGGTAGATCCGGTCCTGGTCCGCCACGGCGGTGACCTCGCCGCCAACCTGAAAGGCGCTGCGCTGATAGTGCAGCCCCCCCAGGACCCGGAACGGCGGCATGCGAGGCAACGGGGCGTTGGTGTCCGTGAGCTCACCGCGGACCGAATCGAGGCCGAACTCCACGCTCAGGCCCGTGGCGACATCGAGGTCGACGTGGGCCTCGAACCCCTGCAGCAGGCTGTCGGCCCCCACGTACCGCACCACCGGCAGGTCGTCGTGCGCGCCGTGGTCGTGGTCCTCGCCGATGACCCCGTCGAGCTCGTCCTCCGAGACCGGTTCGCGGAAGATGAAGTCCGCGATGTCGTTGCGGAAGTACGTCACTTCGCCCGAGAGCCGCTTCAGGCGCCACCGGAACGAGAGATCGATCCCGAGTGCCTTCTCCGACGCCAGGGTCGGGTTGCCGATCTCGAACGCGAAGTTCCCGGGATGCGGCCCGAAGTAGTACAGCTCTTCGAGCGCAGGATTGCGCGCCGCACGGGCCAGGCTGATCGCCAGCGTCGTGTTGTCGCTCGGGCGCAGCAGGAGCCCGACCGAGGCAGACCCGTTGTCGAAGTGGCGGTCGGGCAGTTCGCCGGACCTGACGTCGAACGTGGCGCGATCGTAGCGTCCGCCGAATTGCAACGTGACGTGGGGCCAGGTCAGCTCCTCGAACAGGAACAGCGCGAACCCGTCCTGGTCAACCGGCGGCGACAGCGCCTCCTCGCCGAGGACGCTGAACTGGCGTACGAGTCCCCAGCCGCCCATCGTGCCCTTCAGCCGGCCGTATGGCGCATGGTTCAGGAGGAGATCGGCCTCGCTCGTCGTGTTGTCGAAGGTCGTCTCGGCCACGCCGGCGACGAGCTCGTCGTGTGTGTAGTCGCGGAACGCGAAGCTGCCACGCACCCCACTGAGCCACCCGGTCATCCCGCGTCGCTCCCCTTTCAAGGTGAACGAGTGCCGGCGGGGCGTCAGCTCGACGAGGCCCTCCTCGATGACGGGGACCCCATACCTGGAGTCGTCGTACTGGTAGGCGCCACCGACGTAGCCGTTGACGTTCGTCCACGAAAGACCGACATCGCCCATGCCAGACCGCGACTGGGTGTTGTCGATCTCCGCCTCCGGCGTGCGCACGTCGCCCGACGACCGTCCACTGCCGCCGAAGCGGAGCGCCCAGGCGCCGTTGCCAACCTGCACGTCGGCCGCCGCCCCCCCGTCAGACGCCCCGGTGGCGAAGTCGAGCTGGGCCCGGCCGTCCACGCCGGTCATCGGCCGCACGGGGATCCGCTCCGAGATCACGTTGACGATGCCGCCGATGGCGTTGCCGCCGTAGAGCAGGGCGCCGGGGCCGCGAATGACTTCCAGCCTGGACGCCGCCGCGGGGTTTACGACGACCCCATGGTCGCCCGACTGGCTGGACAGGTCGCCGGTGCGCCGGCCATCCTCGAGGATCAGCACGCGATCGCCGTCGAGTCCGCGAATGATCGGGCGCGAGGGCGCGGGACCGAACGAGCGCTCCGCGATGCCGGGCTGGCTCCGAAGCGCTGCGCCGAGCGATCCCTCGACGTCGATCGCCAGATCCTGCCCCGCCAGCACCGACGAGGCCTGGTACGCGATGAACTGGTCCTTCGGCGAGCCGGTCACCGACACCACCTCCGAGTAGTGCGGGGCGGGCACCAGTTCGATCTCGAGCGGCGCGCCTGCGTCGGGAACCTGGATCTCGAACCGCAGCGAGGCGAACCCCGAAGCGGTCGCCAGCAGGTGGTAGTGGCCCGGCGGGACGTCGGTGAAGTGGAACGAGCCATCCTCGGCGACGGGGGCCACGAGAGCCGGCAGTTCCTCGATGAGGACGACGGGATCCTTCGGCGGTCGCGAAGCGCCCGCCTGCACGATTCGTCCCTTGATCTCTCCGCTGCCCTTCGCGGGCTGCCCCGCCAGGGGGCTGGGCACCGTCGCCACCAGCAGAATCACGAGCACCGTTCCGAGATGTCGCCTGATCCGCACGCTCATTGTCACGTCCCTCTCCGAAGCCACGTGGTCCCCGCCGGGGAGGCCGGGACAGGAGATGCTCGAAGGCGCGCGCGGCTGGAACGCTGGAACGCTAGCCGCGCACGGGGGACATCAGCGGGGGTGACCGGCCAGAAGGCGCCAGGGGGGTGTTGTCGGCCACCCGGGCGGAGTCGATCCGAGAGACGATGACCTGGGCGTTCGGCGCGAGCAGCGGAGTGCCGGTTGTCGAAATGCCCCAGCGCACGCTGCGCAGCAGGTGACAGGCCTGGCAGTGCGACGTGTCGAGCCCGGCGGACACCAGGGCTCGCCCGTGGAAACCCGCGTCGCGCGCCGGCGGCACGTCGCACGCGGGATCGTCGGCGGGGTGCAGAACGCCCCCGACGCCGGCCGGTCCAAGCACGAGCGCCGCCAGCAGCGCCAGCACCAGGCCGCGCACACCAGGCACCTTCGACGAACACATGGCGAGATCCCAAGCGTAGGGCGCCCGGGGGCTACGGTCAAGGACAGGCTCGGGGCTCGGGGCTCGGGGCTCGGGGCTCGGGGCTCGGGGCTCGGGGCTCAAGGCTCGGGGCTCAGGGCTCGGGGCTCAGGGCTCGGGGCTCAAGGCTCGGGGCTCAGGGCTCAAGGCACGAGGCACAGGGTCCAGCCCCGAGCCCCGAGCCCTGAGCCTTGAGCCTTGAGCCCGCCTTTCAGTGCGCCGGCCCCAGCAGGATCGCGTTGATGAAGAGCAGCGCGCTCGCCTCCGTGAACGCCCGGTAGTTCGGGTCCTCGGCAAAGGCGATCACGTGGCCGCGTCCCATCGGCTGGTGCACGAGATACGCCTTCTTCGCGAGTTGGGCCTGCGCCTCGTCCCACACGAGCCCGCCGGCCACGAGCGCGTCCTTCGAACGATAGACGCCGACGTTGCGGCCCTTGTCCATGGTCACCGGCGTGAAGACGCGCTGACCTTCGACGATCACCTGGATCTCGCCGTCGGTCCCCGCCGAGAGCCAGTGCTCGGGATCGAGCGTCACCCGCAGCAGGGCGCCGGGGGTGTTCTCCGGGCGCTCCCGCTCGGGCAGCACGACTTTTTCGAAGTCGATGGGCTGCGCCGGGGGCTCGCCCTTTCGCGCGGCGTCCTTGTCCTTGTCGGTCGCCTCGCTCTCGGCCTTGCCGCCTCGCCACTCGGTCTTCGCATCGAGCAACCCGACGTTGTCGCGGGCAGCCCATCGCGAGGCTTCCGCCAGCGTCACGAGCGTTCCCCCGGCGTTCACCCATGCCTTCACACGCTGCACCGCGTCGTTGCCCAGGACACCCGTGTACTGACCCGATGGCAGGACGATGACGTTGAAGGTTCGGAGGTCGACACGACCGAGCGACGAGACGCGCACCGCCGTAACCGCCTGGCCGAACCGTCGCTCGATGGCGTAGCGGGTCCATCCCGCCGCCAGGCTCGAGGTCGGGGCATCCCATGCGAGGAGCACCCTCGGCGGCTCCAGCGTGGCCACCTCGTTGCTGCCGAGCGAGATGCCGGACTCGGTGAACGACGAGTCGATGGGCACGGCCTCGACGCCATGCCGCGAGACGATCGCCCCGAGCTTCGTGGCCACGTCGGCGCCGTGGTCGGACGAGCGAACGATGGCCGTGCCGGCCGGGTACTTGCGGCCGCCCAGGGTGAACGGGAGATCGGCGGTACGCACCTTGAGGCCCTCGCGAAGGGCTTCCGCCACCGCCGCCGCGGTGCCGCTCCCCCACGGCAGCAGGTAGCCCACCTTCGCCGGCGCCAGCGGCCGGACGATGGGCGTGGCGTCGGCCGCGACCGCACTCGTCTGGACGGTGGGCACACGATCCGCCTTCAGAACCTCGACATCGAAGGCGAGCGGCAGGCTCCACGCCGTGACGTCGTACATCTGATCGGGCAGACGCCTCTTGCGGCGCCGGTCCTGCTCCTTCACGAACGCCTCGGGCTGCGGCACGTGATCGTCCACGAGGTTGCGCAGCAGTCGGCCCGACGGCTGCGCCGCCGGCACCACGAACGTGCCCTCCGGGTACTTCGTCGTGCCCAGGGCAAACGCGGCGTCGGCCCGGCGCACCTCGAAGCCCTGCCGCGCGAGCAGCCGGGCGAGCCGTTCCGTACGCGGGGGATCGCCGCCAGGTGGCAGCAGGTACGCCCGCACGGCACCACGTTCGCCGTCGGCAACCGCGCTGCGCCGGTACTCGAGGAAGTCGGCGATGATCTTTTCCCGGTTGCGTGCCGCCGTGTGACAGGTCGTCAGCGCCGCCGTCAGATGCTGCATGACCCCGTCGCGATACGTGAGCAGCGACTTGTCGCTTCGGCGCCACACCAGTCCGCGTGCAGACGCCTGCTCGTACGTCATGCCGATGGCGCCGTGGAAGATCGGCCACGACTCGCCGTACCCGGGGTAGAAGGAGTCGAACACCTCGCGATTGAAGTAGGCGAACCCTCGCTCGTCGAAGGCGCGCCCGTTCTCCCTGCCGAAGGTCTCGAACCATCCGGCCTGCGCCTTGGTGATGTAGGGATTGAGGGGGTCGGCCGGCGGCGCGAAATAGTACGTGGAGTCGCCGCCCATCTCGTGCAGATCCACGACCACCTGCGGGAGGTACTCGAGGTAGAGCGCCGTGCGCCCGCGCGTCTCCGGCTGCGACTGGGAGAACCAGTCGCGATTCATGTCGAACAGGTAATGGTTGGCGCGGCCGCCCGGCCAGGGTTCGTCGTGTTCGGCGGCCCCGGGTTCGACGTCCGGCACCGAGGCGCGGCCGAGCAGGTGCTGGGCGACGAACCGCGCGCGCCCATCAGGATTCTGCAGCGGGTCGATCAGGACCAGTGCATCGCGCCTGACCGCCTCCGCGAGCGGATCGTTCATCGCCGCGAGCAGGTGATACGCCTCGGCGAGCGCCGCATCCGACGAGGAGATCTCGTTACCGTGCACGGCGTGCATCAACCAGACAATGACGGGCAGCGTCTTCACGAGGCGATCGGCGTCCACGGGCGACAGGCCGCGGGGGTCACCGAGCTTCTTCAAGTCCGTCTTGAGCTGGTTCAGCGTCGCGATGCGCTCCGGGGACCCGAGCACGAGCACGTGGAGCGGGCGACCCTCCCACGACCGCGCGTACTCGACCAGCGTCGTCCGGTCGGGCGCCGCCTGCGCGAGGGCCCGGAGGTAGATCGTGATCTGCTCGGGCGTCGAGATCTCGTCGCCGACGTCGTGCCCGAGCACACTCTTCAGCGTCGGGATGCGAGCGTCGTACTTCGTCCCGGGCCAGAGGTCCCTGGCAGCGGGCTGGGCCACGACGGGCGCCGATCCTGGGAGGAGCCAGGCGGCCAGGGCGAGGGTCACGATGGCGCGGCTGCGAATCATGGCGCGGAGTATAAACCGTCTGCCCTACTTCAGCGGGCTCCGTACGTCGACCGCCACGGTGAACTGCCCCGTCGCCAGTCGCTTCCACATCCGCACGTAGTACCCCTTCTCCACCCCACCGCTCTCCGAGGCGACCTCGTAGGTCCCGCGCGTGAAGCCCAGTTCACCGGAGGCCGCAATGTCTCCGGCGTCCGGCTCGGTCTCCAGCGACCTCTGCGACGTCTCGAGCCAACCCAGGATCGCATCGCGGCCCACGAGCGGCGCTCGCCCGGGCAGGTGCACGCGCGACATTGGCGTCAGCGCGTCCCGGTAGGCCAGGCGCACGCCGTCGCGCCGGACGGACTGGGCCAGGCTGTTGTCAGCAAGGACGACACGGCCGCCCCCATGGGGAGGTTCATCGGCCTTCGCCAGAAACCGCCCTCCCGGTTCCTCCACGGCCACAGCACCTGCCTGCGGGAACGCGCACGGCTCCGGCGTCGGCACACCGACGTCCATCAGCACCCTCCAGGGCCCGCCTGGCCGACGGCCCCAGATCGAAAAGTAGCAGCCGTGCCGCGGCGGCTGGCCCGAACCGGTGTTGGTGAGGGTATAGGGACCGGTGAGCCAGCCCAGGTCACCGGACCGCGCGACGTCCCCGAGGCGGGGTTCCCACTCCAGGCGGACGGTCGCCGGCGCTGGAGCCTGGCTGCGATAGAACTCGCGGGCGTTCATCTCCTCTGGATAGAACCCGACGGCGTCGTCGGCGAGGTACTCGAGGAAGGCCTCGCGGATGCCCTTGTCGAGGGCCGCGCGCGCGAACGCGCGCTCGGCGTCGGCCATCGACAGGAACGCCTCTGCGGGCGCGGTGGACGTCTGCGCGAGCACGACACTCACCGCCAGGACCGCGAGGCCCAACGACAGGCTCGAGACAACCAGGCTGAGCATTCGACTCATCGCGCACCTCCCTGCGCCGAGCCCTGGGCCCGGCATACCTCGGCCATCCAGGTAGTGATGCCGTCAGTCAGGCCAGCCATGACATCGGCCGCGGTCAGCCCAGTTCGACGCGGAACCGCGAACCCGTGATCGGCCCCCTCGATGGCGTCGATCGTGGGCGCTGCACCTGCAGCGTGGGCGGCCGCCCGCAGCGCCTCGGGACCTCCAAAGGCGTCGCGCGTGCCTTGGAGCACCAGCAGGGGCACCCGAAGCCTGGTCCAATGATCCACAGCCCGCGGCGCCGGGCGGCCCGGGGGGTGCAGCGGATACCCGACACAGACGATGCCGGTGAGCCGAGGCTCGGCAAGGACGCCCGCAGCGGCGACCTGCGTCGCGAGGCGGCCGCCCATGGACTTGCCCCCGATGAACCACGGCTGCGCCGCGAGACCGGGCCGCGCCCAGACCGCGGTCACGGCGTCGATCCACGCCTGCGCCAGCACGCGCGGCGGATCGGGGCGCCGGCGTCCGGCTTCTGCGTACGGGAAGTTGAACGTGACGACGTCCACGACCCGGGCCGCAAGCCCTGAGGCGAGCGACACCATGAAGACATGGTCGTGGCCGGCGCCTGCGCCTGGAGCCAGGATCAGCGTGGTCCCGCGCGCCGCCCCTGCGCTCTCCCCGGCCCTGGGAGGCGCGCGGTACCACCGCAGGCTCATCGGCTGCCCGGACGACTCGATCGTCCAGGATTCGGTCACCGCGTCGTGGCCTTCGCCCGCGGCTGCCCCAGGCTGAGGAGGTTGGCGAACATGCGGTACGCGCCGGGTACGCCAGCGGGCAACTGCCGGAACCACGAGTACGCGGTGTAGACGTATCGTCCGCGGCCGATCTCGGCGTAGACCTGCCCGCCTTGTTGCGGGGGTTCGCCCGGATCACCGGTTTCAAGCAGCGGCAGATAGCGCGCGTCGAACTTCACGAACGCGTACAGGTTGCGCTCCTGCACCCAGTCGGCCCAATCGGCGTCCGTGATCGTGTTCGGCGTCGTGAACACCGGATGCGCCGGTTGCAGGAGGCGCACCGCGGCCTGTTCGTCGGTCACGCGCGTCGCGTACTCCACCGGGAACGGCGCGAGGTTCCGTGTGCCGTAGTCCCCCTGCTGATACTGCACGACCAGAGTCCCGCCGTTGGTCACGTAGTCGAGCAGGCGCTGTCTGGCGGCCACGAAATCGGGCCGCGACTCCGACGCGCGGATGCCGACGACGATGACGTTGAACCGGGAGAGGTCACCTGCGGCGAGCGCATCCTCGTCGAGGAGCGTGACGGTGAGGCCCATCCGCCTGATGGCATCCGGCACCTGGTCGCCGGTGCCCATGATGTAGCCCACCGAAACGGGCGCGACCTCGAGGCCGAGCACGCGCACCTGCGCCGAGGCAGGCGTGTACAAGCGATGGGTCTGAATGTGCGGATACGCGATGACGCGCATGCCGAGGGCGTGGGCCTGCCCGTCCACGGTGGCCACGGCGCCGATGTCGTATCGGCCGGCCGCGACGGCGCGCGGCGGCGTCAGGGTGAATGTGGCAGCCGTCCGTTGTCCCTTCGTCGAGAAGGCAAATGGTGCGGCCGCGGGTTCGACCCGCCACCCGTCCGGCAGGGTGAGGCGAACGCTCCCCTGCGTGGCACCGTCGCGATGGCTGCCAAGGCGCACCGCAATACGACGCGGGGTCCCGAGCGACAGGAGCGGCACGACCTCCAGGCTGGAGTCGAACGCCACCGTCACCGCCGGCACGACGTTGACGTAGCGCCGGAGTTCGCCTCGGACCTGGTCCACGAGCCGATACTGCACGGGCGCGCGGAGCATCACAGGCGCCCCGCCGATTTCTGCGGCGACCTCTGCGTGCAAGAGCGATGGCGCGAACGGCCGCCCCTGCGGTGCACCGGCGGACCACGCGAAGCGGTACCCCTGGCGAGGCTGCTCGAGCCAGTAGGGCTGCGTGGGGCGCGCGTCGGAGGCGACAGTCACGCGGAACGGCTCGTTGATCGGCGGCGTCTCGCGGAAGAAGCGTGCCATGGGACTGTCGCTGGCGGGACGCTCGACCTCACCGCCCGCCACCGTCCAGCCGGCGGGCGTCGTCACCCTGATGCCGGCCGTCTTCACCACCGCGGGCTCGGCCGTGAAGACGCGCACGCGAACACCGAACGTCTCGCCGGGCACGACCGTCTCGGTGTCGGCCAGCGGATCCAGCACGACCCCGGCCGCGCGCTGCAGGGCCTCTTCGAACTGGCGTTCCTTGACCCCCAACAGGAAGTCCGCGTCCTGCCGAGCCGTGTCGGACGTCTGAATCGACGCCAGTGCCGACCTCGCCTGGCGCGTCGCCGCAAGACCGGCCGCCAGTTGCGGCACGACCTTGACGGGGCTCGTGGCGTCGAACGCGCCGCGGGCGTCCAGCACCGCCCCGGACATGGCCTGCAGTTCCGCTTTCAGGGCGCCTTCTGGCAGGCCGCACAGCGACGCCAGCCCCGCAAGGGACGTGTCGATACCCTCGAACACGTTCGTTTCCGGCGTCGGCACCGTCACCAGGCTTTCGACCAGCCGCAGGTTGGAGGTCTGCGGGCCCCGCAGTTCCGCGACGCCCATCTCCTGGGACTTGTGCTGGCTGCGGCCCTCCATCGCGATCTCGAAGTAGGTGCGCCCGAGCACCGGGTCGAATCGTCCGGTCTCGAGGCGGGCCGTCGGCGGGTTGTTCGGGTCTGCCCTGAAGCCCTGGCGCACGTAGAGCTTCCTGGCCTGCCACGGCCGCAGGCCCTCGGCCAACTGCTCCGGAAACTCCTTCGGATCCGCCGCAGCCTTGAACGCCAGGGGCGTCAGCTTGCCGGCGAGCTGATGCTGACCGTGGCCATCGGCCGGCGTGCCGCTGAAGCCGGAGTAGATGACGAGTGGGCGGTATGTCCGGATGACCCGCACCATGTCCGCGAGGACCTCGCGTTCGCCCCAGAACGCGGCGGCCTCGTCGAGACGCTTGCTGAACCCGAAGTCGAAGGTGCGCGTGAAGAACTGCTCGCCGCCGTCGAGCGCACGCGCCTGGAGCAACTCCTCCGTGCGAATGACGCCGAGGGCTTCGAACAGCTCCGGGCCGATGACGTTCTGGCCGCCCTCGCCGCGGTTGAGCGACAGGTAGGCGACGCGCGCATGGTCCCCACGCGCGGCCCTCGCGATGAATGCCGTGTCCTCGTCGTCGGGATGCGCCGCGGTGTGGAGCACGCTCGCGGTGGTGGTCAGCCGCTCGATGGCCTGGAGCACGCCGGCCACGCCCTGCGAGTACACGGGCCTCACCTGCGCGGCGACGTCGGCAGGCGCGCCGGGGTGCGTGCCACCTGGGATGAAGAGAAGGGAGGCCGAAATGGCCAGTGCGGGGATGACGAACCTGCGCGGAGCGACCATCGTGCCAGTGTACCGGAATTGCGCAGCCGGGCGGGATTCACGGTAATCTGAGCAGATGACGGGACGGATGCTCTTCATATCAACCACGCTCGCGGGTGTGGTGGCGCTTGGCGCATCGAGGCTGGCAGCAACGGAGGCACCGCAGGCGCAGGCGCCGACCTTCCGCACTGGGACCCAGGTCGTGCCGGTGTTTGCCACGGTCCTCGACGCGCAGGGGCGGCTGGTGCCGGAGCTCACGAAGGAGGACTTCCAGATTTTCGACAACGGCAAGCCGCAGGCGATCACGCAGTTCTCCAACGAAACGCAGCCGATCACCGTGGTCGTGATGATGGACACGAGCGCCAGCATGACGCTCGCGCTGGATCTGCTGAAGAAAGCCGCCGAGCAGTTCCTGCTGCGGCTGCTCCCCGACGACCGGGCGCTCGTGGGCGCGTTCAACGACAAGATCCAGTTCGCGTCGGAGCTCACGGGGGACCGCGATGCGTTGATCGGCTCCCTGGACGATCTGCAGTTCGGGAACCCTACCCGGCTTTATGACGCGATCGACGCGAGCCTGGACGAATTGAAGGGGATCGAGGGGCGCCGAGTCGTGCTCGTGTTCACCGACGGCGAGGACACGGCGAGCAAGGTCGGGCTGGGTCGGGTCCTCGACCGCGCGCGCGAAGACGAGGTGATGATCTACGCGATTGGGCTCGAGAGCGAAATGAACTTCGACGGCCGGCGCGTGCGGACGCGACCGGACCGGGGACTGAAGCGGCTCGCCGAGGAGACCGGCGGGGGGTATTTCGAACTGGACGACACGGCCAGCCTGGGCCCCACGTTCACACGGGTCGCCCAGGAACTGCACAGCCAGTACCTGCTTGGTTTCGCGGCCGGCCAGCCCGATGGCAGGATCCACAAACTCGAGACGAAGGTGTCGAAACCGGGTCTGCTCGTGCGCGCCCGCAAGAGCTACGTCGCGAAGTAAACCGTGGGGTCAGGTCTTTACTTTTAGCGTTTTGGGGCGAGCCCCCCAAAACGCTAAAAGTAAAGACCTGACCCCACAAAAAAGCGGCCCCGGTCGTGCCGGGGCCTTATCAGGAGGAGGAGGGGCAACCACGATGGCTGGCGTGCGCCTCACCCCTTTGTATCGGTTCGCCGGGGCAGTCTGATTACCCCTTCCGCGATCAGCTCTGAAATCGCTCGCCCCGGGGGTGCACAGGTCCTTCAGTGTCTTGCGACCGTTCCGGGCGGATGCTGACCCGTTCGTCCGTATGGCCGTCAGCCGAACAGGGCCGTGACTACGAGCAGGCCCAGCATGACCGCCGTCGCCAGTTCAGCCGTTCCAGAGAAACTCCAATCCGCCAGGCGGAACATCGCGCCTCACCTCCTTTTCTACTTGGAGAGACGACGCGAGTGCGTGGCTGGTTGCAGCCGGGCCTACCGCCAGGGCATGAGCCGCTCGACCCACTCGATGCGGGTGAGATCGTTGTAAATCACGGTGACCATGAGCACCATGAGGACCAGGAAGCCGGCCATCAGCATCTGCTCCTTGACCTTCATGCTGAAGTCGCGGCGCGCCAGGCCTTCGAGTCCCAGAATGAAGATGTGGCCCCCGTCCAGGACCGGGATCGGCAGCAGGTTGAGGATGCCGAGGTTGAGGCTGATCATCGCCATGAGGCTGAAGAGCGCAACCCACCCGGCCTGCGCGGCCCCGCCTGACAGCTGCGCGATGGCCACCGGCCCCATGAGCTGCTTCGGAGACGTCTCCCGCGTGAAAAACCCCTTGAGCGTCTGGAAAATCAGCGTGGACCACTCGAGGTTGCGCTGCAGGCTCATCCCGACAGCCTGAAGCGGGCCGGGCTCGATCAGGCGCACCTCGAACGGGCTGAGCTGCACGCCGATGAGCCCGACGTCACCCTGCTTCTGAGGCACCACGGCCACCTGCCGCTCGCGTCCCTCGCGCCGCACGGTGAGCGCGAGTTCGACATCAGCGCTGGCGTTGATCTTCTTGATGAGGGTGTCGCGGGTGGCCGGCTCGCCGTTGACGGCGAGGATGAGGTCGCCCGGCGCGAGACCGGCCCGCTCGGCCGCCGACCCAGGATTCACATTGCGCACCTGGGGCAGCATCTGCGGCAGCACCCCGATGTCCCCCATCTCGAACCGTGTCTGCGCGTCGGGGGTGATTGACAGGGACTGGCGCACGCCGCCACGCTCGACGACGATCTCGATCTGCCGGTTCGCCCGCGGCATCACCTGCAGGAAGGCCTGTTCCCACGTGTCCACGTCGCGTCCCGCGATGCTCACCAGCCGATCGCCGACGCGGATGCCGGCGCGCTCCCCCGCCGACCCTGCGAGCACTGAGCCCACCACGGGCGGCTCCTGCTCGTAGGCGGGCACCTCGGCGCCGTTGTAGAGCACCACGGCCATGACCACGATGGCGAGCAGAATGTTCATGATCGGTCCCATGATGAGAATCTGGAACCGCTGCCACTTGGTCTTCGACATGAACTCGTCGGGCCGTCCGCTCCGCGGATCCTCGGGCGACTCGCCGGCCATCTTCACGTAGCCGCCGAGTGGAATCGCGCTCACGCAGTACTCCGTGTCGCCACGGACGGTGCGGAGCACCTTCGGCCCGAACCCGAGGGAAAAGGTGAGCACGCGCACCCCGTGGCGACGGGCCATGAGGAAGTGGCCCAGCTCGTGCACGAAGATGAGCACGCCCAGGACGAAGATGAATGCGACGATGTTCGTGATCACAGTCTGACCTTTGAAAGCGGGCTCAAGGCTCAGGGCTCAAGGCTCACGGCTCGGGGCGCAAGGCTCACGGCGCAAGGCGCTCGAGCCCGGGCCCTCACCTCGGCCCTGCGCGCTCAGCCCTGCACCATGTGCCCTGAGCCCTGGGCCCTGCGCCCGCCTTCCCCGATTGTACGCCCCGCACCTGTTCCTGCGAGAAGGCGTGCGCCCATCGATCGACGGCCCTGATGTCCGCCAGGTCCCGGGGTGGCCCGCCTCCGCGGTTCGCGTGCGCCTCGAGCGCGGCCTCGATCAGTGCCGGGATCCCTCGAAACGGCAGGTGTCCCTCGAGGAAGGCCGCCACCGCCACCTCGTTCGCCGCGTTGAGCACGACCGGGAACGCGCCCCCTGCCGACAGCGCGCGATACGCGAGCCCGAGGCACGGGAACCGCTCGTGATCCGGTTCGTGGAACTCCAGCCGGCGCAGTTGCGCCAGATCGAGCGACGGCAGCGCCGCGTCCCAGCGATCCGGATACGAAAACGCATACTGAATGGGCAACCGCATGTCGGTGACGCCCAGCTGCGCGATGATCGATCCGTCCCTCAACTCCACCAGCGAGTGCACCACCGACTGCGGGTGAATGACCACGTCGATCTGGCCGGGACCCACGTCGAAGAGCCAGTGCGCTTCGATCACCTCGAGCCCCTTGTTCATCAGCGTCGCGGAGTCGATGGTGATCTTGCGCCCCATCTTCCACGTCGGGTGGCTCAGCGCCGCCTCGGGCGTGACCCGGGCCAGGGCCTCGGCCGGGAGTTCGCGGAAGGGCCCTCCCGACGCCGTCAGGATCAGTCGTCGGATCTCCTCCAGCCGACGCTGGTGCAGGCACTGGTGCAGCGCATTGTGCTCGGAATCGACCGGCAGGATGGCCACGCCGTGCCGACGCGCCGCCGCCATGACGAGACTGCCGGCCATGACGAGCACTTCCTTGTTGGCCAGTGCGATGGCCTTCCCGGCCTCGATTGCCGCGAGCACGGCCTCGAGGGCCGCCGTGCCCGACGACGCGCAGAGGACGATGTCCACGTCGGGCTGGGTGGCGATCTCGACCAGGCCGCGCGACCCGTGGGCGAAAACGCCGATCCGGTTGCAGGTGGGTGCCCGCAGCGCGCGCTTCACGTCGTGCAGCGCCTGCTCGGTCGCCATGGAAATGGCGCGCGGACGCAGGCGTTCCACCTGCTCCACGAACAGCCCGTGATTGCGACCGGCGGCGAGGCCGGTGATGCTCAGGCGCTCCGGGTGGGCCTCCACCACGGACACCGCGCTGCGGCCGATGGACCCGGTCGAACCCAGGATGGCAATGCGCTTCATGGGCGAAGCCACCCCAGCGCCAGCAGGAAGCCGTAGAAGACCGGGGCGGCAAACAGCAGGCTGTCCACGCGGTCCATCACGCCGCCATGCCCGGGAATGAGCGACGACGAGTCCTTCACGCCCACGCTCCGCTTGAAGAGGGACTCGAAGAGGTCCCCGAGCATGCCGAAGCCGACCAGCACCAGACCGACCAGCCAGAGCGTCCAGAGCGCCACGCCCGGCAGGAGCCAGGGCCCCGCCGCCGGGAGCACGAGACCGCCGACGATCGCCCCGGACACCGCCCCCTCCATCGTCTTCTTTGGACTGATGCGCGGGGAGAGCGGTCTCCGCCCGAACAGGCGGCCGCCATAGTACTGCGCCGTGTCACTGACGACCGTCGTCGCGATGAGGAGGAGCAGGACCAGCGGGCCGTGGTCACGATGGATGGCGACCATGGCCCCGATCGGCAGCCCCAGGTAGAGGGCCGGCAGCAGCATGACGCCGACGCGGCGCAGGACGTCCTGGTCGGGGCGCCCTTCCCCGACCGCCACGGCGCCGACGGCCAGGAGCGCCGCCAGCAGCGCGGTTTCGGTCGGCAGGGCCGGCGAGCCGACGGAGAACATGGCGAGCGCGGCCGACACCAGCATGACGACGCGCGGCAACGGCCCGTGCCCGTGCTCGGCGAGCGCGCCGAACTCCCAGACCCCGAGGGCCAGCGCCACGAACGCCAGGCCCAGGGTGCCCCACGGCGGCAGCAGGAACAGGACGCCCAGCACCAGGGGCAGCAGGACGAGGGCACTCAGGATTCGGGTCACGGGGCGCTCGGCAGGTGGCGCTGGGCTGGTCGAACTCGCCTCGGTTCAGCGCCCTGCGAGGGCCGGCTGGCCGATGCCGCCGTAGCGACGGTCCCGTTTCTGGTAATCGAGGATCGCCTGCAGCAGGTGCCGGGCGCGGAAATCCGGCCACAGCGTGTCAGTGACCCAGATCTCCGCATACGCAATCTGCCACAAGAGGAAGTTGCTGACGCGCATCTCGCCGCTGGTCCTGATCAACAGGTCGGGGTCCGGCTGACCGGCGGTGTAGAGCAGACCCGCGAAGGTGTCCTCGTCGAGATGCTCCGGGGCCAGCCCGGCGTGCAGGGCGCGGCGGACGGCGTCCACGATCTCCGCTCGCCCCCCGTAATTGAGCGCGATGTTGAACGTCATGCCGGCGTTGCCGGCCGTGCGCTGCTCGGCGGCCTGCAACTCCTGCTGGATGTCCGGGGCGAGGTCGCCCTCGCGGCCCACCACATGGAACCGGATGTTGTTCGACGCCAGCGTGTTCAGCTCCGAGCGGACGTACCGCTTGAGCAGCAGCATCAGCGTATCGACCTCCGTCGGCGGACGCTTCCAGTTCTCCACCGAGAAGGCATACAGCGTGAGCACGCGAATGCCGAGGCGCGCGGAGGCCTCGATCGTGTCGCGCACGGCCTGGATCCCGGCGCGATGCCCTTCCACCCGCGGCAGGTGGCGGCGGGACGCCCAGCGGCCGTTGCCGTCCATGATGATGGCCACGTGCTGCGGCAACTGATCGAAATTGAGCTGGCGGGCAAGGGTGGCATCCGGAGAACCGGCAGGCAGCCAGGCGAGCAGTTCAGGAAGTCCCATGTGTGCCCCGGAGATCGAACCCCTGATTTTACCGCACGCCAGCCCTGGCGCCCTAGTACTCGACGCCCAGCAGGACCAGCCCGTGCGCGGGCGCGGTCGGCCCAGCCCGTCGCCGATCCCGCGCCTGCAGAATCCGGGGGATATCCTCGCAAGGCCGACGCCCAAGCCCGACTTCGACCACCGTCCCGACAAGGGTGCGGACCATGTGCCGCAGGAACCCGTCGGCAGTGAAGGCGAACTGGAGCACGGTGGCCGCACGATCGCCGTCGGGGCGGCCGGCTCCAGGGGCGACTGCCAGGGGCAGGCCAGGCCAGGGGCCGATCGTCAGCGTCGCCGACTCGAGCGTGCGCACGGTCTCCGCCACCCGGCTGCCCGCTGCCTGGAAGGCCTTGAAGTCGTGAGTGCCCTCGAGCGTCGCGAGCGCCGCGCGCATCGCGGCGACGTCGAGCCCCTGTGTGACGTGCCACATCCAGGCTCGCGCGAGCGGATCGGCGACGGGTGCGTCGAGCAGGTGATACGCGTAGGTCTTGCGCCGGGCGGAAAAGCGCGCGTGGAACTCCGGCGGGACCTCCTCGACGGCGCGGACGCGCACGTCCTCAGGCAGCCGCGCGTTGAGCGCCCGCACGAGCTGCGGGCCCGCCAGCGTGGAGTGCAACCGGCACGAGGCGACCTGGCCGAGCGCGTGCACGCCGGCGTCGGTGCGACCCGCGCCGGCGACCCGGACGGGGTCACCCTCATGGAGCGGGGCGAGGGCCTCCTCGAGGAGCCCCTGGATCGAGAGGCCGCGCGCCTGTCGCTGCCAGCCCACGAAGCGCGAGCCGTCGTAGGCGAGCGTGATCTTCAGCGTGCGGGCCACGCGGGCCTCAGCGGGCCGCGCCGAAGAGCACCGCGTTGGCGAACAGGAGCTGGGTCGATTCGGCGAAGGCCCGGGCGTTCGGATCCTCGGCGAACGCGATCACGCGGCCACGCCCCATCGGCTGCTCGACGAGATACGCCTTCTGCGGAAGCTGGTCTCGCGACTCGGGCCAGAGAATCCCCGACGCGAGCAGCCGGTCCTTCTTCGCGTAGGTGCCGACGTTGCGGCCCTTGTCGAGCGTGATCGGCGCAAACACCCGCTGGCTCTCGACCATCGCCTGCACTTCGCCGTCGGTGCCCGCGGCGAGCAGGTGCTCGGGATCGAGCGTCACGCGCAGGATGGCGCCCGGGACGAGCTCCGGTCGCTCCGCGGCGGGCGTAATGGCCTTGTCGTAGTCGAAGGGCCCCTTCGACGCCTCGTTCTTCGGTTTCGGAGGCGCCTCGCTCTCGGGGCTGCCGTCACGGAACTCCGTCTTCGTGTCGAGCAGGCCGATGCCGTCGCGCGTCGCCCACCGCGAGGCTTCTGCGAGCGTGACGAGCGTGCCACCGGCGGTGATCCAGTCCTTCAGTCGGCGCAGACCGTCGCCGGTGAGCTGCGGCGAGTACGTGCCGGAGGGCAGCACGATGACGTCGAACCGCGACAGGTCGGTCCGGGCGAAGGAGCCGACCCGCACCGCCGTGGGCACGATGCCGTAGCGCCGCTCCAGGACGTAGCGGGCCCAGCCGGCGGAGAGGCTCGACGTCGGGACATCCCAGGCGAGCAGCACTCGTGGCGCTCTCAGTGCGCGCACCTGCCCGCTGCCGAGCGACACGCCGTCTTCCACGAAGGCGCTATCGATGGGCACCGCCGTCGCCCCGTGTTTCGTCACGAGCGAGCCGAGGCGCGCCGTCAGGTCACCGGGGTTGTCCGAGTGCCGCACGAGGGCGGTCCCGATCGGGAACTTGCGCCCGCCGAGCGTGAAACCGCCTCCGACGACGCGCACGCGCAGGCCGCCCGCGAGCGCCTCGGCGACGACGGCGGCCGTTGAGGCGTTCCACGGCAGCAGGTAGCCCACGGTGGACGCGGGCAACGGCGACGGACCCCCAGGCGTCTCCGGCTGCGGCGGAAACCTCGTCGTCTTCGCCGCCGTCGGCACGGCGGTGGTCGCGACGTCGAGGTCCCACAGTTCGGACAGGCTCCACGCGGTGACGTCGTAGATCTGGTCCGGCTGACGGTTGCGGCGTCGCTGGTCCTGCAGCTTCAGAAAGCCCTCGTCCATGCCGGTGTGCGAGTCGAGCACGTTGCGGAGCAGGCGTGCTGCGGGCTGTCCCACCGGAACGATGAAGGTGCCTGCTGGCCAGGCCCGGTCTCCGACCTTGACCGCCTCCGTCGCGCGATGCACCTCGACGCCATTCATCACGAGCAGCCGCGCGAGCCGCTCGGCCTGCGCCGGGTCGTGCCCGGGGCCGATCAGGTACTCCCGCACCGGGCCCTGCTCGCTCATGCGCGCGCCGCTCATCCGGAAGTCGCGGAAGTCGCGCAGCAGGCGGAGCCGGTTGCGCGCGGCCGTTTCGGCGGTCGACAGGGCGGCGGTGAAGTGCTCGCGGATCCCGTCGAGGTACGTCAGTGCCGTGCCGTCCGCGCGCCGGTAGACGAGGCCACGGGCCGAGGCCTTCTCGAACGTCATGCCGATCGCGCCCTGCGCCATCGGCCACGACACCCCGTATCCCGGATAGAACGAATCGAAGACCTCGCGGATGAAATAGGGGAACCCACGGGCGTCGAACTTCCCGGCCGTCGCCTTGCCGAACTCCTCGAGCCACTGCCGCTGCGTGCCGGTCATCCACGGATTGCCCGGTGGGGCGGACGGCGGGAAGTAATAGGTGGACTCCCCGCCCATCTCGTGCAGGTCCACCACGACGTGCGGCATCCAGTCGAGCAGGAGCGCGACCTTGCCGCGCGTCTCGGGCTGGGTCTGCGCGAACCAGTCGCGGTTGAGATCGAACAGGTAGTGATTCGAGCGGCCGCCGGGCCAGGGCTCGTCGCGCTCGGCGGACAGCGGTTCAGGGTCGGGGGCGGCCGCCCGGCCCATCCGGTTCTGGAACACGAACCGCGCGCGGCCGTCGGGGTTCTGCGCCGGGTCGATGATCACGACGGCTTCGCGCAGGATCGTGTCCACCGTGGCGTCGCCCTGCGCGGCCAGCAGGTGATACGCCTCCGCCATCGCGGCTCCTCCCGACGAGATCTCGTTGCCGTGGACGCCGTGGAGCAGTGCCACCACCGCGGGCAGCTCGTTGACGAGGCGGTCAACCTCGGCTGGCGTCAGACCTCTCGGGTCGCCCAGCTTCCGCAGATCCGCCTTGAGTGCGGCCATCCGGCCCAGGCGTTCGGGCGCGCCGATGATCAGCGCGTGCAGCGGGCGGCCTTCCCACGAACGGGCGTACTCGACGAGCGTCGTTCGCGTGGGCGCGGCGGCATTGAGGGCGCGGAGGTAGGCGGTGATCTCGTCGGGCGACGAGATCTCCTCGCCGAAGTCGTGGCCGATGACCGACGCCGGCGTCGGGATGCGAGGGTCGTACTTCGTCCCCGGGGCGAGACTCTGGATATCGGCCGCCTCGGCGCGGACGCCCGCGAGGACCGCCAGCACGGCGACCGCCACACACACCATCGACTTCGACGACATCACGGACACCTCACGGAAGCGGGCTCAGGGCGCAGGGCACAGGGCGCAGGGCTCGAGGCGCAGGGCGCAGGGCTCGAGGCGCAGGGCTCAAGGCACCCGGCACTCAAACCGCACTCGACCCGACGGCCAGCGCCTGTTTGAACGTCTCCCCCGCGCGCTTCATCTCCTCCATCGTCCCGATCGACACGCGCGCGTAGTTGACGAGCGGCGGGAACTGCCGGCCGACCGCCACGCCGCGCTCGCGGCACGCGGCCTGGAACGCCTGGCAGTCCCGCCGGAGATCCACGAACACGAAGTTCGCGTGCGAGGGCACCACACGGTAGCCGAGATCCTCGAACACGCGCGCCGTGAAGTCGAGCACCTCGCGGTTGCGACGGCGTTCGGCCGGGATCAGATCCTGCGCCGCCAGGGCCGCCCGCCCGGCGTGATGGGCGAGAATGCTCACGCTGTTCGGCATGCGCCACGACGCGAGCTTCCTGATCGTCTCCGGATGGCCGACGGCGTAGCCCAGGCGCACGCCCGCCATGCCGTAGACCTTCGAGAAGGTGCGGCTCACGATCACCTGCGGATCCCGGAGCGCGGTCGGGATCGCCGTCGCGTACGACGGGTCCATGACGTATTCGTGATACGCCTCATCGACGAGGATCACCGCCTCCCGTGAGGCACGCTTGATGCGGGCGATGCAGTCGGTCACCTCGGCCGCGCTGTGCACGATGCCGGTCGGATTGTTTGGATTGCAAATGAACACGAGGCCTGCGTCTCCGGCCTTCGCCGCCATGGTCTCGAGATCGAGCCCGAGCGTGTCCTTCCGGACGGGGACCTCAACCAGCGGTCGGCCGAGCTGTTTCGCACGCCAGACGCAGCTCTCGAAGGTGGGTGCGCCGGCGACGAGCCCCTTCGACGACGAGGTGAACGCGTCCACCGACATGCGCAGGATCTCGCCCGAGCCGCACGCGACGACGATGTTCTCTGGCGAGGCGTGGTGGAACCTCGCGAGGTCCTCGCCAATCGCGTTGCCCGCGCGCAACGGGTAGCGGCCGGCATCCACGAAGGCGGCCTTGATCGCGTCGAGCACGGCGGGGGACGGGCCGAGCGGGTTTTCGTTGCTGTCGAGGCGGATGATCGATCCGGCCCGAGGCGCCGCGGGCTGGTCGAGCGGAAGGCCGCGGGCCAGGAGGCCCGTCGCGGCCTCGGCCCCGCGGCTGGCGATGGTAAGACCTCCGAGCGTGGCGACGCCGGCGGTGCTGAACCGCTGCACGAACGTTCTGCGGCTAATGGCCATGGAAAATAACTCCCGACCCCATTTTCGCAATTTTTACGTCAGGCCTCCGGGCCCGAGTTTCACTTTCTGCGATCCTCCCTGGAACAGCCCGTTGAACAGGATCTTGAACGTCACTCGCGGCTGCGTCCTGAAGTCGATCTGGCTCGCCGCCGCGACCACGGAACCCTTCCCGACGCGGAATGCCATCACGTTGGCCTGGTCGCGCAGCAGGTCCTCGCCGAGCAGCCACCCGCTCTTCAAGATCTGCCCCTGCCTGGGATACCGCGCCACGATCTCGGCCGTGCTGCCAAAGCCGGGTCGCAGCCGGTACGCCTGGTCGGTCTCGAAGAAGATCGGCCAGGCCTCCGGCATGCCGTAGGCCACTGGGTGATTGATGTCGAACTCGTTCTGCAGCAGCGACCCGGGGCAATAGAAGATCGACGCCGGGTCCGTGACGCGCTCACGCAGCGTCGACAGGAGGTTGGCCGGGCTGGAGAACGCCTGCCGCAGCACGCGGTCCACCTCGCCCGCCGGCACCTGCCCTCCCTGCTCCGCGGGCCCACCCCCCATGAAGCGCCGCCGGCGATCGATCTCCGGCAGGGCCTTCTCGATCGGCAGGTCGAGCAGTTCCCGTACGGTCTCCACGGCGGTCCCGATCGCGACGAGCGTGCCGCCGCCCTCGACGAACGCTCGCAGCTTCTTCCAGCCTTCCTCGCCGACACCGAACGCCCACTCCCACTCCTTGTCGTACCGCGTCGGATCCAGGCCGCGCACGATCGTGTCCCGGGACACGCCGCTCGGAAGGACCAGGGCGTCGTACTGCGTGCCGAGGTCGGCGGCGAAGTCCCTGGACGAGACGACCCTGTGGTTGAGGCCGTACTGCTCGAACAGCCACTGCATCCAGCCGCCGGGCATGTTGTTGGCCCCCCGGAGGAGACCAATGCGCGTGTCGGGCTTGACGCGCCACGCCTCGACGACCGGCGCCCGGTCCGCCCCGAACACCGGCAGACCCGTCTGCTGCGCCACCTCCGCGAGCGCACGGGTGGCTTCGGCCGTCGGCGGGACCAGCCACGTCCCGGGCGCGAACCTCGCGCCACCGGATTCGAATCCCGCGGCCGCGCGATAGGCCGGGACCTTCGCAGCCTGGAGCTTCGCCAGCATCTTGAACCCGGCGTTCGACTCGGGCGGCACCAGGTATCCCCACTTCGGCCGCGCCGGCAGCGTCACCTTCTCCGGGGTCAGCGTCGTGAGGCGCTCGAGCGGCGCCTCGAACGGCGCCTCCACCTGATCGACCTTCACGCCCATCAGCATCCAGAGCGTGTGCCCGGTCACGTCGTACGGAGGCTTCGGCGGCCCGCCCGGGAAGAGCCGCAGGTCCGGATACACCTGCTTCTCCAGCAGCGTCTTCGCGAACGCGCCGTACGGCTGCGCGACCTTGACGACGACAGAGCCGGCCGGGTACTGGGTCCCGCCCGCGCTGAACGGCTCGCTCGCCCTGTGCAGCTCCACCTCGCCGGTGCGCAGGATGTCCAGCATCTCCCACGTCGCCATCGGGTCGCGCTGGCCCGTCGGGACGACGAAGGCGTACGGCTTGGCCTTCCAGTTCACCCAGTCGTTGTGCACGCGGTAGAAGTTCTCGAGCCACATCGTGTGGTGGCGCGCCACATGGGACATCCCCGCCAGGGCGACCGTCGTCGAGTAGCTGACGATCTGGCCCAACGTCCACTGGCCACTCCGGTACGGGCGCAGGAAGTTCCAGCTGCTCTCCTGGGGTCCGAGCGGCTTGTCACGGCCGGCGGGATTGACGAACGGGTCGGCGAGGCTGGCGCTGGCAATCTCCGTCAGGATGCGCGGCTGACCGTGGTACACCATGTATTGCCGCGCCGGTGTCCACAGGTCGTAGCGCCGGGCCTGCTCCACGCCTTCCTTGCCCTCGGCGGTCAACGCCGCTGCCATCGCCATGCCGACCGAGGCCTGTCCTGCCGCAAGGATCGGATGGATGTTCGGGTCGTACGGATCGTCGAACGGCGGCACGAAGATCCGTGAGCCGGTCGGGCCCTGCTGATGCATGTCGTGCGTGATCACCGGCTTGAACCGGTTCTGCACCTTCTCGGCCATGAGCCGCGTCTCGACCTGGGTCAGCATGAACCAGTCGCGGTTGTTATCGTGCCCGGTGTACTTGTGATAGAGGTCCGGGTAGACGCGGTTGAAGCTCGTGCCCCTGGTCCTGTACCAGTGGTCGATGACCAGCACCTGCCCGTCGGGATTCTGCGACGGGACGATGAGGACCACGCTGTTGTCGAGGATCTGGCGGATGAAGGGGCTGTCCTCGGTGGCGAGGCGGTGCGCCATGATCGGGATCGCCTGCCCGTTGCCCACCTCCGTCGAGTGAATCGTTGCGTACAGCAAGTAGAACGGTCTGCCCTCCGCGGAGAGCTTGGTTGCCTCCGCGGCGGTCAACCCGCGCGGATCCGCGAGTCGGCGGTTGATCTCGACGAGGCGATCGAGCCGCGCCAGGTTCTCCGGCGCGCTGAACGTCGCCAGCACGAACCGGTTCCCCATCGTCGTCTTGCCGATGTCCTCGAACTTGACGCGCTTCGTGGTGGCGGCGAGGTGCTCGAGGTACTCGACGACCTTCGGGTACCGGGCCATCTCGCCGTCGGTGCCGAGCGCGAAGCCGAAGTACTGCTGGGGCGTCTGCGTCTGGGCGCACAGCGGCGACGCCGTGACGACCATTCGCGCGCCGGTTTCGTACAGATCTT
>CAYLZN010000035.1:25677-27874 GCA_964387935.1 uncultured Vicinamibacteraceae bacterium | reverse complement strand
CTAGCCGCTCAACCTCTCGAGCAGCGCCGTGACTGCGCCATCGAGCGGGGCCAGGTCACGTTCGATCACTCGCCAGACCAGGCCCAGGTCGACACCGAAGTACCGGTGGGCAAGGTGGTCGCGCATGCCGGCAATCTCTCGCCACGGAATGTCTGGCTGTTGGCGCCGGGTGTCGTCAGACAGTTGCTTGACGGCCTCGCCGACCACTTCAAGCTTGCGAATGATGGCGTCCTGGCGCATGCGATCCGCCCAGAACGCGCGCTCACCCGCGTCCGCGTAGGTCCGGATGTCGGCAATCGCCTCGCGGATGTGTATGAGGTACAGCCGCTGGTCCTTCACAGCGCCCGCGCGTCAGTGGTGACCCGCTGCCGGATGGAGGGGGCGAGGCTCTGCTCGGTGAGGACATCGACGGGTCGGTGCAGCAGCGCCTCGAGTTCCTGCTCCAGCGCCACCAGGTCGAGCAGCGATCGGTCATCGGCCATCTCGACCAGGAGGTCAAGGTCGCTGTCTGGCCGGTTCTCTCCTCGCGCCACCGACCCAAAGACGCGCACATTCCGTGCGCCGTGCCGTGCGGCGACGTCCAGAATCGCGTGGCGATGCCGATCGACGTCTTGAGTCATTCTCCCGATCCTCAGCGGCTCGTGTTCTTCCTATTCTAACGCCTTGCCCGGGAGCGTGGCCGCGCCGTCGCGCCCGCGGGGGTCGTCAGCGTCGGGCGGGCCTTCACGCTGTGCACTCGGTCAGGGTTCACGGGATGCTGTGAGTCGTCGATACGCCGACTCGAACGGCTCGTCTGGGGGACCCGGTTCGCCGCGATTGACACGGACCGGACGCGTCGCACCATCGTCGCGCTGACCGGGACGCTGTCACCTGCGCGTCGTGGAGGATCCCGCGTCCCTCTCGGGCTATAAGCTCGAGGTCGGACCGTTCCCCGGCTGGAGGCATGTGCCCTCCTGGTAGCCCGAACCGGTGAGAGTCCTGCGTGTGGTGCCGGGTGCCGGGTGCCGGCAGCACAAGGCCCACGGCACCAGGCACGGTCGCCACGCAGTTGTTGACGGATCGGGTCAGAAGAAATCGATCCGTCCGGCGCTGACCTCCTGCCACGGGACCAGCTCGATGCCGCCGCCGAGCCGACGTGCCTCCCGCCCGGAGGTGACGACCCACGCGCGCTTCACGCCCAGATCGCTCATGCACTGGCGCAGTCCCGCGAGACTGCGCGGATCGACCGATGCGCCCAGCTTGATCTCGATTGGCAGGTGCTTTCGGCCCTCGACGAGCAGCAGGTCCACCTCCGCGCCGGCCTGAGTTCGCCAGAAGAACGCTTCTGACCTCGACAGCCTGGCCTGAGCCAGCGCGATGAGCTCTTCGATCACGAGCCCCTCGAACGAGTGGCCTCGCCGCGGCCACGTCGTCAGCTCGCGAGGTTGTCGCAGACCCGCGAGGTGGTGCAGCAGGCCCGTGTCTCGCACGTAGAGCTTTGGCGACTTGGTCAACCGCTTCTGCACGTTGGCGAAGAACGGGGGGAGGCGTCGGACCATGAAGGCGCCTTCCAGGACATCCAGGTCGGCGGCGACCGTGTGCGAGGACACCCCGAGGGAGCGCGCCAGGTCCGAGACATTGAGGAGATTGCCGTGGACATGGGTGAGCATCGTCCACAGCAGGCGCAGGCGTCTCGCTGGCAGGCCGACGCCAAGCGCGGGGAGATCGCGTTCGAGCAGGGTGGTGACGTAGGCGCCGAGCCATTCCGTCCGTGCCTGAGCACGGCGCAGCGCCAGGACTGGGGGGTATCCACCCCAGAACCACCGGTCGTTCCTGCGCGCTCCTTCAGGAAGTTCGGCGGAAAGAAACGGGGTCAGTTCGGCAATGCCCACGCGCCCGGCGAGGGACTCGGACACCGTCCGCGTGAGGGCGGGACCGGCCGATCCGAGCAGGACGAATCGCCCTCGACCGCGCCCCTGATCGAGGCGATGGCGCAGCACCGGGAACAGCTCGGGGAGGCGTTGTACTTCGTCGATCGCGAGCTTTCGGGGATTGGCTTCGAGGAAGCCCTCGAGGTCGGCCTGGACGACGTCGAGGTCGGCGGGGCGCTCCAGGTCCAGGTGGGTCCACCCGGGGAGGGCATGCCTGGCCAGCGTGCTCTTCCCGCACTGCCGCGGGCCGATGAGGAGTGCCGCCGGGAACGTCTGGAGCAGTGAAC
>CAYLZN010000035.1:256-25577 GCA_964387935.1 uncultured Vicinamibacteraceae bacterium | reverse complement strand
AACTCTACTGTTGCGCTGCATCGCACCTGGCCACTCGCCACCCGCGACGGGGCGCTCATGAGCGCGGTCACCAAGGCGGGGGCTCGTCCAACTGGTGGTGTCGCGTCGGGTGCCAGGGCGGCCCCAGGCCGCCCGTCCCTTGTCGCCCGCCGCCAGCCGGATCATCGGGCCACGTTGACTTGTCTGCTCCGCCCCGCGGGCGTAGGATGAGCAGCGTTACATCCGCTCAGTTGCCCTGAACGTCCCGGAGGTGAACCATGTCCGGTCGGATGGCACCCGCGCTCGCGATTGCCGTCGTCCTCCTGGGAGTGTCCGCGTCCGCCTGGTCCCAGGCCACTGTGAAGAAGCTCCAGTTTCGTCCCATCGCGTCCGTGAGCGGCAAGGACGTCTACCAGGCATACTGCGTGCAGTGTCACGGAGACGACCTGAAGGGGCACGGCCCGCTGTCGGTCGGCCTTCGCGTGCCTCCCCCCGACCTGACGACGATCGCCGCGCGCAACGGCGGGGAGTTCGTCGCCGCGGCCGTCGAGGACAGCATCACCCTGTGGAAACGGGTGCCCCGCGCAATGGTCGACGCCGCGGCCGCCCAGCGCGCCATGGAGACCGGCGAGAACACTCAGAACGCGCCAGTGATGCCGGCGTTCGGGCCGATCTTCGCCAGGCTGTACCCACAAGAGGAAAGGGACCGTACCATCCGCTTCGCCAATGTGGTGGCCTACATCAAGTCGAAGCAGGTCGCCTCGACGCCACCGTGAGGCGCGCGCTGAGCCTCAGCGCGGCGCCTGACGCGCGGTCCCCGCCAGCCCATTGAGTTCCGCCGCCACGCCAACCACATCGCCCGTCAGCGCGAAGTCCACGGCCAGGATGTTCGGCCGCCTGACCCGCTCCCGCTCGCACTGAAGGGCGCGGGCGAGCAGCACGTCGCGCGCGTTCACGATCGCCGCATTCGACGGCCTCGGGGTCGGCGTCGTCTCGATCCAGTGGTTGATCTGGAACAGCGGGCCCGAGGTGCCGCCGCGGTTCGGGCGGCACGAGAACTCGCCGGGGGCGCGGAAGGTGTACGGCGTCTCCTGGATCGTGTCGAACGCCTGGTGGAACCAGGCGACGCCGCCCGTGTCGTGCTCGCCGAAGACGACGAGGCGCTGGTCGGCGTCGATCATCTCCCGGAGCGTCGGGAAGGGCGGCGTCACCGCGCCCCGGTACACGAAGCGATCGAGCCCGCTCTCCTTGAAAGCCGCCTCGATGTCGCTCGGCGTCACGTAGTCCTCGATGACGAAGATCAGCACCTCGCCAGGGTTCTGCACGAGGAACTCCCGGACCCCTGCGAGCGTGGGCACCAGGGGCACGGCACCAATCTCGCAAAACCCGTGGCACAGGTACGCCGCGCGGGGCCCCGTCGGCGCCCCGGTGAGACGGTCGCGAATGCGCATCGCGGCGTCCACGCCCTCCACGCCGAGCACCTCCTCGAACTTCGCGCGCGAGGCCCGCTCGTCCTGGATGTCGGTCTTGACGCGGTCGCCGACGGGCGTCCCGTAGTGCACGTCGAACAGCATCGCCCGGATGCCGTGGCCGAGCAGCGAGACGGTGCCACGCTCCTGGTTGGGGAACATCCAGCCCGGGTACTCAGCAGCCGACATCGAGTTGTGAGCGCCGGGGAAGACGACCTCGTCGAGGCGGCGCTCACACAGTCGTCGGTCGCCGTTGCAGGCGTCGGTCAACGCGGGAGCTCCGGGGACCGCCCCCGGGCTTCGCATGAACAGGATCGCTGCGACGACGAGCGCGAGGGCGGTCAGCCCGACCAACCCGGCCCGTATCCATACATGCGCGCCGGAATGGCCCCGCACGTCGTCCGCATCCGCACGGCCCTCCGCGGCGAGCCTTGCCGCCTCCTGCAGGCGCGGCGGGACCAGCCGGAAGAGCTCCCGCAGTCCTTCGAAGGCGAGGAGCGCACCGGCGATCACGGTCGCCCCCTGCAGCACCGCCATCGGGCGCATCGCCGCGTAGACCCCGACCGACGTCAACATCGCAGCCCTCAGGATCTCCCCCAGCCAGGTGCCGGCCGGCGCCCGCAGCGCGTCCCACACCCGGCGCCCGACGCGTTCGATCTCGACGTGGCTGGCAAATGACGAGGCCGCGGAGGCCATGACGATCCCGACGGCGGCGAGCGCGAGGGCCCAGTGGCGAAGCCCGCCCGCGAACGCCTCCCAGAGGCCCGCGGCGAGCGCAGCGTTCGACGCGGCGGCGGTGATCACCGCGCGACCGAGCCCGGGCAGGGCGAAGAGCAGGAGCGCGACGGTCGCCAGGACCGCCCCACCTTGGAGGAGTGCCCTGCGCCGGTCCTGCGGCAGCAGGATGCCGACCAGGAAGACGGAGGCACCGAGGCCGATCGCGACAAACGCGTTGCGCCTGAAGCGATGGCCCAGCTGCAACAGCTCGACGAGGGTCCGCGCGACCTGTCCAGTGGTGTCGGCCGAGATCCGACCCGACAGATCCGCGGGGACCCGCGCCGCCAGGTTCGGGTCGTTGGCCAGTGCGCTGCGCACGAGCACGCCGACGTCGGGAATCGACAAGGCCACCTGCTTCGCGCCCGTCGAGAAGAAGGTGGCGTGGGCCCCCTGGAGGGCGCGACGGAGTCCCGCCCGGAAAGCCTCGGAACTGACGACGCTGCGCGCCGTGGCGATGAGCAGGGGCCGGAAGGAGATCACGTCGCGCTTTCGGGCGATGACCTCGTCGGCGATCCGCTCGGCCGCGTATTGCGCCACCCCGGGGTCGCCGAGGCTCGCGGCCGCTCGGGCGGCGAAGGTCCGCGCATCGAACACGACCCGATCGGCGTACAGGTGGAGCAGCCCGGCAGCCACCAGGATTGCCCCGCCGATACGGAGAGCCGCCGAGAGCTTCTCGCCGAGGTGACGCCAGCGTGGTGTGAACAAGGTGCCTCCGGCGAGGCGGATGCTAGCACGCGATGCCCGACGCCCCCGTGTCGGGTGCCTGGCGCCGAGAACATCCGCTCAAGTGCTATCATCTGGGAATCGATGATTCCGAATTGCGACTCATTATGGAAATACTCAGTCGATTTCTTTCGCCGCCCCGCCAGAGCTTCATCCTGTTTGGTCCCCGCGGCACCGGCAAGACCACCTGGCTCAGGCAGACCCTGCCAGACGCCCTCCTCCTGGACCTCCTGCAGCCCGACCTTGCACGGGAACTGCTGGCGCGGCCCGAACGGCTGCGCGACCTCGTCGCACCAACGCCACCCGGCGCCACGATCGTCATCGATGAAGTCCAACGCGTCCCTGAACTGCTCGGCGTCGTCCACGGGTTGATCGAGTCCAGGCCGAGACGCCGTTTCGTGCTCACGGGATCCAGTGCCCGCAAACTGCGGCGGGGTGGCGTCGACCTCCTGGCCGGCCGTGCCGTGATGCGGTCGCTTCACCCGTTCATGGCCACCGAGCTGCGCGCGTTCGACCTCGGGGCCGCGCTGACGCGCGGGTTGGTGCCTCTCGTGGTCGCCGCGGAGCAACCGGCAGACGTCCTGCGGGCGTACGCATCGCTCTACCTCGATGAAGAGGTCCGCGTCGAAGGCTGGACACGCAACGTCGGGGCGTTCGCCCGCTTCCTCGAGGCGATCAGCTTCTCCCACGGCGCGGTCCTCAACGTGGCCAACGTCGCGCGGGAGTGCCAGGTCGAACGCAAGACGACCGCCGGGTACGTCGACGTGCTGGAGGACCTGCTCCTGTCGTTCCGGGTGCCCGTGTTCACCAGGCGCGCCCAACGCGAGACGGCGGCGCATCCGAAGTTCTATCTCTTCGATGCCGGCGTCTTTCGATCCCTTCGACCCTCAGGTCCTCTTGATCGCCCGGCGGAGATCGAGGGCGCTGCGCTCGAGGGCCTCGTGGCCCAGCACCTCCGCGCGTGGATCGCCTACGGCGCCGGCCGCAACGGGCTCTTCTACTGGCGCACCCGTTCCGGCGTCGAGGTCGACTTCGTGATCTACGGTGCCGCTGGCATCGTCGCGGTGGAGGTCAAGAACACCGCACAGGTGCGGGCGGAGGATCTGCGTGGCCTGGCCGCCTTCGGCCACGACTACCCTGAAGCGGTGCGGGTGTTCCTTTATCGAGGCACGTACCGCGAACGTCGCGAGGGCGTGTGGATCGTACCGGTCGCGGCGTTCCTCGGCCAGCTGCGGCCGGACGCGAAGCTATTCCAGGGCTGACGACCACCCGACGGGCAGGTCCCGTCGCCCGTTCGTCTCGCCGATCCTCGCCCCACCGGCGAACAAAGGTCGTCGCCCGGCCCGCCTCGCCAGGAACAGCCGGCCAGGCACGCGCATGCCGATCGCGGATTTGCGGCATGAAAGCCCGCACGAGGCCGATCCGGCCCACGGCAAGGATCTGGCACTCTCCGCGTCGATGCCGCGCCGCGAGGCCCGTGGAGTACCATGGGACCCCGTCCGCGTTCCCGGCCATCGACCGGCGCGCGGCGTCGAACCCAGTGAGGGGGGAACGGCGATGACTGTGCGCAGGGACCGCGGCTTCACGCTCATCGAGTTGCTGATCGTGGTGGCCATCATCGGCATCATCGCGGCGATCGCCATCCCGGGGCTCATGCGGGCACGCATGTCCGGCAACGAGGCCTCGGCCATCGGCTCGCTGCGGGCCATCAACGCCGGCCAGGCGACCTATTCGGCCTCCGCCGCCAACGGCGGGTACGCCGTGCTGCTGACGACGCTGGCGGTGTCGTGTCCAGGGGGAACTGAAGGGTTCCTGTCGCCAGATCTGACGATGGCGGCCACGGTGCTGAAGAGCGGCTTCACGGTCACCATGGCGTCGGCCGGCGGCGCGGCCGGACCAGACGACTGCAACGGGACGCCGACGGAGCTGTCGTACTACGCGACGGCCACGCCGGCCGATTTCGGCACCACCGGCAATCGGTCGTTCGCGACCAGCCAGTCGGCCACGATCTGGCAGAACATCACGGCGACGCCGCCGGCGATGCCGTTCACCGCACCGGATACGCCCATTCAGTAGGGCGGGCTCAGGGCTCACGGCTCAAGGCGCAAGGTCGGAGCCCCGGGCCTTTGAGGCGTTCGGAGGATTCGGAGCCCCGGGCCCTTCAGGCCCGGGGACGGGCCCCCGCCCACCGCGTCATCCGATCCGGCGAGCGCTGACGAACGCGTCGCAGCACCGCGAGCACCTGTTGCAGCCGGTGCTCGCGCCGCGCGTCCCACCGATACCCGAACAGCTCGCGAACCGAGGGCGGCAGCAGTCCAATCGTGACCAGCCGCTGCGTCCGCGTCAGCGGTGCGGCGAGCCATCCGAACCGCGGGCTGAGCACCGCGTCGGCGACGGCGCGCGTGGTCGGCGTCACGGCAAGCGTCCCACCATTCAGCACGCCGTCGAGATAGGCGCGGAGGGCCGACACTGTTCGCGGTGTGGACACGGCGGGCAGGCCCACTTTCTGCATGCCGTGCGCGGCTGCCGCCAGGTACTCATCCCGCTCTGCTGGCGTCAGCGAACCGACGGTTCGCTCGTAGAAGAGCAGGATCGAATCGAGCAGTGTCGCGTGGACCCAGAGCAGCAGCGCGGGATCGTGCGCGGAGTATCGCGTGCCCGCCGGGAACGGGCCGGTGTCGGCCTCGAGCCTGCCGTGCACCCGATCGTGCGTCGAGCGGATGCGTCGCGCGGCCCGGTCGGCCTCGTCTTCCTCGCCGAAGGAGAGGGCCAGCATGGCGCTGACCGTGGCGTGAAGCCGACGCACCGGCGCGAGCGGGCTCTCCCGAAACCCGCTGTGCGCCGCGACGCCCGCGCCGACGAGCGGGTGCGCCACCTGCATGAGGATGGCGCGCCCCCATCCCAGCACGACAATGCGCTCGCCGTTGATGCGCCGGACGATGGGGCTGATCACCGGATCGGACACGCACGGGACCTCGAGCGGATCATACGCCGGGCCCCCTGTCTGCCCCCCCTGCCGTACGCCTTCTTGTCCGTACGCCGCCGTACGTCGTACGCCGTACGCCCTCAGTATTCAACCCGATACACCCGCACCGACTCGCCCGGGACCGTCGTTCGCACCACGAGCGACGCGGCAGACGTCGGGAGCGACGCGCCCGTGATCAGTTCACGGACGCGAGCGGGAGGGGCCGTCAGCGGCAGGGTCGCATCCACCTCCGCCGCGGTCGTCCCGTGGTTGAGCAGCACGACGAGCTCCCCCTTCGGCGCCGACGCGCGTCGCAACTCGACGAAGGCCGACGACCGCATGGCCGGGCGTGTCACACCGGCCCAGTCGATCAGGATGTCCGCCAGCGGGTGCATCAGCGCCGGCTCGAGCTGATTGCGTTCGCCAACGAAGGTGCCGAGGATGATGGCTCGCCCCCGCCCGTGCCGCCGCTCGTAGGCGGCCGGCGTGCCGTCCTCGAACGTGGCGACGACGGTCGCGTTCTCGTCCAGCCGCTCGAAGTGCTCGGCGAAGCTGGTGCCCGTGAATCGTCGTTCCCCCCACCGCACGTCGACCTGCTTTACCGGCAGGACCTGTGACTCGCGCACGCCGAACAGGCGGTGCCACCCGAACCCCGGCAGGATCGGCTCGGCGTGCCCGCGTTCGTCCTGCCACCCCGGTCTCGCCTCCACGAACAGGTTCCCGCCCTGGTGCACGTACTCCTCGAGCGCGGTCGCCTTCTCGCGCGACAGCAGAATCGGGTAGGGGAGGATGACGAGCGTGTAGCGGCGAAGAGCGTCCGCGCGGAGATCGCGCGCGGAGGGAAAGTCCACGCGGACGTTCCGCTCGAAGAACATGCGGTGGTAGCCCGCGATCGCGCGATGCATGGATCGTCGATCGCCGTAGGCCTGCTCGCCGCCCAGGAGCGGCACGAGGGGGTTGAAGACCACCGCGACCTGTGCGGGCTCCGGTGTCGCCGCCGTCAGCAGGTCGGCGTTGTCGGCCACGAGGCGGGCGGTCGCTCCTGCGCGGCGGCTGCGGTCGGTGAGCGTGCCATCGAGCTGGATCAGCCCGTAGCCCCCGGATTCGTAGCCGGTGCTCATCGGGTAGAACGCGTAATAGCTGATCGAGCGCGCGCCGCGCGCGAGCAGGCCCCAGGTGTAGAGTTCGAGATCGCGGCCCGTGATGGGGTTCCCGGCGATGATCCCGTGCACGCCGTATCCCGCCTGCAGTTCGCCGACGAAGAAGCCCTTGCCGCCCGTGACCGCGTGCACGAGGTCCATGACCAGCGCCCGGCGCTCCAGCGGGAAGTCGCGGTCGGGGGACGTGAGCTTCGGGTAGAAGCTCGTGCCGAAGTAGTCCACCGACGAAGCCATCAGGTAGTCGTCTGACGCGTCCATGGCGTCGGCCAGCGTGCGAAAGGCCGGCGAGGGATTCGGGGCGTGGCTCGTGACGAGGTGGGCCGCGTCCACCTCGCGCACGGCGGCCGCGCGGCCGGCGAGGTCCGCGGCGATCTTGTCACCGATGAAGACGCGCCAGTCCATGAAATCCGCGTAGGTCAGGATCGTGCCGAAGCGCGGCGGCTCGACCTCGCTCCAGTCGGTGAACGTGCGATACCAGGCACGATTGAGGGCCGTGAGCGAGCCATGCTTCCGCTGCAGCCACTCGCGGAAGCGCGCCATGCTGTGCGGGCAGTAGCAGAACTGCGCGTTGGGCACGTAGGTCGGCAGCGCCCAGTTCATGACGGCCGGCTCGCTCCAGAGGTCGTAGGCGTGGAACGCCGGGCTGGCCGAGGCACGCCGCGCCACCTGGCTGAAGAAGCCGTGGACAGCCTGGCGCACGCCGGGATGATCGACGCAGAAGCCGGGCGCCGCCTGCGAGCGGATCGTGGCGCCGCTCTGGGCGACGAACTGACCGTCCGGGTACTTGCGGCCGACCCATTCGGGTGCGGAATCGACGTACACCTGGACGATCACCCGCAGGCCCTGCTGCTCGGCGAGCCGGAGCATCAGGTCGAGGTTGTCGAGGCGGTACTCGCCTTCGCCCGGCTCTCCGGCGCTCCACTCGACCCACGTGCGCACGGTGTTGAACCCGAGGCTCTTGATGGTCGTCAGATCGGCGCGCCACTCGGCCTCGGATTCCGGGCCGATCGGCGAGAGCATGGGGGCGCGGGCCTTGCCGCCGCTGTACCAGACGGCCATCGGCACGAAGGGCGCCGGGGCCTGGGCCAGCGGCCCCACGGCGAGCAGGGTGAGGGTCAGCGCGCCGAGGAGCCCGCCCCGGCAGGCACGGGAGCACGCGCTCGTCCTCGGCGGCATGTCGGATTCAGGTGTCGCGGGAAGCCGTGAGACGTGCCGCCGCCGAGTTCAGGGCGTTGGCGAGGGCTTCGAGGTCACCGAGGTCGCGCTCGAGAAGCTCGAACAACTCCGCGGGCGTGACGTTGTCATAATGGTGAGTCAGCCGATTGCGGAAGCCTGCGATCTGAAGGAATCGCGCGCCCAGCACCGGATCTTCGACGATGCCGTGCTCGACGGCCTTGCGGGCCACCTCGCGGTATTCGAGGGCGCCGACGGAGTACTGCTTCGCGAGAATGTGGCGCGCCGTATCGAACAGGGCTTCGATGCTTCTCCGCAGCAGCGAATCGGCGGCGTGGGCATTGCGCCGATCGCCAATGAACTCCGCGAGGCTCGTCGCTGGCAGCGCACGCAGGTCGGCGAGGCACTCGCGAATCAAGGCCAGGCGGTCCGTGACGATCTTGGGATCGATTCGACCCTGCGTCATCGTGGTTCCCCGAAGCCGAACAGCTCCCGCTCAATCTGCCGTTGGAGGGGCGCCAACTCGGCGGCGCGGCGCATGACGAGCAGCTCGTACTCGTCGGCCTGGGTCGAGTCTGTTTCGAACACGCGATGACCGTTGACTGCTTCGTACTGGAAGAGGGGGTCCACGCGCTGGAGGGGCACCAGATCGACGATCAAGGGCTCGAAGACGTCCTCGAGGGCGACCTGCAGCGACGACAGAGCCTGAGCGTTGAACTGCGGCGTCGCAAAGCGGACGCCCACGTCGAGGTCGGACCCCCCTGCCGGAACTGATCGACCCCGCAGTCGCGCTAGGCCATCGTCCATTCGGGAGCCGAACAGGTAGAGGGCCACCACGCCGTGACGTCGGCAGGCGGTCGCGAGCTCCTCCAAGCGCGGCATCCCCAGAGTCTAAACTCGATCCGTCAGAAACTGTGTGCCGGGTGCCTTGTGCCGGGTGCGCCCCTGCCGACGGGCACTTGCGACGGCGCACCGCTGGCCCCCAGTGCGAGAACGACTGCGGCGTTGGGTCACTCCCGGTGAGATCGTGTGCCCGTCGGCGTCCCTCGCCGTCCCGGGGTGTTCCTTCAGCGCACGAGGCAGCCGGCACGGGGCACCTGGCACTGACGGGACCCCAGGGTCTGACGCATTGAGGCTAACCCATGCCGCCTTCCTTCAGCAGTTCGTCCACGCGGACGAAGCGATAGCCGCGTCGGAGGAGTTCGTCCAGGAGCCCGCCGAGGCGGTCGTGCAGCTTGTCGCGGCGCCCCGGCCCCGAGCCGACGTGCATCAGCAGCAGGAACCCGTCGAGCCCGTCCGGCTCGCGTTCCCTGGCCAGGATGCTCGCGATGATCGCGTCCGACGGGACGAAGTTCGTGTCGTCTTCGCCGGTGTAGTCCGCATTGGCCCTCGTGCCGCGTGTGAACGTGATCACGCGCAGGCCGAGCGCCTCACTCCATGCGACGATGTCGTCGTTGAACCACTCGTAGGCTGGCACCCAGGAGCGCAGCGCCGACACGTCCACTCCGAAGCGCCTCAGCTCGGCAAGGTTGTCCTCGACGTCGCGTCGGAAGACCTCGCGCGTGACCAGCGTGGGCCGCGAGGCCTCCCACCCTGCGTAGAGCAGGTGCTTATCGGAATGCGGCCCGAGGTAGTGGCCCTCACTGACCATGCGGCGGACGAGCGGAGCGAACTCCTCCCGCCGGAGGAAATCGCCCGTCAAGAAGAACGAGGCGCGCAGGCGTCGGCGCGCCAGCTCGTCGAGGATCGTCGTCGCGCCCTCGGCGAACTCGTGCCCGGTGAAGAGCAGCGCGATTCGACGCGACTCGCCCGCGTCGGCGCGCACGAGCGGACCCCGCGCGATCGCGCCCTGCCGAGGCCCCTGAGCCGACGTGGCGTTCACCAGCACGAGCAGACCGACCACGAGACGCGCCGCCCGGCCCATGCCGACGAGCGTACTGCATCCCAGGCCATCGGCCTGCAGGTTCCGGTTATCCTGTCGCAGCCGATCGGGCCGTACGCCGCCGTACGCCGCAGTACACTGCCGTACGCCGCCGTACGTCGTACGCCGTACGCCGTACGCCGTACGCCGAGAGTGCTTCCCCATGAACGATCTTATCGCCTACGACAGACTTTCTCCCTGGCTGCGCGTCGCCGGGGTGCTGCTCATCGGCCTCTTCGCGTGGCTGGTGCTCAGTCGGGGGATGCACGCCTTTCGAAACGTGCTCGTCGAGAGCAGCCAGAACGACGAGCACGACAAGCGCATCGACACCGTCATGCGGGCGTTCCGGCATCTGCTCGGCATCCTGCTCTTCGCGATCGTCCTCATGCTCATCTTCTCGGAGCTGGGCCTGTCCATCGCGCCGCTGCTCGGCACGGCCGGCGTCGCAGGCGTCGCTCTCGGCCTGGCCGCGCAGGGCATCGCGAAGGACTTCCTGGCCGGCCTCGCGCTCCTCATGGACAACCAGTTGCGCGTGGGCGACGAGGTGGAGCTCGTCGGAAAGCGGGGGATCGTCGAGTCGCTGACGATCCGCACCGTGCGCCTGCGCGACTGGGACGGCACCGTGCACTTCGTGCGGACCGGCGACATCGGCACCGTGACCAACCGGAGCCTGGGCTACAGCTACGCGGTGCTGGAGCTCGAGATCCCGAAAGGGGCGGATGCCGTCGCGGTGTCACACGCGATTCTCGACGCGGCCAGGGAGCTGGCCGACGACCCCGAGCTCGCCGAGGGGATCCTGGGCGCCATCGAAATTCCGGGGGTCGAGCGACGACCGGACGGGACCCTGGTCATCCGCGCGAGACAGAAAGTGAAGCCGCAGGTGACCGACGCTGTGCGGCGCCGCCTGCGGACGCGCGTGGACGAACGGCTGCGGGCTGCGCCGGGCGCCACGTCGCCCCCGGCGTGACGGGGTCTCAGGGTGATTGGCGCCTCAGCTGGAACGCCCTGAAGTTCGCCGCCGCCCAGCGTTCGGTCTGGTCGTTCAGTTCCTCGATCGACCGGTGTCTGTAGACCCCGGGAGGGAATCGGGGCGCGACCGTCCGCTGTCCCGAACGCCAGAGGGCCGCGATCGCGCGATAGAGCGCAGGGTCGCCGGGCTGCCGCCAGATCGGAGCGCTCATGTCCGCGACGGTGCGGAACCTCCGGACAGGCATCAGTCGTCCTCGCGCACACCGAATCGCTCGCGCAGCAACTGCGCATCGGCGCGATCCTTGAGCCTGATCGTGTCGCGCTTCATCCGGTAGAGCGTGTTCGGGCTCACGACGGCCACCTGGATGCTGCCAAAGGGCACGCGCACGATCTCGAGGTCCTCGAAACGGAACGCCTCGCCGAGCCGCGTCAACATGTCGAGGTGGAACGAGCCCGTGGGCGGCACGTACTGGACTGCCGGGTACGCGCCCAGCAGGTCCTCTGCTGAGATGCGGTCGATCTCAGGGTCGTTGAACACGGCCTGTAAGGCCCGCTTGAGCCGCTCGATGTTGTCTCGATCCGGTGCGATGAAGAGATCCAGGTCCTCGGTGAACCGAGCCAGGCCGTGGAGGTTCAGTGCCGCCGCGCCGAACACCGCGTAACGGACACTCTCCTGTTCCAGCGCCGTCAGCACGGCCTCTGTCGCGTCGAAGTCCACCGCGCCCAGTATACGAGGTCGGACGCCCAGCGCCCGCGCTATAGTATCGCCGTCGTGCGCGCTGCCGTCCTGGCGTCGATCGCCCTACTAAGCGCAGCCTCATCGGTGCTGGCGCAGGCACCCGCGCCGCCTGCGATCCAGGCCGGCACGCTCCCAGCCGGCTACGCGATCGATGGCCGGCTGGACGAGCCGGCGTGGGCCGCCGCGCAGGCCGTGGACGACTTCACGCAGACGGACCCTCTTGAAGGCGCGCCGGCCTCGGCCCGGACGGTCGTGCGCGTGCTCGCCGGCCCGAGGGCCCTGCTGATCGGCCTCGAGTGCGAGCAGCCCGCGCAGGCGCGGGTCGTGAGCTTCAGCGTCCGCCGCGATGCCTCGCTCTCCCAGGAGGATCACGTGCGCCTCGTGCTGGGCCCGTTCCTCGATGGCCGATCGGGGTACGTGTTCGCCATCAATCCCAGCGGCGCGCGCTACGACGGACTCATCAACCCCGGCGGTGAGAGCGACAACAGCGAGTGGGACGGGATCTGGACCGCCGCCACCGTCCGCACCGCGTCCGGCTGGACCGCGGAGGTGTGGATCCCGTTCCAGACGCTCAGCTTCAAGCCGGGCCTGCGGGAGTGGCACTTCAACGTGCAGCGCCGCATCCAGGCACTGCTCGAGAACCACCGCTGGGCCTCGCCCGTGCGCCAGTACCAGGTGACGCAGACCAGCCGTGCCGGCCTGCTCACGGGGCTGCCGGAGGTCGACCTCGGCCTCGGCCTCAGTGTGCGGCCGGCAGTGACGACGGGCGGCGGCATTCCCGCGCCATCGGCATCGGTGGACGGCGAGTTCCAGCCGAGCCTGGATGTCACCCAGCGACTCGGCGCGAACGTGCTCGCGTCCGGCACGGTCAACACGGACTTCGCCGAGACGGAGGTCGACACGCGCCGCACGAACCTCACGCGCTTCCCGCTCTTCTTCCCGGAAAAGCGCACGTTCTTCCTCGAGGGCGACGACATCTTCAGCTTCGGGCTCGGTCTCGGCGAGGACGTCCTCCCATACTTCAGCCGCCGCATCGGCCTGGTGAGCGGCCGCGAGGTGCCCATCATCGCGGGGGGCAAGGTGAACGGGCGCGCGGCCAGCACGAACTTCGGCGGCCTCGTCGTCGGCACCAACGACGAAGATGGTGTGGTCAAAGACGAGGCGGTGATGGCGGTAGGGCGCGTGAAGCAGAACATCTGGCGCGAGTCCTGGGTGGGCGCCATCGCGACGGTCGGCGATCCGCTCGCGCGCGCCGGGAGCTGGCTCGCGGGCGGCGACTTCACCTACGCGACGTCGCAGTTCCTGGGCGACAGGAACTTCCTGGTGGGCGTCTGGGCGCTCGCGACCGGACGCGAGAACCTCGGCAGCGATGCCACGTCCTACGGGTTCAAGATCGACTACCCCAACGACGTGTGGGACATCGCGCTCACGTCGAAGCGCATCGGGCGCGACTTCGATCCCTCGCTCGGCTTCGTGCCGCGTCGCGCCGTCTTCCTGCACGCGCTCGGCGTGGACAATCGCACGCGGGTGAAGAGCGGGCCGTTCCAGCAGCTCACGCACGAGTTCCGGCCCTCGCTCGCGACCGATCTCGACGGGCGCTGGGAGAGCTACCGGGTGTTCTTCGCCCCGGTGAACTGGCGCTTCCGCACGGGCGACCGGTTCGAGTTCAACGCCAACCCGACCGGTGAGCGGCTCGTCGAGCCATTCGAGGTCGCCGAGGGCGTCGTCATTCCGCCCGGGAAGTACCACTGGATGCGCTATCGCCTCGAGGTGGGGACCGCGCAGAAGCGGCGGCTCTACACGCAGGTCACGTGGTGGTTCGGCGGATTCTACGGCGGCGAGCTCGACCAGATCGTGTGGACGGGCGCGTGGAACCCGACGCCGCTCGTCACGGTGGAGTTCTCGGGTGAGCAGAACATCGGGCGGCTGCCGCAGGGGGACTTCACGCAGACACTCGTCGGCACGCGCCTGCGCATCAACTGGTCGCCCGACCTGTCGCTCGCGAGCTACATCCAGTACGACACGGTGAGCGATTCGGTGGGCGTGAACACGCGGCTGCGCTGGACGTTCACGCCCGCGGCCGATCTGTTCGTCGTCTACAATCACAACGTCCAGTCGATGCTCGATGAGTCGCTGGTCGATCGGTGGCGGCTGACCTCGAACCAGTTGCTGGTGAAGGTGCAGTACGCGTGGAGGAAGTGACACTTGCAGTGCCGAGTGCCACGTGCCAGGTTGGGTGCCTCGTGCTGGGTGCCGGGTGCCTGGGGTAGAGTGTCGAGATTGAAAAGGGGATCCGCCATGCACGTCCGTCGCTTGCTTCTCCTGGCCGTCGTCCTTGCCGTGGTCGGCGCCTCGCTGGCTGGCCAGCAGGCCACCGACACGGCCACGCTCATCCTGCGCAACGGCCGTATCGTCACCGTGGATGACAAGGTGCCGGAGGCGCAGGCGATCGCCGTCAAGGGCGACCTCATCCTCGCCGTCGGCACCAACGAGCAGATCGCGAAGCTCGCCGGACCGCAGACGCAGGTGGTCGACCTTCGGGGCCAGTTCGCCATGCCCGGGTTCATCGAAGGCCACGGGCACTTCATGGGCGTCGGCCAGGCGCGCATGAACCTCAACCTGATGAAGGTGAAGAACTGGGACGAGGTCATCGCGATGGTCTCGGACGCCGCGAAGAAGGCCAAGCCGGGCGACTGGATTCTCGGCCGCGGGTGGCACCAGGAGAAGTGGAACCGGTCGCCGCAGCCCAACGTCGAGGGCTTCCCGGTGCACGACGCGCTGAGCAGGGTGTCGCCGGACAATCCCGTGCTGCTCACCCACGCGAGCGGCCACGCGAGCTTCGCCAACGCGAAGGCGATGGCGCTGGCGAAGGTCACGAAGGACACGCCCAGTCCCGCCGGCGGCGAGATCCTGAAGGACGCGAAGGGGCAGCCGATCGGGATCTTCCGCGAGACCGCGTCGAGCCTGATCGCGCGCGCGGTGGGTGAGTGGCGGCGCGCGCTGACGCCGGCGCAGCTCGAGGCCGAGGCGCGGCGGCAGATCGAGCTCGCGGCGGAGGAGTCGCTCGCCAAGGGCGTGACGAGCTTCCAGGATGCCGGCGTCTCGTTCGAGACGGTGGATCTCTACAAGAAGGTCGTAGACGAGGGGAAGCTGCCGCTGAGGCTGTGGGTGATGATCCGCGAGCGTCCCGAGGTGCTCGCGCAGAAGCTCGCGTCGTATCGCATGATCGACTACGGCGACAAGCGGCTCACCGTGCGTGCGATCAAGCTGTCGCTCGACGGCGCGCTCGGCCCGCGCGGCGCCTGGCTGCTCGAGCCCTACACCGATCTGCCCACCAGCTCGGGACTCAACACGGCGCCCGTCCCGCAGGCGAAGGAAACCGCCCGCCTCGCGATGCAGCACGACTACCAGTACTGCGTGCACGCCATCGGCGACCGGGCCAACCGCGAGACGCTGGACATCTTCGAGGAGGCGTTCAAGGCCAACCCCGCGAAGAAGGACGTCCGCTGGCGCATCGAGCACGCGCAGCACCTGCACCCCAACGACATCCCGCGGCTGGGGAAGCTGGGGGTCATCGCGGCCATGCAGGGCATCCACTGCACGTCGGACGCGCCGTACTTGCTCGCGCGGCTCGGCCCGAAGCGCGCCGAGGAAGGCGCCTACGTGTGGCAGAAGCTGATGAGGACCGGTGCGGTTGTCTCGAACGGCACCGACGCGCCCGTCGAGGACGTGGACCCCGTTGCGAGCTACTACGCCTCGGTGACGCGTCGCCTCGCCGACGGGAGCCTGTTCTTCCCGGACCAGCGGATGACCCGGATGGAGGCGCTCAAGTCCTACACGCTGGCGGCGGCCTCCTCAGCGTTCGAGGAGGGCAGCAAGGGGTCGCTGACGCCTGGCAAGCTGGCTGATATCACCGTGTTGACGAAGGACATCACCAGGGTGCCGGACGCCGAGATCCAGTCCGCCCGGGTCGCGATGACCATCGTGGGCGGCAAGGTGGCCTACCGGGCGGCGGGGGGCACCTCGGACGCCGCGCGGTAGCGAAGATTTTACGATCGGCCGGGACCGGTTCTGGACGATCATCGAGCGGGTCATTCCTGATAGACTCTCGACCCGGGAGACGGGGGTTGCGTGCTTGTCATCCCTCGTCTCCGATCCTTGCAGGCCGTTGGCACCGATGGACGGGGCTACCCCGGCGCCTGTCCGGTGTGCTGGTTTCTCTTCCGAGGAGTAGCTCCATGACTCGTTTGCTCGACACGACATGGTCCGGTCGCCGGATGCATGTCCTGCTCGCTCTCTGCCTGCTGCTGTGGCCGGCCGCGCACGCGTTCGCGCAAGGTGTGACGACCAGCGCCATGGGTGGGACCGTCAAGGACAGTCAGGGACTGGGCGTGCCTGGCGCCGTGGTGACCGCGGTGCACGAGCCGTCGGGCACGCAGTACGAGGCCGTCACGCAGGCCGATGGCCGATACTCGATCCTCGGCATGCGCGTCGGCGGGCCGTACACGATCCAGGCCACGCTCGAGGGGTTCCAGCCGCAGCCGGTGAAGGATGTCTTCATCAGCCTCGGCGTGACCGCCGACATCCCGCTCACGCTGCTGGCGGCGTCGGTCACCGAGACCATTACGGTGACGGCGACATCCGACCCGATCTTCAGTTCGAGCCGTACGGGTGCGGGCACCGCCGTCAGCCGCGAGGACCTGGCCACCCTGCCGACGACCTCGGGCCGGCTCAGCGATTTCACCCGCCTGACGCCGTTTGCGAGCGGCCAGAGCGTGTCGGGGCAGGACAATCGATTGAACAACATCACCGTGGATGGGTCGTCGTTCAACAACTCGTTTGGGCTGGCCGGTGCGCCCGGGGAGAGAACCGGTGTCGCGCCCATCTCGCTCGAGGCGATCGAGCAGGTACAGATCAACGTGGCCCCATTCGACGTGCGACAGGGCAACTTCGTGGGTGCCGGGGTCAACACCGTTACGCGCAGCGGGACCAACAGGTTCACTGGGTCCATCTACACGCGGTTCCGTAACGACGAGTTCGTCGGCACCGAGGCGAAGGGTCTTCCCTACAATCCCGGCAGCTTCGATTTCAACAACACCGGGGGATGGGCTTCGGGTCCCATTCTGAAGAACCGCCTGTTCGCCTTCGGACTCTACGAGGATGAAGAAGACACGCGGCCGATCACGACGTTCAGGGCCAATGCTGGCGGAGAGACGGTGGGTGGCAGCACGACCCGAGTGCTGGCTTCTGACTTGAACGCACTGAGCAGCTTCCTGAACCAGCGCTACAACTACGACACCGGTCCCTTCGAGGGAGTCGACGACCTCACGCCCGTCAAGCGGTTTCTCGTGCGCGGCGACTGGAACATCAACAACGCCAACAAGTTCAGCCTCCGCTACAACTACCTCGACTCCAGCACCGACGTGCTGCTGTCGACATCTTCATCGCTGGGTTTCGGCCGGGGCTCCGGCAACAGCACCAACTTCCTGAGCTATGGAAGCTCGAACTACGCGATCCTCGAGAACATCCGCTCCACGATTGGCGAGTGGAACTCGGTCTTCGGCACCAGCCTGGCCAACAGTCTGATCGTCGGCTACACCAAGCAGGACGAGAGCCGAGGCTACAAGAGCGACACGCTGTTCCCGTTCGTGGACATCCTCGATGGCAGCGGGGTGGCCTATACGTCGTTCGGGTTCGAACCCTTCACGCCCAACAACGAACTGAGATACAACACGCTCCAGATTCAGGACAATCTCACGAAGTTCAGCGGCAAGCACACGATGACGTTCGGCGCCAGCCTCGAGCGCTACGAGTCCGAGAACGTGTTCTTCCCTGGATCCCAGAGTGCGTACGTCTACAACACGCTCGCCGACTTCTATGCGGCGGCCAATGGCCAGCCAGTCAACACGCGGCGGTTTCAGGTTCGCTACATGAACATTCCGGGCCTGGAGAAGCCGGTGCAGCCCCTGGAGGTCTGGTTCAACGGCTACTACGCCCAGGACGAATGGCGACCACGCAGCAACCTGTCGGTCACCGGCGGCCTGCGGCTCGACATTCCGTACTTCGGCGACACGGCGTACGCCAATGCCGCCGTCGATGCGCTGGCATTTCGAGACGAGAACGGCCAGCCCGTGCAGTACTCGACTGGCAAGTTGCCGGACCCGAACATCCTGTGGTCGCCTCGTGTAGGCTTCAACTGGGATGTGGCGAGTGACCAGAAGACCCAGGTGCGCGGCGGAACGGGCGTCTTCACCGGTCGCCCCGCGTACGTCTGGATCTCCAACCAGATCGGCAACACCGGCGTGCTCACCGGCTTCGTCCAGGCGGACAACACCACCGCTTATCCATTCAATCCGGACCCCAACGCTTACAAGCCCACCAACGTGACCGGCGCCCCGGCGGCGAGCGTAGACCTGGCGGTCACGGACGCAGATTTCCGGTTCCCGCAACTGTGGCGCACGAATATCGCGGTCGATCGCCGCATCTTCTGGAACATGGTCGCGGGCGTCGAGTACATCTACAATCGTGACGTCAATGGGATCTACTACATCAACGCCAATCTGCCGGCAGCGCAGTCTTCATTCGCCGGCGCCGACAACAGACCGCGCTGGGTGGGGCCCTCCTGCAGCACCGCGTCCACCACACCTTGTCAGAACCGGATCAACAACGCCCCAGGCAATCAGATCACGAACGCCATTGTCCTGAAGAACCAGGACGTGGGACGCTCGTGGAACATCGCCGCCACACTGTCGAGACCGTTCTCCAGAGGGTTCTCCTTCCGAGGCGCCTACAGCTACGGGGAGGCCAGAAACACGATCGACCCGGGGTCCATCGCCTCAGGGTCCTTTACCAACAACCCGCAAAAGGGCGATCCGAACAACCCAGGTCTCGGCTACTCGAACGCGTCCCCGGGTCACCGACTGTTCCTTCAGGCCAGCTACACGAAGAACTGGCTCAAAATCGGTGGGACGACCGTGTCGATGTTCTGGGAGGGCCGGACAAACGGCAACACGAGCTACACCTTCGCTGGCGACATGAACGGCGACAGTGCGACCAACAATGATTTGATCTACATCCCGCGCAACACGTCCGAGATGAACTTCGTGACCTTCACCTCCGGCGGTCGGACGTTCACCGCCGACGAGCAGGCTGCGGCCTTCGACGCCTACATCAACCAGGACGAGTACTTGAGCAAGCACCGCGGCGAGTACGCCGAGCGTGGCGCGGTGTTCCTGCCAATGGTGTTCCGGACCGACTTGAGCCTGGTCCAGGACTTCTTCGCCAACTTCGCCGGAAGGCGCCACACGTTCCAGTTCAGGATCGACATCGACAACTTCAGCAACATGCTCAACTCCGATTGGGGCGTGGGCCAGCGCGTGATTCGTAACCAGATCCTGACCAACCCGGGAGTGGATGCACAGGGGCGCTCGACCTATCGAATGGTCGTGGTCAACAGCCAGTTGCCGACGAAGACCTTCGAGACGACGACCTTCTCGGCGGATGTCTACCGCTTCATGATCAGCTTTCGGTATCTGTTCAACTGACGAATGCGGGAGGGGCTGAAGCCCCTGCCCTCCGCAGACCTTCGCACCACACCGCCGGCTTCCGTGTTCACGCACGGAGGCTGGCGTTTTTTTCAGGCGTACGGCGTACGGCGTACGGCGGCGTACGGACAGAGCCTCGGGGCGAACAGGCGCTCGTCTGGCTCGTCACACGTCACCCGGAAGGACGCGAAACTTCCTGCGGTCGATCGTGCGAAGCGACCGGAAGTTCCGTTCGTCGAGGGTCAGGACATCGCGTGTGCCGTGCCTGTGTGCCAGCACGACGATGGACGCGTCGGCCAGGCCGATGTCCTGGTCGCGGTACTTCTCGATGACCTCCAGCGCCTTGGCGACGTCGGCCGCACTGTACGACTCGATCTGAAAGACACCACGCGAGACCTCGCGAAGCAGCGCCGACTCGGCGTCCCCACCCACCTCTGTCGCAAGCAGGTAGTCGAGCTCCGCCAGGACGAACGGCGAGAGAATCAACGGCGGGCGTGCACGCGCCAGCGCGGCGGCGCAGGCGGCATGCTGGCGCTGGCTGCCGTCGATGGCGGCAAGCAGGCCGCTGGTGTCGAGGACGATCATCGCCGCCCGAATCCCTTCAGATGCTCGTCCGCGCGCTCGGCGAGCGAAGGCCGTCCGCTGCGGAACAGCGGCAGGCGAAGGAGCGGCGGGCCCTCGGCGGCCGTCAGCGCGGAGAGGGCTTCCCGTACGAGTTCGGCCTCGCTCGTGCCCTTCCTGACTGCGAGTTCGGCCAGCGCGCGCTTCAACTCGTCCGGCAAGTACACTGTCGTCTTCTGCATGCCATACAGGCTACCATACATGCTCCGAGCCGCCGTGAACGGTGATACGATTCACGCCATCGATCTTCCGGAGGACCTCCCCGTGCCGCGATCGCTCCTTCGTGCCGGTACTGCTTCTGCTCTCGCACTCATCGTCCTGCTCGGTCCGCCGCTTGCCGCCCAGCTGCCAGCCCCCGACGCGGACAACGGCGCCATCACGCTGCCCCCAGGCTTCCGCGCCACGGTCGTCGCCGACGACCTCGGCCCGCTGCGCTTCATCACCGTGGCGCCGAACGGCGACATCTACGTGAAGACGCGCCAGGCTGGCATCATCGCGCTCCGCGATTCGAATGGCGACGGCAAGGCCGACGTGAAGGAGACCTTCGGGGGAGGCGGCGGGACCGGCATCGCCGTGCGCGACGGCTGGCTGTATCACTCCAGCAACAGCGCGGTCTTCAGGTATCGGCTGGCGCCCGGATCGCTCGTGCCCTCGGGTGAACCGGAGACCATCGTCACGGGCCTGCCCGACGAACGGCAGCACAACGCGAAGTCGTTCACGTTCGACGGGGACGGCCGGCTGTACGTCGAGGTCGGGTCGCCGTCGAACGCCTTCGGCGATCCGGACCGCGCCCGAGGGGCGAAGGGCAAGGACCCGACGGAGTTCCTGAAGAAGCATGGCGGCTTCTGGCGCTTCGACGCGAACAGGTCGAACCAGACGCAGGCGGATGGCTTCCACTTCTCGACCGGGCATCGCCACGTGCTCTCCGTCGCGTGGAACCCGGTGTCGAAGGCGCTGTTCGTCGTGCAGCAGGGACGCGATCAGCTCAACACGGTGGCGCCGGAGTTCTACACCGACGAGGACAACGCCGAGGGCCCGGCGGAAGTGATGCACGTCCTCACGCAGGGGACCAATCTCGGCTGGCCGTTCACCTATTTCGACTATCGCAGGAAGGCGCGCATGCTGGCGCCGGAGTACGGCGGCAACAACGAGAAGCGCGCCGAGCCGGGCAAGTTCCCGGACCCCCTCGTGGTGTTCCCGGCCCACTGGTCGCCGCTGCAGATGGCCTTCTACAACGCCACGCAGTTCCCCGCGAAGTACCGCGGCGGCGCGTTCGTCGCGTTCCACGGCTCGTGGAACCGCGCGCCGAAGCCGCAGAAGGGCTACAACGTCACGTTCGTGCCGTTCAACGAGAAGGGGATGCCCGTCGGCACCCATGAGATCTTCGCGACCGGCTTCGCCGGCGCGCCGGAGATCGCAAGCCCGCGCGACGCACGCTTCCGGCCCGTCGGCGTGGCCGTCGGTCCGGACGGCTCGCTCTACGTGGCCGACTCACTCAAGGGACGCGTGTGGCGGATCGTCTACACGGGCGGCGCGCAGGGCGCTGGCGCCGCCGGGGCAGGCGGCGCGCGGATCTACGAGGAGGCGTGCGCCACCTGTCACATGGCCGACGGCGGCGGCGTGCCCGGCATGCAGCCGGCGCTCGTCGGAAGCCCTGTCATCACTGGCAACCCGACGCTGCTGATCGATTTGTTGCTGAAGGGGCCGAAGGGCGTGCTGCCTGCCCGCAGCGAGCCCGCGGCTGGCGACATGCCCGCATTCGACACGATGTCCGACGACGATCTGGCCGCGCTCGTCACCTACGTCCGCGAGCGCTTCGGGAAGCAGGCGGCCGGCGTCACAGCCGCACAGGTCGCGGCGCGGAGGAAGTGAGACGTCAACGCCCTTCCTCCAGCAGGGCCTCGAGTTCGGCGATGCTCTCGAGGTCCTTCGGGCGGCCGGCTGCGCGCTTCAACCGGATGAGCTCCTGGACGGTCACCACGTCGACGTCGCAGTCGAACACGCGAAGCCTCCTCGTATTGGAAAGCAGCTGCTCGTAGGGACCGCCGCCGGCGATCTCGCCCAGCAGGTCGAGATCGCCCCGTGACGTGGTCAGCGTGAAATTGAGGCCGCGGGCCAGCGTCGACGCGTCCAGCACGAATGGCAGGCCCGGAGGCACCCCTCTGAGATAGGGCGACAGCGGCGACAGCGCAGCTGCAAGACGGGCGAGATTCTCCGCGTCTCGGGCGTAAACGATGTCGAGGTCGATGGTGACCCTGGGGGAGCCGTGGACCGTGCCCGCGAACCCGCCCACCAGCACGAAGCGCACCCCCGCGTCGGTGAGCACACGAACCAGACCCTCGAAGTCCGTCACGGCCGACCCTGTCGGCGACCCGCCTCGCGCAGCGACTCCGCGAACCGCAGCGCGGCAATCATCTTGCGCGCGCGCTCGTCTGGCGTCAGCCGCAGCTGCTCCCGGATCAGCGTACGATCGACGTCCTTCTTGTAAGCCTCGATCACCGGATCGGGCTCGAGCGCCGGCTCGCGCCGGACTCCGCGCCTGTTGTCGTTCGTCACAGGCACTATTGTGACGACCCACGCCGGGAGACACAAGGACAGACGACCGGGCCTGAAAGGCCCCGCTCTCCGAAGACCGAAAACCGAAAACCGATCTACCGCGACTCCACCGGCAGCGTGATCGCCGTCGGCCGCGCCTTCGAGCGGAACACGCGCTGGCGCGCCACCTTGAAGTCCTCTGGCTTCGCACGCGGGATGTCGGTGAACGTCTGCGGGTTGCGATCCGTCAACGGGAACCACGAGCTCTGGATCTGCACCATCACGCGGTGTCCGCGGCGGAACGTGTGTGCCACGTCCGGCAGCTCGAACCGGATCACGTCCGGCGCGTCGGGCGTGAACGGCTCTGGCTTCTCGAAGCTGCGCCGGAACTTGCCGCGGAACGGTTCGCCGCGGACGAGCTGCTGGTAGCCGCCCATGCGCACGTAGTTCGCGGGGCGGGGTTCCGTGCCCTTCCACTCCGGCGTGGGAAAATCGTTTGGGTACACATCAATGATTTTGACCACGAAGTCGGAATCCGTGCCCGAGGTGGACACGTGCAGCTCGACGCCGATGGGCCCGAGCACCGTCAGGTCCTCTTCGAGCGGGGCCGTCCGATAGACGAGGACGTCCGGCCGCTTCGCCGCGAAGCGCTGGTCCTCCGTCATGTAATCGCCCTGCATGCCCATCTGCACGTGCCCCACGTAGGGCACGGGGCGCGACGGATCGCTCAGGTACTCGTCGTGGACGTCGCCCGCATCCTGTGGCGCGTCTGCCGACAGCTCGCCGCCCGCGCGCAGGTAGAACGTTCGCGGGCGCGTGGCCGGCGGCCACGTGTCGAAGCTGCGCCAGCGATTGGTCCCGGTCTCGAACATCGACGCCACGGGCAGCGGGCGCGTCTCCTTCCCTTTCAGGTAACGCTGGAAGAACGGCAGCTCGATCTGTTCGCGGAAGTAGGCGCCGGTCGGCTGGCCGAAATCCACGTGGCCGACGCGCGTGCCGTCTCCGCGCGCCCAGCTGCCGTGGGTCCACGGACCCATGACGAGACGCTGGTCCGTCTTCGGGCTGTCCTTCCTGATCGTCCTGTACGTGCGGAGCGGGCCCACGAGGTCCTCGGCGTCGAACCAGCCGCCCACGGTCAGCACCGCGGGCGTGATGTTCCGGAAGTGTCGCCAGATCGATCGCGCCTTCCAGAAGTCGTCGTAGCTCGTGTGCTCGAGGTTGATCCGCCAGTGCTGGTTGGCGTTCAGGCCGTAGCGCTCCGCGCCGCTCCAGAGCGGGCCCAGGCCCAGGTAGAACTCGTAGCCGTCCGGTGTCCGGTAATCGAACGGCACGCGCGGTCCCGGCGGCGCCGGGTCTCCCAGTCGCGGCTTGAACACGCTATAGAACCCGAAGTTGGCCGCCAGCATGAACGCGCCGTTGTGAAACGCATCGTCGCCCAGGTAGTAATCGGTGACCGGGGCCTGGGGCGACGCCGCCACCAGTGCCGGATGCGCGTCGATCATGCCCGCTGACACGTAGAACCCCGGGTACGAGATGCCCCACATGCCGACGCGGCCGTTGTTGCACGGGAGGTTCTTCACGAGCCAGTCCACGGTGTCCCACGTGTCCGTGCTCTCGTCGGTGTCCGTCTTCGACGCCTTGGTGGCCTTGTGCGGCCGAACCTCGATCCACTCGCCGTCCGACATGTAGCGGCCGCGCACGTCCTGGTACGCGACGATGAACCCGTCCTTCATCGCGGCCTCTGACGGCCCGATACCCTCGCGGGACTGATCGACGCCGTACGGCCCGACCGAGTAGGGCGTGCGATTGAGCAGGATCGGATATGGGGCCTCACAGGTCTTGGGCACGTAGACCGACGTGAAGAGCCTGGCGCCGTCGCGCATCGGAATGCGGAACTCGTGCTTCGTGTAGTGCTGACGGACGTACGCCTGTCCCGACGGTGCCGCGGGCGGCTGCGCGGACAGGACGACGGCGGCCGAGATGGTGACGACGAGTCCGGGGATCCAGGAGCGCATGGGGAACATGCTAACAGGGTGGGACGCCGGGCCTGAAAGGCCCGGCGCTCCGAAGGCCCGGCGCTCCGAGTTCACGGCCTTCTCATCAGCTCGACGAAGGCCTCGATGTGCGCGGGGGTGGTGCCGCAGCACCCGCCGACGATGTCGGCGACGCCCGCGAGCTCGACCAGCGCGGGGGCGAGATCGGCCGGGCCGCGAGGGTAGACGACGATGTCGCCCTCCAGGCGGGGCTGACCCGCATTCGGCTGCAGCATCACGGGCACGCGCCCGGCCGTGCTCAGCGGCCGGCCCACGTCGACGAACGCCTCCGGCTCCAGGCGCCCGCAATTGGCGCCGACGACGTCCGCGCCCGCCTCGACCGCGGCGCGTGCCGCCTCCTCCGGGCCCACGCCCATCATCGTCCTCACGCCGCCGCCTCGGACCGGGTCGTACGACATCGAGGCGATGACGATCGGCGCACCCAGGGATTTCGCCAGGCGGACCCCGAGCAGCAGTTCGTCGAGTGCGGTCATCGTTTCGATGATGATGCCGTCGACGCCACCTTCGAGCAACGCCGACATGACGACCTGCCAGGAGGCCTCCAGGTCGTCCGGCTCGATCTCGCCCATCGGCGAGAGGAAGCCGCCGCAGGGACCGATGTCGCCGAGCACCCAGGCCCGATCGCCAGCGGCGGCGCGCGCATTGGCCGCCGCGGCGGCAGCCAGGGCGGCTGCCTTTGCGTCGAGGCCGTA
>CAYLZN010000035.1:0-246 GCA_964387935.1 uncultured Vicinamibacteraceae bacterium | reverse complement strand
GCACGAACTGGTTGGTGCCGAACGTGTTCGTGAGCAGGATCCGGGCGCCGGCAGCGACGTATCGGCGGTGGATGGCCTGCACCCGATCAGGGTGGGTCAGGTTCCACGCATCGCCGCAATCGCCGGGCTCCAGGCCCGCGAGCTGGAGCTGCGTGCCCATGCCGCCGTCGGCCACGAGGGCCCGTTCGTCGCGGGGCCGGCGCAGCGCGTCTCGCAATGAGGGGCGTGAAGCAGAGTGGGACGTCA
>CAYLZN010000034.1:26433-27917 GCA_964387935.1 uncultured Vicinamibacteraceae bacterium | reverse complement strand
GGGTCGGCTCGATGACGATCCCGGCCAGCCCGAGATTCCCCTCGACGAGGGCATAGAGGCCGATGGCCCTGGTTTCCCAGTTCATCGACGGCTCCGTTTGCAGCACGCCTTTCACGGCATTCGCGATCGCGTCGAGGTCCGCTGTCCGCACGAACCGCTGGAGCAGGGTCATGTGCGGCGCGTGGTTGGCATCGAGGGCGAACCCGTGCGGGAAGTTCTCGCGCAGCCGAGCGTTCAGAGCCCGTGCTTTCTCAACGGTCGGCGCATCTGGATCGAGCAGGACGTTGATGGCGATTACGCTCATGAAGTTTCTCCTTCCGCGCAGGCCTTTGCCGTTCGCGCCTACCTGACCGGCTGGGCCGCAGGGAGCGTGTACGCGCCGTCCAGCACGGATCGACCCGGGCGATAGATCCGCATCAGGAAGTTCCACCCTTCGGTCGTATCCAACCGGTTGGGCACGTCTCCGCAGGTCTCCCGAGACCCGAAGTACACGTCGAACGTGCCGTCGGCGTTCAGCGTCACGTTCGTCGGGTTGACGATGTTGTTGTCACTCTTCATGAAACTGTCACCGCCGTAGACGGTGATGGACCAGAAGGCGTCGTTCTCGGGCACCGCGTAGGTCGCTTTGTAGCCCACCCGGTGATCGTGGCCGCCGTTGTAGTTGATGTACACGGCGTGTTCGTTGGGAAAGAGCCCCCAGGCCCCCGCGCACGCAATGTGCCGAATCGACTCGTCCGCCGTTCCCCGGGGACCCATGAAGCCGTCCGGGTACTTGTCGTACCTGGCGAACTCGGCCTTGTACTCGGCGGACAGCCGCTCGAGCGAGTCGGCGTCCCACTGCGGTTCCGGGAATGGGTCGGCGCTGCCGGCCTCGATGACGAATTGGTCCTGGAGAGCGTTCACCAGCGCCACGTCCTCGGGGTCGGTCGGCTTCAGCAACTGAATCCGGACGAGCACGCCCAGGTACTTCGTATCCCTCGGCAGCGTGTGCGTGCCCGGCTCATAGATCACCCCGGGGCAGTAGTGATCGTTGTCGATCATCAGGACCGAACAGTAACGACCGTCCGGCATCTGCGGCACCGTGATCGTGGCCCCCTTGGACGTATCCACGACCGCGGGCGAGTAGAGCGTGTCGCGATTCATCCGCACGACCGTCTGTCTGTCCAACGGGGTGACGTTGCGGAAGTGGAAGAAGCGATTGACTCCCCCCGCGAGCTTGGCGGCGTTGTTGAACGTCCGGTCGGTCTCGGCGCGGCAATAGGTTTCCCGGGTGACTGGTACGCTCGTCATTGTGATTTCTCCCTAAGCCTTCACGATGTCGTCCGGCCGCCAGGTCTGGTCGAAGAAGGGCTGGAGCGGGCCGTACAGGCGGAGGTAGGGGAACCATCCCTTCCCCGGCACCGTCTTCACCCAGTTCTTCTCCTTGCCCTTCGGCGCGCCGGGACCAAAGTAAACGTCGACCGAGCCGTCCGGGTTCACCTCGG
>CAYLZN010000034.1:0-26423 GCA_964387935.1 uncultured Vicinamibacteraceae bacterium | reverse complement strand
ATCCTCCGGGTCGCGACTGGCGAAGGCGATGGCCTTGGCCATCCCGTCGCCCAACCGGACGCCGTCCGACAGGATGCGGCGCAGGCGCTCGTCCGGCTTGAACGTCGCCCCCTTCACGATACCGATCGAACGGAGGAGGCCCAGTTCCTCGGCCGTGAACGCCGAGGCCGCCTCGTACTGGACCATCTGGTCCAGCCGCTCGAAGTAGCGGATGTCGCGCGCGTGAGTGGAGTCGCTCGCCTTGAACGACGCGCTGACGACGCTCGGCTGGTGCACGCCCTCGGCCAGCGGGTAGAGCTTGAAGTGCGCCTTGTAGTACGCGAGCGCGGCGTCGCCGCGGCCGGTGATAGGCTCGAAGCCGCGCACCATCACCCAGTTCCGGCAGGTGTTCGACCGGAAGACGAAGTAGCCGTCGGGCACGTCGCCCTCGTATCCCGGCGGCAGCAGGAGGTACTTGCCGCCCTGGCCGCGGTCGAGGCCGGCATTGCCGAGGTCCGTCACGTAGCGCATGAAGCCGTCGTTGATGACGCCCAGGACCTTCGGCGGGACCTCGATGACGGCGGGGCCCGTCTGCTTCAAGTGGACGCAGGCGCTCGCGTACATGCTCTCGGTGTTGTAGGTCAGGCCGATGTCCTTCGACCTGCCTTCACCGAGCTCGGTGTACACGATCATGCCGCCGGTCTCGCTGACCCCGTAGTCGCGCGAGTGCATGTCCAGCACGGCCTGCATCGACATCGCCGGAATGAAGTCAAGGTAGGCCTGCGCGGCCCGCTGCAGGTCGAGCTGGTCGTAGAGCTTGCGGATGGTCTCCGCCGTCGGATAACCACCTTCGTACCGCAGTTCGTCCAGATTGCCGATCATGTTCCTCTCCTGCGCAGACCGAGCCCTACTCGGGCCGGAACATGGTGTTCCAGTCGCGCTTCATGTCCACCACGATCCAGCCGCGCGCGGGCGCCTCCTCGAGGGCGTCGACGAGCTTCCCTGTGCTCTTCGACACAGCGTCGTACGCGTACTCGCGTTCGGCGTCGGTGTGGTGGACGATGAGGCCGAGGCTGGGGCGCGAGTTGTTGATCGTCGTGTATTGCAGCATCGCGTGGTCGCCGTCGCTGTTCCCGCAGCAGACGACCGGGCGCCGGCCGATGAACTGGTGAATGCCGACCGGCTTGCCCTGCTTGTCGTTGACGAACAGGTGGTGGAGGGTCTTCGTCAGCACCGGTCCGCTGTCGCGCAGCTCGAACGTCGTTCGCGTCGTCGAGCCCACCACCTGCTCCGGCGGGATGCCGTAGACACGCTCGACCCACACGCGCATGAAGTCGGCGCCGCCGCCCGACACGATGAAGCTCTTGAAGCCATTCGCCTGCAGGAGCCGCAGCAGCTCCTGCATCGGCTGGTAGGTGAGCTCGTCGTAGCGCCTGCCGTATCGCGGGTGCCTGGCCGACGCCAGCCATCCCTCGACGGCGGCACCGAATTCGTCGGTGGTCATCCCTGCGTGCGTGAGCGCCAGGATCTGCATTACGCCGTCGTGGTGGTCGCCGGCGAGCAGCTTGCCAAGGTCGCCGGCCAGGGCGGCCTGCACCATGGGATCCGACGCGAGCGTGGGCTCGGTACGGATGCGTCGCTTGAGTTCGTCGCTGGCGAACGCGGCCTGGAACGGCATCGGGTGCTCAGGCCAGAGCGTGCCATCGTTGTCGAACACGGCAATGCGTTCTGCCGGGGGCAGGAAGTCGGGCGATCCGTCGTTCGTCACCCTGGCGACGAACGCGAGGACTGCCTGCTTGGCCCGGCCATCGTTCCAGGAGGGCAGCGGATCAGCAGCGGTGGAGTTCATGGAGTTTCCTCTGGGCGGTCCCGTAGTCGCCCAACTGGTACAGGCTCACGGAGACTGCGCGGACGGTGAACGGCTGGAACGGCTCCGCCTTGAGCGCGTCCACGAAGTCCCTGGTCCCCATGCCGACCGTGAGATGAGGGTGGTAGTTCGACCCGGTGCGGGGGCCGACGAAGGTGTTGACGTAGTCGACCGTCGCCTGGCCGATCGCGGCGCCGTCGGGACGGGGTACGAAGGCCTCGCCTGTCCCGTTCTCCACGGTGAACGGCGCCACCGCGTCGATGATCCGCTGCTGCAACCGTCGCAAGTCCGGGGTCGGCTCGATGACGATCCCGGCCAGCCCGAGATTCCCCTCGACGAGGGCATACAGGCCGATGGCCCTGGTCTCCCAGTTCATCGACTGCTCGGTTTGCAGCACGCCCCTTACGGCATTGGCGATCGCGTCGAGGTCCGCTGTTCGCACGAACCGCTGGAGCAGGGTGACGTGCGGCGCGTGGTTGGCGTCGAGGGCGAACCCGTGCGGGAAGTTCTCCCGGAGCCGCGCGTTCACGGCCCGTGCTTTCTCAACGGTGGCAGCGTCTGGATCCAGCAGGATGTTGATCGCGATCATGGTCATTGCGGCTCGGCCCTTCCTCGTAGTCAAGGACACAGGTGTCCCGCCAGACCCCGGCTGGCTGGCGGGATGCTCGAACGCTCTCCGGAAGCGGGTTGACCCCGTGTCTTGAATCGATGCTCAATCCCCCTTGGGAGTGATCGCCTTCAGGGCTTCGTCAATATTGAAGTCCATGCTCGCCTGGCGCGGCGGGAATTCCTTGAGCGACTTGAGCAGGACCCCGACCTGCCCGAAGGCGGGGGCATACGTCCACGCGCGATTCTCCTGCCACTCGTCAAAGCCACGGGCCTTATGGAAACGCTCAAACGGATCGAGTTTCAGGTTGGTGACCAAGGGCGTAAGCATGTTCTGCTGGACACCGTTGAACCATTTGTCCTGCTTGACGAAGAGGAACTTGAAATCGCCGTAGCGAATGCCGTGGAGTTTGGTCTCGGTGAAGTAGTAGAACTCCTTGCGCTTGGTCGGGCCCGTAGCGGTGATCAAATCGGTCTGGTCGTAGCCGTCGAGGTGAATCCTGTTGTAGGTCTGGTCACCCGCCGTGTAGCTCGTGAGAAGCTTTTCCTTCAGGTTGGGCTCGCCGATGCCGGCCATGATGGTGGGAATCCAGTCCTCCATGGTCATGAACTCGCCAGTGGTTGTGCCCGCCGGTATTCTGCCCGGCCACTTCACCAGCATGGGCACGCGGAAGCAGCCTTCCGAACCACCCACACCTTTTTCTCCGCCGAAGGGCGTGTTACCGCCATCTGGCCAGCTGTTGCAGGCGGCGCCATTGTCTGTGGAGAACATGACGATCGTGTTGTCCGCAACGCCGAGGTCGTCGAGCTGCTTGAGGAGTTCGCCGACGGTGTCGTCGAGTTCCATTAGGCCGTCCGCGTACACGCCGTAGCCGCTTTTGCCCTCGTATTCCTTGGTGAGGTTCGTGCGGTAGTGCATGCGCGTGGTGTTGTGCCAGACGAAGAACGGCTTTCCAGCCTTGACCGCGTCGCCGATAAAACGCTTGGATTCGACGAGGATTTCGGTATCCATCGTCCGCTGGCGCTCCCGTCCGAAGGGGCCTTTGTCTTCGACTTTCTGCGTGCCGTCAGGATTCGCCCACGAATGGACGACGCCGCGCTGCGCGAAAAGCCTCGCGATCTCGGGCTTTTTCGGAAAGTCATACTGCTCTGGGTACTCGCCGGCGTTGAGGTGATAGAGAATGCCAAAGAACTCATCGAAACCGTGCGCGGTGGGCAGGTGCTCATCGCGGTCGCCAAGGTGGTTCTTGCCAAACTGGCCGGTGGCGTAGCCGAGCGGCTTGAGCAAGTTCGCCAGCGTGGGGTCCAGCTTCGACAGGCCCTGTTCGCTGCCGGGTAGGCCGACGGTGGCCAGGCCCACGCGGATCGGATACTGTCCCGTGATAAACGCCGCGCGTCCCGCAGTGCAGGAGGCCTGGGCGTAGTGATCCATGAAGATCATCCCTTCCTTGCCGATGCGGTCGATGTTCGGTGTGCTGCCGCCCATCATGCCGCGATGGTAGGCACTGATATTCCAGATGCCGACATCGTCGCCCCAGATGATCAGGATGTTTGGTAGTTTGTTCGCCTGTTGACCCATGATTGGGTTCCTTTCTGTTGGCGTTCTGTTGGCGTGTCAATCACCCGCGTAATGTGCCGCAGACCGTCCGCGGCCGAGTCCCGCCGCTAGGGACTCGGCCGCGACGATCGATCGCCGTTCGACTACTGCCGCGCCATCGCAATGCGAAGGCGCTCCTCGGGCGAGATGAAGTGGTCGTTGTCGTCGACACCCACGTCGAGCTGGACCCAGTGGATCTTGCCAGTGAACTTGCTCGCGTGGACGCTGTAGTCCGGCGTCACCGGCGTACCAGACTCGTGGCCGATGTCGGTAGTCTCGTCCATCGAGAACACCATCGGCTGCGTCAAGGCCACGCGGCCCGAGCCGACGGCGCGCCCGTCGTAGTACAGCGTGACGTTGCCGCCCTTGGCGAGGCCGCCGCCGTCGTAGGCGAACTCCATGCGCACCTGGCACTTCCCGTCCGGGATCGGCTCGGTCGCCACGGTCGTGAACTCGTGGATGCCGAGCACGTTGTAGGCGAACTTCGCGCAGCCGTCCTTCGCGTACAGGCTCCAGCCGCCAAAGCGACCGCCCTGCGCGATGATCACGCCGTCGGCCGGCTTGCCCTTGCCCATCGTCACTTCCGCGGTGACGCTGAACGAGTGGTTCTTCACGTTGACGACGCTGTTCTCCTGGAGCCGTCCCATGCCGGGGAAGAAGAGCTGCGAGTTGCCCTTGATGAGCGTCGGCCGCCCCGCCAGCTCGGGGACGAACCGTTCCGTGCCGCGGTCGTCGAGCGGGAGCACGTTGTACTTGGTCGCCTCGATCAGGAACAGCCGCTGCAGCTTGCGCAGCATCTCCGGGTTCTCCTTGGACAGGTCGCGCGCCTGCGACCAGTCCTTGCTCCCGTCGTACAGCTCCCACACGTCGTCGTCGAAGGCGACCATCTTCTGGTCCACCAGGATCCAGGGCGTCCGGTGCTTCGTGACCGCGCTCCAGCCCTTGTAGTAGATGCCGCGGTTGCCGCCCATCTCGAAGTACTGCACGTCGTGCCGCTCCGGCGCCTTCGCGTCACCGAAGCTGTACAACATGCTGGTGCCTTCCATCGGCGACTGCAGCACGCCGTTGACCAGGGTCGGCTCCGGCAGGCTGGCGGCTTCGAGGACCGTCGGCGCCACGTCGATCACGTGCGTGAACTGGTGACGCAGCCCCCCGCGCTCCTCGATGCCGCGCGGCCAGTGCACGATCGTGCCGTTGCGCGTGCCGCCCCAGTGAGAGGCCACCTGCTTCGTCCACTGGTACGGCGCGTTGGTCGCCCACGCCCAGCCCACGGAGTAGTGGTTGAACGCCGTGGGCGAGCCGAACTCGTCGATCTTCGACAGCATGAACTCCGGCGTCTCGAGCGCGGCCATGCCGTTGAAGTTGGACATCTCGTTGAACGCGCCGTTGTGCGTGCCTTCCGCCGACGCGCCGTTGTCTCCGAAGATGTAGTAGACGAGCGTGTTCTCGAGGACGCCGAGGTCGCCGAGCGCGTCGACAAGGCGGCCGACGTGGTGGTCGGTGTGCTCCAGGAACCCGGCGTAGACCTCCATCTGCCGCTCGAGCACCGGCTTCAGTTCGGCGGGCATCTCGTCCCACGCCGGGATCTCGGCGTGGCGCGGCGTCAGCTCGGCGTCCGGGGCGATGACGCCCAGCGCCTTCTGCCTTGCGAACGTCTCCTCGCGGAGCCTGTCCCAGCCCTGGGCGAAGCGTCCCTTGTACTTGTCGGCCCACTCCTTCGGCACGTGGTGCGGGGCGTGGACCGCGCCCGGCGCGAAGTAGACGAAGAACGGCTTCTCCGGCATCAGCGCCTTCTGCTGGCGCACCCAGCCGATGGCGCGGTCGGTCATGTCCTCGGTGAAGTGGTAGCCCTCCTCCGCTGTGGCAGGTGGTTCGACGGGGGTCGTACCTTCGTAGAGGGCCGGGTCGTACTGGCTCACCTCGCCGCCGATGAAGCCGTAAAAGTACTCGAACCCCCCGCCCCCGGTCGGCCAGGCGTCGAACGGGCCCATGGGCGAGGTCTGCCAGGCCGGGACCTCGTGACACTTGCCGAACTGCGCGGTCGCATAGCCGTTCAGTTTCAGCGTGAGCGGCAGCGGCGCCTTGGTGTTCGGGCGCAGCGAGTTGTATCCCGGGGCGGCCGTGGCGATCTCCGTGATGGCGGCCATCCCGACCGAGTGATGGTTGCGGCCGGTCAGCATCGCCTGCCGCGTGGGCGAGCACAGCGCGCAGGTGTGGAAGCGGGTGAACTTCAGCCCGTTGGCCGCCAGCTTCTCGGCGACCGGCGTCGCGCACGGCCCGCCAAACGCGCTGCTCGAGCCGAAACCGACGTCGTCGAGCAGGATGATGAGCACGTTTGGCGCCCCGTCCGGCGGAAGCACCGGCTGGATGGGCGGGAATCGAGAATCCGGGTCCTTCGCGTCGAACGCGGTGAGTTCCGGCTTGCGGACGTCGGGGATGGGCAGAATCGAACGAACATGCCTGTCGTGCTGGGTTGCCATCGAAGCCTCCTGAGCTCAGCTTGGACGCTACTCGAACACACTTCGCCCTTTCAAGTTAGCCACTGGTGGTACGCCCGCATCGTTGATCGATGGCGTACGGCGTACGGCGTATGGCGTACGGCGGCGTACGGTCAGGAGGGCGTACGGTCAGAGGCGTACGGGCAGGCGGCGTACGGGCAGGAGGGCGTACGGGCAGGAGGGCGTACGGGCAGGAGGCGGCGCGGATCGGGATCGTGGGAACTGCCACGCTGCTCGACTGCCCTGTTGTCGCCAGTGCAACGACTCGACGACGGCGGCGCAGCATCCCATCTGATCGCGCCAAAAAAGGACGCGTGCGCGTCTGCTGTGCGCTGGCACGTCGTGTGCGAGGCGACGATGTATGATGCCACCGATGGCGAGGGTTCCGCCGTTCGATCGCCCCGCGACGTACGAGGATCTGGCAAGACTGCCAGACAACCTGGTGGCGGAGATCGTCAACGGAGAACTGCACGTGTCGCCGAGGCCCGCGCCTCCGCACACGAGGGCGGGCTCGTCGCTCGGAGGCATGCTGGTTGGCCCGTTCGACCACGGCCGTGGGGGCCCAGGTGGCTGGTGGATTCTCCTGGAGCCCGAACTCCACCTGGCCGACGACGTGCTCGTGCCGGACTGGGCCGGCTGGCGCCGGGGCCGGATGCCGCACCTGCCGAAGACCGCCTACTTCCCACTCGCACCGGACTGGATCTGCGAGGTCCTGTCTCCCTCCACCTCTCGACTCGACCGCACCCAGAAGCTCGCCATCTATGCGCGCGAAGGGGTGAAACACACCTGGTTGATCGATCCGGGCGCACGCACGCTGGAAGTCCTGCGCCTCGAGGCCGGGTCGTGGGTCATCGTCTCGACGCACGCGGGAGACGTCACGGTGCGGGCAGAGCCCTTCGCGGAGATCGAGATCGCGCTTTCGGACCTCTGGATCGACTGACTGCGGGGCGGGCTCGAGGCGTGCGAGTCACACGCGCCTGAGTCGCCGCGTCACCTGCCAAACGTGAACGGCGTGCGCGCGACCGTCGTGTCCCACATCATGGCGAGGGTGCCGCCCGTCGCCGTCATGTCGACGAACGCAATCGTGAACTGGTCCATCGAGAACGGCAGCGTGCCCAGCGTCATCGGGGCGCGCAGCACGTCCTTGTCCGGCGTGTAGTCATAGGCGCCCCACAGAGCGTTCTTGTTGTTCGGGTCGTACTTCGCCTGCGCCGCCCAGTTCGAGAAGATGAGCGTCCAGCCCTTCTCCTTGAGGTCGACGAACACACTGTATTCACCCGGCGGCAGCGTCTTGCCGTCGAACACCAGCGGCACCTCGGTCTTCAGGCGCGTCGTCTGGTTCGCACCTGCGCGCCACACCGGGGCGCCGCCGTACATCGCCTTGCCGTACTCGGCGCCGGCGCCAAACAAGGCCTGCCGCCCGCGCTTGATGGGGCGACCGTAGCTCACCTCGATCCACTTCCCGCCCTTGTACACCGGCCCGTCCGGTGTGTCCGCGTACTTGCCGCCCACTTCCGTGGCCGCGGTCCCCGGCGGGCTCGCCACCTTCTGGGTTTGTGCCAGCACCAGCGCGCCGGCGATCGACGTTGCCACCACTGCAAGACTGAACGCACGCAGGTTCATCGCGCAACCCTCCTGATGACCGAGCACCGATGACCGAGAACCGATGACCGACATCACCGCAGCGTGACGAGGTTGATGTCGGCCTCCGTCACGCGTCGGGTGAAGTAGATGGCGCGCCCGTCGGCGGGCAGCCGCGGCGGGCCGATGGTGTCGCTCTCGACCGCGAAGATCTGCTTCACGGCCCTGGTCTGGCTGTCGAGCACATGAAACCCCTTGCCCCGTGCCACGAAAAGAATGCGCCGGCTGTCCGGGAGCCACACGGGCCACTCGCCGAAGTCGGTGAGGCGCTCGTACCGACTCGTCTTGAACGAGTACGCCACGATGCCGAGGTGGGGATTCGATCCGCCCTCGTTGAAGCCCGTCTGGCAGGCGAGCCGTTCTCCATCGGGCGACCACGAGGTCGCAACCAGCGCGCGCTCCGAGGCGGCCGGCGCGGGCAGGACCAGGGGTGTCTGGTCTTGCCAGGGCCGGTCTGGGTCGAACACGTACGTCTTCGCGCCCGCAACGGTCGAGACCGCGATCCGCGATCCGTCCGGAGACCAGGTCGTGATCCCCACACTCTCGGACTGCGTGAGCTGCTGGCGCCCGCTGCCATCTGGGCGGATCTTCCAGAGCTGGAGGTGTTCGCCGCCGCCGCGGTTGGAGAAGAACGCGATCCAGTCGCCACGTGGTGACCATCGCGGCACGCGATCGATCTTGTCATCGCTCGGCAGTTGCGTCAGGCCTGTGCGGTCGGTTCGCATGATGTACAGGTGCCCTTCGGGTCGCACCCGCGACTGGAAGGCGAGCCACCGCCCGTCCTGCGAAGCATCCGGCGACGACCAGCGACGCGAGCCGGTGGTGAGCCACTCGGGCTCGCCGGTCACCTGCGCGGCGACCGGATCGAACGGCAGCCGCTGAATGTTCTGGGTCTCCAGCACCGCGCTGTACGCAATGCGCGTCCCGTCGCCGGAGAGGCTCGGATGCGCCAGGAACGGCGCGGGCGTCGTGATGGCCTCCGGCTCGCCCCTTGGTGTTCCGGTGGCCTCCTCGACGGGCACGCGCCACAGGTTCATGCTGCCGCCGCGATCGCTGGCGAAATACAGGGACTTCCCGTCCGGGGCCCACACCGGGCTCCAGTCCGTGGACGACCCGCTCGTCAGCGGTTCAGGCGTGCCCCCACCGGCCTGCATCGTGTAGATGTGCATCTGCCGGTTTTGCGTGAACCGCCCGGCGTAGGCGATTCGCTGGCCGTGCGGAGACCAGCTGGGCTGCACACCGTCAACGTCGCTCAGCTTCTGTGTGGCTTCGGTGTTCAGGTCCACGATCCACAGGTGGCTCGTGCCTTCCCAGTTCATGGGCGTGAGCTGGACGTTCTCGGTGGCATAGACGATCTTCGTGCCGTCCGGGGCCCAGCTCGGGTTGAACCCGGCGCGCGTCAGCCGCCGCACCGCCTCTCCCGTCCGCCCCATCACGAACAGCCCTCCGCCATCGCGACTCGAGCGAAACGCGATCCGCTCCCCGGCCGGCGAAAACGCCGGCTGGTCATCGTCGGCCGCCGGGTCCTTCGTGATCGCAAACGGGTTCTGCCCGCTCACGCTCTGCAGGAAGATCCGTCGATGCCCGACCTCCAGCCCTGAATAGACCACCCACTGGCCGTCCGGTGACAGGCTCGGATACTGCTCCACCCCCGACGCCGACGTCACCTGGCTGTAGCTCGCCTGCACCGGCCCCGGTGATCCACCGGCCGGCCTTCCGCCTGCTCCGGCGACATGTACGCCGCCGTCCCGAGGATCTTGTGCTCCGCGGTGACCGCCACGCCGGTCACCGTCTCGGACTCCGCGCCCGTCGGCGCCGGCCGTGTCTGCTTCGCCAGGCCGAAATCCAGTACCTTCAGCCGCCCCTCGGCCCCCAACCTGACGTTGGCGGGCTTCAAGTCCCGATGCACGATCCCGTGTTCGTGCGCCGCACGCACGGCGTCGACCAGCGGCACCGCGATCTCGAGCACGCGCGCAAACGGCAGGCCTCCGGACTGGATCTCCTGCTCCAGCGTCTGTCCCTCCACCAGCTCCATCGTCAGGAAGTGGACACCACCGGCCTGCTCGACCCCGTAGATCGTGACGATGTGCGGGTGGTTCAGTGCGGCGACGGCCTGGGCTTCCCGCTGGAACCGGTGCAGGCGCTCAGGGTCGAGCGCCGTTTCTGGCGGCAGAATCTTCAGGGCCACCAGCCGATGAAGATGCAGGTCTTCGGCGGCGTACACCTCACCCTGCCCCCATGCCCCAGGGCCCGCACTATCTTGTAGTGCTGCAGGGTCGTGCCCACCATCGCCGTCACCCCAGGGGGCCGGAATGCGTGCCGTCGAGATCGATGCTAGCACCAACAGGCGGCGCTGGCGCCTCTCTGTGCCTCCGGATCCGCCTCGTCGCCGATTTCGGCTATCTTCGTAACTCTCGGCCAGTCTGAAGGGCAAGGGAACACGCGTATGCATCGAGCCCTCGAGGTTCTTGTCGCGGGATACCTGGCGGCAGCCGTCGTGACGGCGCAGACGCCGCCACCGGCCGCGCCCACGCCAGCGCCCCCCCAAGGGCCCACGTTCCGCACGGGCGTGGAGGTCCTCGCAGTCGATGTCACCGTCCTCGACGATCGGGGTCGCCCGGTCTCCGACCTCCGCGCGCCAGAGTTCACGGTGAAGATCGACGGCCAGCCGCGACGAGTCGTCTCGGCCGAGTACATCCGCATCGACGTCGACGAGGCCAGGCGCATGGCGGCCGAGCCCAGTGATCCGCAGGTCACGACCAACGTGGGTCCACCGGCCGGCCGCCAGATCCTGCTCGTCGTCGATCAGGGCAACATCCGCCTCGGGGCGGCCCGGCCCATCCTGGCCACCGCCGGCCGCTTCCTCGATCGTCTCAGCCCGCTGGATCGTGTGGCGTTCCTCGCGCTTCCCGAGCCCGGGGCCGCCGTGGACTTCACCGACGACCACGCCCGCATCCGCGAGGCGATGGGCACGGTGGCCGGGACCTGGTCGAAGTACGAGGGCAAGTTCAACATCGGCATGGCCGAGGCCAACGCCATCGTGGTCCGGGGCGACCTGAACCGGTTGCGCGAGGTGGTGTTCCGCGAGTGCGCCCCGGACGGGGCGTCGGCGATCGTCATCGAGCGCTGCGAACGCGAGATCGAGAACCAGGCGTTCGACATGGTGCAGTCGCAGCGCGAGCGCACGGACGGGTTCCTGCACAGCCTGCGCGACCTGATCCGCCAGGTGGCCATCCTCGATGGGCAGAAGTCGATGATCCTGATGTCCGAGGGGCTCAGCGTCGAGGATCCCGGCCGCCTCGACGACATCGCCACGCAGGCGGGACTGGCGCGCGTGTCGATCAGCGTGCTCATGATGGACACTCCCCGGTTCGACGTCTCCGAGAGCCTGCTGTCCCCCACGATCGACGACGACCGACGGACGAGGGAGGAGGGCCTGGAGCAGCTCGCCGGCCTGAGCCGGGGGTCGCTCTTTCGCATCGTCGGTACGGGCGACGCGGTGTTCGAGCGCCTGCTCACGGAGATGTCCGGGTACTACCTGCTCGGCGTCGAACAGGTGCCGTCCGACCGCGACGGCAAGCGGCACCGGATCGAGGTCGAGGTGCGTCGCCGCGGGACGACGCTGCGCTCGCGACGGGCCTTCGTCATGCCCGAGGTGCCCGACGGCGCGCGCACGGCAGAGACCCTGCTCGCCACCGCTCTCCGATCGCCCATGGCGGTCCCCGAACTGCCGGTGCGGGTGACGTCGTACGCCAATCAGGATCCAGGCGGGGGACGCGTCAGCGTGGTCATTGCGGCCGACGTCGGGCAGCCCGGGGCGCCGGCCGCCGAGTTCACCGTGGGATTCGCGGTGGTGGACCGGGACAACAAGGTCGTCGCCAGCAGCATGGAGCGGAAGCGGCTCACCCCGGCCGACGGCCGGCCCGACGCGCCGCTGACCTACATGGCCGCGATCGCGCTCGACCCCGGCAGCTACACGCTCCGGTTCGGGGCCGTGGATGCAGAAGGCCGTCGCGGCACCGTGCTGCGGCCGCTGGCGGCGTGGCAGATGATCGGGCAGGAATTCTCCGCCGGTGACCTCGTGGTGGGCAACGCGTCGGACCGGACCAGCGATCGGCTCGTGCCGGCCGTCGAGCCGCGCGTGCACGACGGTCGCCTGGCGGCGTTCGTCAACCTCCACGCGGCCTCACCGGCGACGTTCGACCAGACCGCCGTGACCATCGACGTCGCAGGCGATGAGAGCGGCATCGCGATCGCGTCCACGAAAGCGGAACTGGTGGCGAGTGCGCACCCCGGGATGCGGATTGCGGCCGCGATCGTACCCGTGCAGGCGCTGCCGCCTGGCCGCTACCTCGCCCGCGCGACGATCGTGCGGGACGGCAAGCCCGCGGGACAGTTGTCGCGCCCGTTCGTGATCGTGGTCCGCGCGGCGGGCGACGGTGATGCGGCCGTGCCCGTGACCTTGCCGACGTCCCTGTTCACCGCGCCGCCGGCGCTCGACGCGAAGCAGGCGCTGCAACCGGCGGTGCTCGGCGCGATGCTCGAGGGTCTCGAGCGGTCCACGCCCGCGCTCGCCCCGATCGTGGCGAGCGCGCGGGCCGGCGAGTATCGCGCGGCAGCGCTGGCGGCGTTCGAGGCCGGCCACCAGCAGGCCGCCTCGCTGCTCCAGGGCCTGGACCTGTTGCGGCAAGGACAGCTGGACAAGGCCGCCGCGCAGTTCAACATCGCGGCCGGTCCTCGCCGCGATTTCTACCCGGCGGCGTTCTACCTCGGGACCTGCTACGCCGCCAGCGGACGCGATCGTGATGCAGCCGGCGTGTGGCAGCAGGCCCTCGGCACGGCCGTGCGACCGCCGATCGCGTACGTGTGGCTCGCCGATGCCCGCTTTCGCGCCGGGCAGCCGACCGCGGTCATCGAGGTGCTGCAGGGCGCGCTCGCCCGCTGGCCGGACGACGACGAGGTGGCGCGTCGGCTCGGGCTGGCGCTCGTGATGGCCGGACGGCACCGTGAGGCTGGCCCCGTGCTGGACGGCTACCTCGTGCGACACCCGTCGGACCAGGAGGCCCTGCTCGCTGCCGTGGTCGCCCTGCACCCGTCGAACAGTGGGCAGCCGCTCGACGCGGCGGGCCGGGCGCGCCTGGATCGATACGCCGCGGCCTACCGCGGTCCGCAGCGCGCGCTGGTGACGAGGTACCTGGAAGCGTTGAAGTAGTTCAGGTTTACACCATTACACCATCTGTGTTACACCATGGTGTAGCGATGGCCCTCAACGTCAAGAACGCGGAAGTCGAACGCCTCGCCGCGGAGGTGGCGCGGCTGACCGGGGAATCCAAGACCGAAGCCATCCGGCGCGCGCTCGAGGAGCGACGGCGCCGCCTGAAGGGCCCGTCCGGCTCCACTCGCCGCGAGCGGGTGCTCCGCACGCTCGAGACGAAGATCTGGCCGTCGATCCCCAAGCACCAGCTGGGCCGACGCCTCACACGCCAGGAGGAGGACGCGATCCTCGGATACGGACCGGAGGGCGTATGACCCTCGATACGTCCGCGCTGATCGCCGTCCTCTTCTCGGAGCCGGGGCATCTCGATCTGGTGGATCGCATCCTCGAGGCAGACACCGTCCGCGTGGGCGCACCCACGCTGGTGGAAACGAGCCTGGTCTACGCCGGACGCCGGGGTCGTGCCGGAGATCGCGCCGTCCACGACCTGATCCACGAACTCGGCGTCACCGTCGCGTCCTTTGGCGAGACCGAATGGCGCCTTGCGGCGGATGCATTCGGCCGGTACGGCCGGGGTCGTCACAAGGCCGCGCTGAACTTCGGCGACTGCCTGGCGTACGCCACGGCCGCCGCCGCTGGTGATTCCCTGCTCTTCGTGGGCAGCGACTTCCGGCACACCGATGTGACGGCCGCGTCCTGACGGACGCGCAGAAGGAGGCGTCACGGTAGGAGGGACGCAGCCATGGTCATCAGCTCACCGGCGTTCTCGAACCAGTCGTCGATCCCCGCGGAGTACACCTGCGAAGGACGCGACGTCTCGCCAGCGCTCGCCTGGCAGGGCGCGCCACCCGGCACGAAGAGCCTCGTCCTGATCGTCGATGACCCGGACGCGCCGGATCCGCGCGCCCCGAAGATGGTCTGGGTGCACTGGGTCCTCTACAACCTGCCGCCCGAGAGCCAGGGGCTCCCACGGGGCGTGACCTCGAGCCAGTTGCCCGCAGGCACTGGCGAAGGCCTGAACGACTGGGGCCGAACCGGCTACGGCGGACCGTGCCCGCCGATTGGTCGACATCGCTACTACTTCAAGCTGTTCGCCCTCGACACCGTCCTGCCCAACCTGGGTCACCCTCGAAAGGCCGACGTGGAACGGGCGATGCAGGGACACGTCCTGCAGCAGGTAGACCTCATGGGCACCTACGAGAAGGGCCGCAAGTGAAACGGGCGGTCGTCTTCGGCTGCAGCGGGCCGATTGGCACTGGGCTCATGGAGGCGCTGGCGACCGCAGGAATTCACGTCACCGGGGTGTGCCGCTCGGGACGCGGCGACGCGCCGCCTGGCGTCGCCCTCGTCTCCGGCGATGCGGCGGATCGCGAGACCACCACGCGTCTCGCCCGCGGCGCCGATGTCCTCTTCGCGACCATGGGACTGCCGTACCCCGAGTGGCTGACCGGCTGGCCGCCGATCGTCGAGGGGCTGCTCGCCGCCGCAGCAGCCTCGGGCGCGCGCCTGATCTTCGCCGACAACCTGTACGCCTACGGACCGCAGCACGCACCGCTGCGCGAGGACATGCCGGCGACGACGTCAGGGCGCAAGCCCGCCCTGCGCGCCCGCATGGCCCACACGATGCTCGAGGCGCACCGGGCCGGGCGCGCACGAGTCGCAATCGTCCGGGCCAGCGATTTCTACGGGCCGCGGGTGCGTCTGTCGCAGCTCGGCGAGCGCGTCGTCGGACGCCTGCTCGCCGGCAGGCCGGCACAGGTGCTGGGCGACCCCGATCAGCCGCACACGTTCACCTACGCGCCGGACTTCGTGCGTGCGCTTGTCACCGTTGCCACTGCTGACGATGCCTTCGGGCAGATCTGGCACGTGCCGAACGCCCCGCCGATCGCGCTGCGCGCCGTGGTCGACAAGATCGCTGCGCTTGTGGCGCGTCCGGCCCGTCTGTCAACCCTGCCGCGCTGGCTGCTCCGCGGCCTCGCGCTCATCAACCCGATGATGCGCGAGCTCGAGGAGATGCAGTTCCAGGTCGATCGCCCCTATCTCGTCGATCACTCGAAGTACGCGGCCAGGTTCGGCGGCGACTTCACCCCTATCGACGAGGGCCTGCGCGCCACGGTGGACTGGTATCGGGCGACTGACGCACGGGGACCATCAGGTGAAGTGCGATAGACTCCTCGGCGTCGCAGGAGCAGCCGGATGAACCCAGCGGATCCAACGAAGCCGTCTTCCCCCACCGCGGCGGGCAGCACCTCCGGGGCCTCCGTCTCCGCGCCACCACCGTCCGCCTTCTCGCGATTCCTTTCGACCATTCGGCGGTGGACGCTGTGGACGATGGCCATCGTCGTGCTCGCCTACGTCGTGTACGTGTTCGTGGCCCTGCGGTTCTCGTACGCGGAAGGCGAGCGTGCCGGCCTCGTGCAGAAGTTCTCCAACCAGGGGTTCGTCTGCAAGACGTGGGAAGGTGAGCTGGCAGTCGCCACGGTGCCAGGATCGCTGCCCGAGAAGTTCGTCTTCACGGTGAGGGACGCTGCGGTGGCCGCCGCGATCAATGCGTCGATGGGCAAGCAGGTGTCCCTGCGGTACGAGCTGCACCCGCCGGTCCCGAGCTGCTTCGGCGAAACGAACTATCAGGTGACGGGCGTGAGAGAGGTGCGGTAACGGCCTTCCGAGCCCTGTTGGTCTCGGAGCGCCGGGGCTCGGGGTTCGGAGCGCCGGGGCTCGGGGTTCGGAGCGCCGGGGCTTTCAGCCCCGGCGACCCCTCTCGAGCAACGTCTCGCGCTCGATCACCTGGCCTCCCAGTACGATCTGGCGAATCCGCTTCAGGTTGGCGATCTCGACCGTCGGATCGGCCTCGAGCACGAGCAGGTCCGCGTCGTAGCCAGGCGCCACGCGTCCGGCCGTCGACCAGCCGAACCGATCTCCGACATTCGTCGTGGCGGCCGCCAGCGCCTGCCGCGGCGTGAGGCAGGCGCGCACCAGCATCTCGAGCTCGATGTGCAGCGAGATCCCCGCCATGGTGCCGAACGCGTCGGTGCCGCTTCCAGCGAGGTAGGTCGCCCCGGCCTTGCAGTAGGCGGCCTCGATCATCTGCAGGCTCGCGGTCGCCCCCGGGGGGAAGGCGTCCCGCACGGCGTTGGCCGGCGGCTCCTGCTCGCCCGTGTGTGGATTCGCGGGCAGGTGGATGTCTTTCGGATCGAGCAGGACCGCCGCCGGCTCCGTCCACGGGTTGCGATGTCCCGGCAGTTCCAGGTAGTTCATGGCCAGGGTCGGGATGAGGGCCGCACGCCCCATCGCCACTTCCTTCGCGTAGCGGGCGAGCGATGGGTCTCCGGGCTGGAGGCTCGCGAGGAACTCGTAGAACCGGCGACGCGGCGGTCCGAACGGGGCCTTCGCGACCTCGGCCCGCAACGCGGCGGGCGCCAGCTCGAGGGAATAGCGGCTGGTGTGCACGAACGCCATGACGCCGGCGGCAGCGGCCTCCGGAAAGGTCGTGGCGCCGAGTTCCCCGATGGTGGCGAGCCCGCGCCGCCGCGCGTGCTCTGCCGCCACGCGTACCTGTTCCAGATCGAGGGAGTAGTAGAGCAGGAGGACCTTCACGCCCGCCTCCGCGAGCCGGTCGATTTCCGCGCGCAATGCGGCGTCCCCGAGACGCCGGCCGCGCGTCGTGAGCGTGTAGAGCGAGCGGTCCTCGGGCGGAAGCCCGCTCGCGTCGTATCCCGTGAGGTCGTCCAGCGGATAGACCCGCGGACCGGGTTTCGCGTCACGCCAGAGCGCGCCGCGACGACCCCCCGGCTCGTCGAGCCCGACGATCGACGTGACCCCCATGTAGAGGAACGCGTTGGCCTGCCCCTGGTTGTTGACCGTCGCAAAGACGTCGTGCAGGCCCGGGACGATGAACGTGCCGGAGGCGTCGATGACGCGGGCCCCTCTGGGAATGTGGGCGGTCGCGCGCGGCCCCACGGCCTCGATGCGGCCCCGGTCGATCACCACCACGGCGTCCTTCACGTCGGCCGATGTGCGCCCGCCGTTCGACAGGTCGAGCACGGTGCCGCCGACCAGGACGAGAGGGACCGTGGGGGATGGCGGAACCTGCGCACGGGGCACGCGCAGTGCCGGGTCCGCGGTGAGCGCCACGAGGGCCAGCGCGCCGGCGCAGGTCAGTGCCCTTGCGCGAGACGACTTCGGATGACGCAGCATGGCCGAAGGGTATCACCCGTCAGGCGTGGCGCCGCCCCTTCCTGTTACCATGCGTCGGTGCCCGTTCCCTCTGGAGAGTCACATGCCCGGTAGCCGCACTCGACGACACCTGATCACCCTTCTCGTTACGGCTTCGTGCGCGGTCCCCCTGCCCGCGTTCACCCAACCGCCCGCCCCTCCGGCCGGCACTGGCCAGGAGCAGGAAGCGGCGGCGCGTCCCCCCGATCGGCGGGACGCGCCGGAGCCGCGGGCCTACGACAAGGTCATCACCAAGGACGCCAGGTCGGACGAGGGAATCTTCACCGTCCATCGAATCAAGGAACGGATCTACTACGAGATCCCGGCGAAGGAACTCGGCAGGGACTTCCTGTGGGTCCAACAGATCGCGAAGACGACCCTCGGGGTGGGCTACGGCGGACAGGCCGCGGGCAACCGTGTCGTGCGCTTCGAACGTCGTGACAACCGAGTCCTCCTCCGCGCCGTGTCCTACAACATCGTCGCCGACCGCGGCGAGCCCATCGCGAAGGCCGTCGAGGCCGCCAACTTCCACCCGATCGTGATGGCCTTCAACATCGAGGCCTTTGGCAAGGACGACTCGCCGGTGATCGAAGTGACGCGGCTCTTCACGACGGAGCTGCCGGAGCTCTCGGTCCGCGCCCGTATCAGGGCCCGCACCTTCGACAGCGCCCGATCGTTCATCGAGCGCGCCGTGTCGTTCCCCGAGAACATCGAGGTGGAGGCGATTCATACCTTCGCCGTGCCGGCCGATTCCACGCCGACGCCCGCAGCGCCGACGCCGCCGTCACCGTTCCCAGGGGCGTCACAGACACCCGCACGGCCTGGCAGCTACAGCGTTCTCATGCACTTCTCCATGGTGAAGCTGCCCGAGACGCCGATGATGCCGCGCCTGGCCGACGACCGGGTCGGCTACTTCTCGGTGGACCAGCTGGACTTCAGCCGACCGGAGCATCGCGCGGAGGAACGAACCTACATCACGCGGTGGCGACTCGAGAAGAAGGACCCCGCCGCGGCCCTGTCCGAACCCGTGAAGCCGATCACCTACTGGGTGGACCCGGCGACGCCGGCGAAGTGGGTGCCCTACGTGAAGCGCGGCGTCGAGAAGTGGCAGGAGGCCTTCGAGGCAGCCGGCTTCCGGAACGCCATCGTGGCCAGGACTGCGCCCTCACCGCAGGAGGACCCGGACTGGAGCCCCGAGGACGCACGCTACTCGGTGATCCGATGGCTGCCGTCGACGATCGAGAACGCCGTGGGTCCCCACGTCCACGACCCGCGCTCCGGTGAGATCCTGGAGTCGGACATCCAGATGTACCACAACATCCAGAACCTGCAGCGGTCCTGGTACTTCACGCAGGTCGGCCCGCTCGACCCGCGAGTCCACAAGCTGCCGATGCCCGATGACCTCATGGGCACCCTGATCGAATACGTCGTCGCCCACGAGGTCGGTCACACGCTCGGCTTCCAGCACAACATGAAGGCGAGCTCGCTCTACCCGATCGAGAAGCTGCGCGACCCGGCGTGGCTCGCGAAGATGGGACACACGCCCACGCTGATGGACTACTCACGGTTCAACTACGTGGCGCAGCCGGAGGACCGGATCGATCCGAAACTGCTCGTGCCCGGTATCGGGCCCTACGACCTGTTCGCCACCCGCTGGGGCTACAAGCCGATTCCCGGCGCGAAGACCCCGGACGACGAGCGGAAGACGCTGAACGAGTGGGCACGCGAGCAGGACGCGACGCCCTGGCTGCGGTTCTCGACGGCGAACAGTCGCGGCAGCGACCCTGGCGAGCTGACCGAAGCGGTCGGCGATGCCGACGCGGTGCAGGCGACGACACTCGGGTTGAAGAACCTGAAGCGCGTGGCGGACCTGCTCGTGCCGGCGACGACGACGAGCGGTGAATCATACGAGGACCTCAGCGAACTGTACGGGCGCATGCTCGGGCAGTGGACGCTCGAGATGAACCACGTGACGGCCATCGTGGGCGGCCTCCACTCGCAGGAGAAGTACGCCGGCCAGGACGGTGTGAAGTTCACGGTGGTCCCGCGCGCGAAGCAGGCCGAAGCCGTGGCCTTCCTGAACGCCAACGCGTTTGCCACGCCGACGTGGGCGCTCCAGCCCGAGATCCTGCGCCGCATCGAGCCGAACGGCGCGCTGGACCGCGTGCGTTCGGCCCAGGGCCGCGTGCTGAGCAGCCTGCTCTCGCCCACGCGCCTCGCGCGCATGGTGGAGGTCGAGGCCATCGACGGCAACGCCGCGTACCGGCCGACGGACTTCCTGACCGATGTGCGCAAGGGCGTCTGGAGCGAGCTCGACGCCGCCAGCGTCAGGATCGATCCGTATCGCCGCAACCTGCAGCGCGTGTGGCTCGACCTCGCCGCCGCACGCGTGAACGCCGCCCAGGGCAGCGCAGACGACAACCGCGCGCTGTTCCGTGGCGAACTCACCGCCGCGGACGGTGCGATCCGGGCCGCGCTGCCGAAGACGACCGATGCGGCGACGCGGCGGCACCTGCAGGACGTGCGCGCCGAGATCGCGCGCGCCCTCAACCCGTCACGGGCGCTGGCGCCGGCCGTGCCGGCGATCCCCGGGCGCCCCGGCGTGATCGATGCGGATCCGGTGTGGGGCGTGAGCGTTCCGGACTCGTGCTGGCCGGACTATGCGATCAAGAGATAGTCGGCGTACGGCGTACGGCGTACGACGTACGGCGGCGTACGGCTCACGCGGCGCACGGCTAACGGCGGGGTATACGGCATGGGCCGGCATACGGCCGGCGCCCGGGTAGGTTACCGACCGCGGCCGCGCACGCCGCCGACTACGCCAGCGCGCTTCATGGTGCGCGAAGAGGCCTTCGGCAGCTCGATGCCCTCGGCCCGGCGGCGACTGCCGGTCGACTTGCTCGGAACCGGTGCCTTCACCTTGGACCGGCCGAGCCCGATCACGTCCCCAACGTGCTTCTGTGCGCTCTTCTTCGCCACGCTCGTCCTCCTTATCACGCGCCTCAGCCCCGGGCGGATCCCCTCACGCCGCAGGTAGCACCCTCAGCGAACCGCGTGGGCGCCCTCCGAGTTCAGGGCTGATTATGGGTGCCGCGCTGGCGCTGTCAAGGACAATCGCACGACAATCGCACGAGATTCGCGGTGACTTCCCCCCCGACGTTGCTCAGTGGCTCAGGCGAGGTCGCTCGTCGAGTCGAGCCACAGGTCGGCCAGCGGGACCGCGACGTCGGCGAACGGTTCGACGGTGACGACCTCGTCGCCACTGCAGGCCTCCACGAGCATCCATCGCTCGCCGTCTCGCCGCAGCACCTCGAGCAGCCGCTCGACCGGGTTGAGCAACCACACGTGCCCGACGCCGGCCCTGGCGTAGATGCGCAGCTTGCGGCTGCGATCGACTCTCTCCGTCGCAGGCGACAACACCTCGCAGACCCAGTCTGGCGGCACCCTGAACTCGACGCCCGCCGGCGGCCGCGGCAAGCGCTCGCGGCGCCATCCGCACAGGTCCGGCACGGCCACATCCTCAGGCTCGTTGAGGTGCAGCTCGGGCTCACTCAGAATCCACCAACCCGGCGGGGAGGACGGTCCACCGATGTACAGCGGCGCCAGGTGCCCAGAGAGCATCGCCGCCGCCACCGCATGCCGCCCCGCCGGTCGAGGCGACACCACCAGCTCGCCTTCCAGGATCTCAGCGAGGCGCGGCTCCGGCACGCGCAGCAGATCCTGATACGTCGCACGAGGTTTCTTCACGGGCACGCTCATGGATCGTCTGAAGCTCCTTCTGAGCGGCATCCTACCATCGTCCCGGAACTCGATCAGCATGCCTTCCTACAAAGCACGCGAGGTGCCACCCGCCTTTTATTGGGCTTTTCTCGAGCGGCCTCCCGTGAGTACGCAATTACTGCAACAGCGGCCTGGCCACCTGATCGAGAGAATTGCTCACGGCCTGCGGTCGTAGGGGTTGCTGTGCTGCACGTAGCGACGGGCCTTCCCGTCCGGCCCCAGCTCGAACACGATGGGCTCTCCGAGTGAGTCGTCTTTGCGCACGCGCCGGAAGGTGTGGTCGCCGACCTTCTTCAGCCTGACGAGCTCGGCCATGCCTCGTGCCTTGGTTTGGGCCTTGGGCCTTGGGCCTTGCGCCCTGTGCCTTGTGCCTTGAGCCTTGAGCCTTGAGCCCGCTCCTTGTGCCCGCACTCTGGCCTGCAGCGTCCCGTGATGGTAGATTCCCCTCGCCCCCGGCCGCGAGGACCGCCCATGCGCCCCATCTTCAAGGTCCTGGATGCGCTGACCATCAGCCGCATCGTCGACGAAGCCATTGCCCTGCTCGATGACCCCGGCGTCCAGGTGCACAATGACGTCGCGCGCCGTGTGCTGGCGGACGCCGGCGCCCGCGTCGATCGAGGGAGCCAGGTCGCGCGGATCTCCGAAGCCCAGGTGCGCGCGGCCCTGGCGTCCGCCCCGCGCACCTTCGATCTCCACACGCTGGACGGCACGCCGGCCGTGCACTACGGCGGCGACACGGTGCAGTTCGACCCCGGGTCCGCCGCACTCGCCATCCTGGATCGCCACACCGGGGAGGAGCGACCACCGACCACCGCGGACCTCGTGTCGTTCATCCAGCTCGTGGAGACGCTCCCGCAACTCGACGCGCAGAGCACGGCGATGGTGTGCGCCGACGTGCCCGCCGACATCGGCGACCTCTATCGCCTCTATCTGGTCCTCAGCTACGGCCACAAACCCGTCGTCACCGGCGCGTTCCGCAAGGATACGTGGTGGACGATGAAAGACATGCTGGTCGCGGTGTCGGGCAGCGAAGCCGCACTGGCGGCTCGTCCCATCGCGGTGTTCGACGTCTGCCCGTCGCCGCCACTACTGTGGAGCGACCTGACGTGCCAGAACCTGATCGACTGTGCGCGCCACGGCATTCCGGCGGAGATCGTGTCCATGCCGCTTGCGGGCGCGACGGCGCCCGTCACACTGGCCGGCGCCGTGGTCCAGCATGCCGCCGAATGCCTGAGCGGGTTCGTGATCGGTCAGCTGGTGCGGCCCGGCGCGCCCATGGTCTGGGGCGGATCGCCGGCGGCGTTCGACATGCGCGAGGGCACGACCCCGATGGGCGACGTCGGGACCTGGCTGATCGACTGCGCCTACGCCGAAGTGGGCAAGGCGCTTGGTCTCCCCACGCATGCGTATCTGGGGATGAGCGACGCGAAGGTGCTGGATGCGCAATGCGGGTTCGAGTCGGCGGGCGGCACGCTGCTCGGCGCGCTCGCCGGCATCAACATGATCTCCGGTGCGGGCATGCTGGACTTCGAGAGCTGTCAGAGCCTCGAGAAGCTGGTCCTGGATGCGGAGATCATCGGGATGGCGAGGCGGCTGGTCAGGGGGATCGAGCCGCGCGAGGATCCGATCGCGCTCACGCTCATGCGGCGCCTGGGCCACCATGCCGACTACCTGTCGGACCCGCACACGCTCCGCTGGTTCAAGGAGGAACTGGTGATGGCGTCACCAATTGTCGATCGCGGGTCGCTCGACGGGTGGCTGGCCAGGGGGCGGCAGAGCGCCGCCGACCGGGCGAGGGACCGGGTGGACCACCTGCTGGCCACGTACACGCGTCCCGCGACGCCGCAGCACGTGCTCGACGAACTGCGGGCGATCACCACACGCGCGGCGCGCCAGGCAGGCCTGTCGGACCTCCCAGCCGCGTAGGATCGCCACCCTTCGAGGAGTTCAGTCATGTCCGACACGTTGTACAAGAGGATCATCGATGGCGTGGTGGCGGGCCGAAAGGACGAGACCCTCGCCGCGACGCGCGACGCGCTGGCCGGCGGCGTCGAACCGCTGGCCATCATCGATCACGGGCTCGTCCCGGGGATTCGCGAGGTGGGCGATCGCTTCCAGTGCGGCGAGTACTTCCTGCCCAACCTGATCGCCTCGGCCCGTGCGATGGGCGCTGCCATGACGCTGCTCGAGCCCGAACTTCGCGCGCGCCAGCAGTCGATGACACGGCTCGGGACGGTCGTGATCGGCACGGTCAAAGGCGACATCCACGAGATCGGCAAGTCACTGGTGGCGACCATGCTCTCCGCCAACGGCTTCACCGTACACGACCTGGGCGTGGACGTCCCGCCGGAGCGGTTCCTTGCCGCGGTGCGCGAACATCACGCGAACCTCGTCGGCATGTCCGCGCTGCTGACGACGACGATGGGCAACCAGCGAAAGGTGATCGAGATGCTCCGCGCCGAGGGCCTGCGGGAGTCGGTGAAGGTCATGGTGGGCGGCGCACCCGTCACCGAACCCTGGGCGCGGGACATCGGCGCCGACGGCTATGCCGAGGATGCCATCGGCGCCGTGGCGCTCGCCAAAACGTTGGCCGGCGCCTGAGGAATCCTAGAGCGCGACGCCGATCGTGAGCGTGGCGGTGTAGCCGCCCGCCGGGCTTCCGCCAAGCGTGGCCATCTCGGTCGATGTGCCGTCCGAGAACACGTTGTCCCGCGCGTTGGTCGTGGGGTTCTGCCCCTTGGCCGCGTACACTCCGCTGCCGTACACCTCGCGACTCACGTCCTCGGGAAACGCGACCTGCGTGGACTTCACGAGCCGCCCACCCACGGTGACGTCCACGTGGATGTGCGTGGCGCGACCCTGATACCAGCCAGGATAGACCGTGAGGAACGACACCTGGCCGCTGGCGTTGGTGACCTGCAGCCCGCGAAGGAACGTCTGTCCAGTGCCGTTGTAGCCTGGCTGGGCGTATTCGGAGTAGTGCCCGTCGGCATCGCACTGCCAGATCTCGACGGCCGCACCGGACACGGGCGCGCAGCTGCTCCGCACGTCCACGATCGTCAACTGCAGCGTGAGCGCGGTCCCGGGCCGCCCTTCGCGAATGTCCTGGCGGTAGAAGGCCTGGTTGCCGATCATGCCGAGACGATCGGGATACGGGCCTCGCGTTTCGGAAGCCGCTTCGGGCACGCAGCCGGCGGCGCCAGCAGGCGGCGTGGCGCCCGAGCCGGCAGACGATGTGGTCGTCGAGGAGGCCGTCGGGGCCGTCGGTGAGGCCGCGCCGCCCGATGACCCGCATCCGGCCGCGGCCCCGCCGGCCAGCGCGACGCCGAGCGCCCGCAGCGCCCTCCTCCGCTCGTGATCGACTGCTCTCGTGGTCTTCTCTGTCTTCATGCGCTGTTGCCCCTCGCCATGCCGTCCGTGGACTGCGGGGAGGAGTGCAAGGGGCGGGCCAGCCACCGCGGGAGTGGGTGTCGATGCGCGGAGGGCTGAACGCGTGAGGTGCAGGGGTGGGCTGTCCCCTGTCGCGGTCACCGATCGACCGCGACAGGGGGCACGCGCATCGTTCTACTCAGGCACCCGGCTGAGCGTGACGAACAGGCTGCCACCGCGGCGGCTGATCAGCAGCCGCGCCGGCTTCTCGGGCGTCGAGCCATCGAGGGCCGCCTTCAGGTCCGCCACGCTCCCGGCGGCCTTGCCGTTGACCTGCGTGATCACGTCGCCGCTCTGGATCCCCGCCTCGGCCGCCGGCCCCTCGGGGTCAACCTCCGCCACGAACACGCCATGGTCCGCGTCAACGCCCGCCTGCTTCGCCAGCTCCGGCGTGAGCGGCCGCACCGTCATCCCGAAGCGGTCGGCGCCGCCCTCGGCGGTCTCCTGGCGCGCGGCGGCTCGATCGGCGGTCAGTTCGCCCAGCTTGGCCTGAACCTGCCGCTCGCGCCCGTCGCGCGCCACGGTCAGCGACACCGACGTGCCAGGGTCGATCTGTGAGATCTGGTTGCGGAGCGCGTTGCTCGAGTCCACACGCTGCCCGTTCACGGCGAGGATGACATCCCCCTGCGCGATGCCCGCCTTGGCGGCCGCGCCCTCCTTGGTCACGTCGGTGACGATGGCGCCGCGCACCTCGGTCAGTCCGAGACTCTTCGCGAGATCGGCGTTCACGCCCTGCACGGTGACGCCGAGGAGGCCGCGCCGCACGGATCCCGTCTTGACGATCTGATCGAGCACGTTCTGCGCCATGTTGGACGGGATCGCGAAGCCGATCCCGATGTTGAAGCCCACCGGCGACAGGATCTGGGAGTTGATGCCGACCAGTTCGCCGCGGGTGCTGATGAGGGCGCCGCCAGAGTTGCCCTGGTTGATGGGCGCATCGGTCTGAATGAAGTCCTCGTAGGCCCCGTCGCCGGAACCCGTCGCGCGGCCCTTCCCGCTCACGATGCCCATCGTCACGGTCTGGCCCACGCCGAGGGGGTTGCCGATGGCGAGGACGACGTCACCCACTCGGACGCGGTCCGAGTCGCCCACGCTGAGGGTGGTGAGGCCGGTGGCGGCCACCTTGAGCACGGCCAGGTCGCTTGGCTTGTCGGTCCCGACGACGCGCGCCTCGAGGCTCCGCCCGTTGGTGAAGTCCACGCGAACCTTGTCGGCACCTTCGACCACATGGTTGTTGGTCAGAACGTATCCGTCGGCAGTCACGACGACGCCGGATCCCAGGCCGCCCTGACGGCGCGGCGGCATCCGCGGGCCGCTGTCGCCACGCGAGCCTTCCTGGTCGCCGAAGAAGCGCCGCAACAGGTCGTCCTGCGGGGAGAACTGCGTCTGGCGAACCGAGCGGGTGGCCCGGACGGTGACGACGGCTGGCGCGACCCGCTCGACGAGATCGGCATACGAATCGGTGGTCCCGGCACGTGCGATGACCGCGGGCGGCGTCGAGCTCGAGGCGGCCAGCTGGGCGGACCCCCCTGAGAAGCCGATACCTGCGGCCAGCAACGACACCCCGAGGACGGACCCCAGGCCGAGATTGACCCA
>CAYLZN010000033.1:0-28559 GCA_964387935.1 uncultured Vicinamibacteraceae bacterium | reverse complement strand
GGAGATCGTGCGCGACGGCCCAGGCGCGTGTCCGATCTGCGGGATGGCCCTGGAACCGCGCACCGTCGGCGTCGAGGACGAGGAGAACCCGGAACTCGTCGACATGCGCCGGCGCTTCGTCTGGGGCGCGATCCTCGGCGCGCCCGTGTTCGTGCTCGCCATGGCGGACATGGTGCTCGGCGCCGGGCTGGGGGGACGGCTCGACCTGCGCCTCACCAACTGGCTCGGCCTGCTGCTGGCCACCCCGGTCGTGTGGTGGGCCGGCTGGCCGTTCTTCGAACGAGGGTGGGCGTCGGTCGTCAACCGCAGCGCCAACATGTTCACGTTGATTGCGCTGGGCATCGGGGCAGCGTATCTCTACAGCGCCGCGGCCACGCTGGCGCCGAACCTGTTCCCGGACGGCTTTCGGATGCACGGCGTCGTGGAGCCGTACTTCGACTCCGCGGTGGTGATCACCGTCCTGGTCCTGCTCGGGCAGGTACTCGAACTGCGGGCGCGGTCTCGCACCGGCACCGCCATCAAGGAGTTGCTCGGCCTCGCCCCGAAAGCCGCTCGTCTCGTCGATGACGCTGGGGAACGCGATATCCCTCTGGCGCACGTACACGTCGGGAACCGGCTGCGGGTGCGCCCCGGCGAGAAGGTCCCGGTCGACGGCGTGGTGATCGACGGCCGTAGTGCGGTGGACGAGTCGATGGTCAGCGGCGAGCCGCTGCCGGTCGAGAAGACCGCGGGGGCGCGTGTCGTCGGCGGGACCGTGAACGGCACGGGCACACTCCTGATGGAGGCGGAGCGGGTGGGCAGCGACACGCTGCTCGCACAGATCGTGCGCATGGTCGGCGAGGCGCAGCGGAGCCGGGCACCGATCCAGCGATACGCGGACGTCATCGCGTCCTACTTCGTGCCCGCCGTGATCCTGACGGCCGTGCTCACGTTCATTGTGTGGAGCCTGGTAGGGCCAGAACCGAAGCTCGCGCATGCGCTCGTCAACGCCGTCGCCGTCGTGATCATCGCGTGCCCCTGTGCGCTGGGGCTCGCCACGCCGATGGCCATCATGGTCGGCACGGGCAAAGGCGCGCAGTCCGGCGTGCTGATCAAGGACGCCGAAGCGCTCGAGCGGTTGGAGCAGGTCGACACGATCGTCATCGACAAGACGGGGACGCTCACGGAGGGCAAGCCGCGCGTGGTGGACGTCGTGTCCGAGCAGGGAGACGAGCGGGAACTCCTCCGGCTCGCCGCCGGGCTCGAGCAGGCCAGCGAGCATCCGCTCGCCGCGGCCGTCGTGGCTGCCGCCCGAGAGCGCGGCGTGGAGCCGGCCCAGGTGGACACGTTCGACTCACGCACGGGGGCTGGCGTCGTCGGGCGCGTCGCGGGACGCGATGTTGCGGTTGGCAACGAGCGGTTGATGGCTGACCTCGGGATCCAAGCTGGCGCGGCAACCGCACAGGCGGAGGCCCGCCGGGCGGACGGGCAAACCGTGATGCTCGTCGCGATTGACGGGAAGGCAGCAGGCATCGTGGCGGTCGCGGACCCGGTGAAGGCCACCACGCCGGACGCCATTCGCGACCTGCACGCGGCCGGCCTGCGCATCGTCATGCTCACCGGGGACTCGCGGGCGACCGCGGAAGCCGTCGCGCGGCAGGTCGGTATCGACGCGGTGGAAGCGGACGTGCTGCCGGCTCGCAAACGTGAGGTGGTGATGCGTCTCCAACAGGAAGGCCGCACGGTGGCCATGGCGGGCGACGGCATCAACGACGCGCCGGCCTTGGCCGAGGCTGCCGTGGGGATCGCGATGGGCACCGGGACGGATGTCGCGATGGAGAGCGCGGGGGTCACCCTGGTACGAGGTGACCTGCGCGGCATCGTGCAAGCCCGACGGCTCAGCCGGGCGACGATGCGCAACATCCGCCAGAATCTCTTCCTGGCGTTCGTCTACAACACGCTAGGCGTGCCCGTGGCGGCGGGCGTGCTGTACCCCTTCTTCGGCCTGCTGATCAGTCCGATCTGGGCGTCGGCGGCCATGACCCTGAGCTCTGTGTCCGTGATCCTCAATTCCCTGCGGCTGCGGAGAGTCAGGCTGTAGTTTCGCCCCCCTGACGGGTCCAACACGACCTGTCCCGTGGACCGTGAGGGCAGATCAGGTGCCGAGCCAAGGTCCGACAGAAGACGCCACATTCCGCCGCACGCGACCAGGGCGGCGGTGGAGTGCAGGTTTTTCAAACAGCGAGGCGTGTGGTGGCGAACAGCCTCAGGCCCAGAGGTGATCGGGGAGTGGCCGAACACCGGCCGCAGGGACTTGACCGGGCCTCGTGGCCTCGACAGCCTGCGGCCGGGACTGATGCGTGTTACTGAACGGGCCCAGGCCGTCGCCGGCTCGACGTGTGTGCATGACGGATTCGCCACGCCCCGTCGTCCATCTGAACGACGATGAGCGTCTCGAGTCCCCCCGAATCGATGGGGCGGCCCTTCACGCGTGCCCGGAGCGAGTACTCAGCGGTCACGTAAGCCGCGCGGCCGGTCAGCATTTGCACGGCCACGTTCGAGTGACTGAACTGCAGGTCGTCGAACTCCCGCAACTCCGTGCCGAGGTGGTGGTCGCGGTATGCTGACCAACCGCGGTCGATCCCGCCGCCTTCGAAGATCGTCACGTCGGCGTGGTAGAACGTGCCGAGCCGGTCGAGGTCCTTGGCGTTGAACGCGGCCACGTACCCGTCGAGCCACGACCGGATCGACTCGGCCTGGGGCACCGTCTGTCCCGATGCCCAGGTCGCCCCCGACAGCACGGCGAGGGTCACCACGCCAACGAGGGCAACGACGCTGCGATCCCGAATCACGATCCGGTCCCCGTGCCTGCGGTGCCCAGGCGGACCTCCTTCGCGATCTGGATGTCCTTGCCCGTCCCGTCCTTCTCCTGGACGTACGTCACCACGACGCGATCCCCCACCTTGATCGACTCGCGGGAGACGGCGGTCTTGTCCCTGAGGATCTTCGTCTTCTCGTTCAGCGTGACCGTCGTCAACCTGCCGTCGGCGGCCGCCTTCACCTCCAGATGATTCTGGTGGATGACGGACACCGTCCCCATGATCTTGTGTTCGTGTCCTTCGTGCGCGAGGGTGGCCGGGGCGATCATCGCCGCGAGCACCAATGCGATGAGTGTTCGTGTCATCTGTGTCCTCCCTGGTCGTCTGTCGATACGGCTGGCTTCACGACGGCCTCCCTCTCCAGCGAGAAATCGACGCGCCGCCTCCTCTTCGCGCCAGGCCGCGGCACTTCGCGGGTTCAACGCCTTCATGATCTCCAGCTCCGCGTCGGTCAAGGCTGGCAGGTGGCGGATGAACTGCACCAAGTGCCAACTGGCCGCCTCGCCATCGCGCCCGGCCACGCGAGATGCAGTCCGGTTCCCCGCTGGCGCGGAACACCATGGACCCGATCGATGGGCTTACGGCGAGCACGCTGCCTGTCGCCGCGGTTCGAGAGCGTCGATCAGCGCTCGAACACCCGCCGGCTGAACCCGATCACCAGACCGATGTTGGGGCTGGCTTCGGTGAGACCGACGGCCGGCATCACGCTCAAGGTGTAGTCGTGTCCCGTGTTCAGGCCCACGCCGGCGCTCAACTCCAGCGGCGCCGCGAAGTCCGGCACGATGGCGGTGTTGCCGGTGATCGAGGCCAGGATGGACACGCGGCCCGACAGCTCGCGGCCCGCGCCGACGTTCCAGAACGCCGCGTCGCGAAGGTCCACGCCCGCTGGACTGCCGACGTGGAGGTAGCCCCCCTCCGCGAAGGCCCAGCCGCGGGCGAACCGCTGGCGGACGGTCGCGGACGCACCGACATCCATTCTTCCGGTGCCCAGGCCCCTGGCAGCACTTGCGACGGGGAACTTGAGCCGGGTACCGACCACGACCTGAAGACCAGTGAGCACGCGATCGACCAAGCGATAGCCGACGGCTCCAACGATGTCCCCGACCCCTGCTTGATTCGTCAGCATGAGCGGTGCTGACCCAGGGACGGTGCCCGAGCCTGTGGCACCCGACATCATGGCGCCGCCGGACATCATCCCGCCCGACGCTCCCTCGCCCATCGACATCCCTGTCGCGGGCGCGCCCGGCAATGAGCCCTGCATCGGAATGGCCCCGCCTGTTGACGGCACAGCCGTGCCGTCCATGATGCCGAGGTAGGGCAGCGACCACGAGGTTTCAAACCTGCCGACCTCCGCTCGCACCGTCGCGGGGACGTACACGCCGGTCGTCGTGCGGTCGCTGCCAAAGGTCCCCGCGATGGCTCGGACGGTCACACCGGCGGAGACCGTCACCGGCTGGGCCTCGACGCGCGGGACGCTGACCGCACCGAGGGCGGTGAGGATGAGGCCAGATGCCAGGCCCAGGCGGCTACTTGCTTCCATGATTCATGCTCTTCATGGCCTGGCCCAGGCTCCTCGTCATCGACTCGAACCCTGAGGCCATCTTCTCGAGATCCCGGCACGCCTGCGTGAAGGCTTTCCCGGCGCTCTGTTCGTGCATCAGAGCGGGGTCCTTCATCATCGACGTCAGGTTCCCGTGGACCGCACGCATCTGGTCGAGCATCCCATTCATGCCGGCCATCATCTGAGTGTGCTGGGACCCGATGGCGGGCATGGCCGTCAAGTTGCGCATCATCGACTCGGCGTTCTGCAGCATCGAGTCGACGTTCCGCATCATCTGGTCGCCCGCCATCACGGGATTCGTAGAGCCGTGCATGGCCCCTGAGGTGGTGCGCGCACCGGCGCCGTGCCCCACGTGCTGAGCGGCCGCCCAGGTGGCGGAGGACAGGATCAGGGCTACGGCGATCACGGACGAGGTGAACGAACGACGATGTGACATGTGAGGTCCTTATGGAGGTTGGCAAGCGGGCCGACATGGCCTGCTGAATCCAGCCAGGGCAAACCGGGTGCCGAGACGCGTGACGCCGTGAAGCCGCGGAATGCCTGGGAATTCCCTTGGGCGGTCAGCGGAATGTGGCTTTTCGGACACCGAGGTGGCCGAAGGCACACAGTGCGCTGAGGGTGCGACGAGGTGCCAATGACAGAGCTGTCTCCTTGTGCCTCGGGTAACGGACGGGTCCAACAAGACCTGTCCCGTGGACCGTGAGGACAAATGAGGTGCCGACCCAAGGTCCGGCAGAAGACGCTGCATCTTGCCGCGCGCAAACAGGGCGGCGGTGGAATGCAGTCTTTCAAACAGCCAGTTGGCCGGTGCCGAACAGCGGTAACGAAGCGCAACCCGTGTCTTCCAGCAAGCGGGAGAAGGCCGTGTGTGCGTGGTGCGTGGTGTCGGCCGGGGTTCTCCGGAATGGGTGCCCGGTGGGACGGGCCGACGCCAGGGTCGGCGCGGAGGTTTCACCGCGCGCTGACAGCCGAGCCGCCACGTCAAGCGCATTTCGACGGGACGTGCATCAGTCGGCCCCAAGCTGGGGTCTGGTCAGCAGCGTCTCGCGTGGAGCTTGGTGGCGTCGGCGGCACCGCCCGATTGCGACAGCCAGTGCGAGCCACAACACCGACAGAGTGCGGAGAACCGTCCGATCACGGGGCACGGTCGTTGCAGCCCGCACCGCCGGCCGATGGCGTGGCGTCGTCGGAGTCGACGTCGCTCTCGCGCACCTGCTGCGGTGCCCTTTCCTGGCGCAGGGCGGTCTGGTGTCCATGCCATGAGGGTGGGCTCGGACTGAGACCACCCCTTCGCGCAGTTGGAGTGTCCTTATGTCCCAGGAAATCTTGAGGCGCAGCTCCGACGACGATGGGGCTGGTCGGGCTGCTCCAGAAGCGACGCGATTCAGACCGGGAGTCCGACTCAAGTTCAACCTCGTGCTCCTGCCCGTGCTTACGGTCCTGATTGGGCTTTTCGCGTGGTTCGACTACAGGCACGAACTGTCGGCCGTGATGGAGGCTCACACCATCCACGCAGGGGCGACGTCCGGTGGCGTCGCGTCGGGACCGGTGAGTCCGGCGACAAGTCCCGAAGCGGTTGGACGCCGGGCGCTCGAGATTCATGGAGCGTTCGGGTTGCTGGCTCTCGTGCTGATCGTGATTCTGGTCAATGGCACGGTCTGGCGGCTGATCCTCCAGCCGGTGGACCGCATCCGGCAGCGGATCGAACGGATGACCCACGGCGAGTGGCGCGGGCGTGGCGGGAGCGTCTCTGATGACGAACTGGGGCAGTTGAGCGCGGACTTCGACCGCCTCGGGCTCGCGGTGGACGCGCTGGCCGGCCAACTGCTTCAGGCGGAGCGCCTGGCCACTTTGGCGTTGGTCGCCCGGCGTCTCGAGGGCGCGGTCATGCCAGAAGTGCAGCGGGTCGTCGCCGCGGTGGGTCGCCTGCAGGAGGCGGATCATCCGCTCGGCGGCGAATGCGATGAGATCAGAGACGCTGCAACCCGCATCGTCGCGGCGATGCAGGGACTCGACCGCCCGTTCACGGCCCGGTTGCCTAACAACGCCGGGACTCGCCCTCGCGTGTGACGGTGCTCCGACGGCGGCCTCGTCGACCTGCGCGCCGATTACGGCGGTTGTCTGTGGCATTTCAGACAGTTCGTTGGCTGAGATCGCGCACACCCGAGCGACCCAGACCCGTGCAGCTGTGCCGGCGCTGTCGTCGTACGGTGCGTGCCCGCGCGGCGTTTCCGGGCGGCGGGTCACTGCGTGTGAGGGGACTGGGCTTGGCACGAAACCTGATTGCTCCCGCACTGTGGCACGTCCGACTACCCACCGCCGGTCATCTCTGCTGCTAGTGTCCCGGATTAGAGATTCGCTGACAAAATCGCGCGACCTTGTCGAGGATCTCGTCAGCAGTCTTCGTCCACACGAACGGGGTCGGCGCCTCGTTGGTGATCGCCAGGTACTCGCGGATCGCCGTTTCCAAGGCGCGCACGCTCCGATGGGCGCCACGTTTGATCTGTTTCTGGCTCAAGAGCGCGAACCAACGCTCGATCAGATTGAGCCACGAGGCGCTGGTCGGCGTGAAGTGCAGGTAGAAGCGCGGATGCCGGGCAAACCACCGACGGACCCGGGGTGTCTTGTGCGTCCCGTAGTTGTCGAGGATCAGGTGAATGTCCAAGTCAGCCGGCACCTGCGCGTCGATCGTCTCCAGGAAGCGGAGGAACTCCTGACTCCGATGTCGGCGATGACACTCGCCGATGACCTTGCCCGTGGCGACGTCGAGCGCCGCGAACAACGACGTCGTCCCGTGCCGGCGGTAGTCGTGCGTCCGGCGCTCCGGCGAACCGAAGGTCAGGGGCAGAATCGGCGCGGTGCGGTCGAGGGCCTGGATCTGGCTCTTCTCGTCGACGCTCAGCACCAACGCTCGATCCGGCGGGTCCAGATAGAGCCCCACCACGTCGCGGACCTTTTCGACGAACAGCGGGTCGCGCGACAGTTTGAAGGTCTCACTCCGATGGGGCTGCAGGCCGAACGCGCGCCAGATCCGGCCCACGGTGGCGTGGCTGAGCTCAAGCTCCTTGGCCAGCGTGCGGGTCGTCCAGTGCGTCGCGTCTCGCGGACTGCGCTCCAGGGTCTCGGTGATCACCTGCTCCACCTGCGCATCACTGAGCCGGCGCGGCGTTCCGGGCCGCGGCTCATCCACCAGGCCGTCGAGCCGCTTCTCCACGAAGCGCCGGCGCCAGCGACCGGCCGTCTGCCGCGTGATCCGCAACATCTCGGCGATCTCGGAATTGGAGCGCCCCGCCGCACAGGCCAAGACGATCTGGGCCCGCTGGGCCAGCCCCTGCGCCGTCGTGCGTCGTCGCGCCCACTGCTCAAGCGTCGTCCGCTCGCTCGGGCTGATCGTCACGCGTACGGTCGGTCGTCCTCGTTTGGCCATCCGTGTCTCCTTGTACCCGAAGTACGAGGGACACGGCGAATTGGTTTCCGAACATCAGATCCGGGACACTAGTGGTCCTGGTGGTGGTGTCCCACGGTGGCCTGGCCCTGGCACTGACCACGCAGCCGGAGCGCCGGTGCGCGATCGGCGGGCATCCGTGTGGCGGGTCCACCTTCACCTCCTGTTGCTGCACGGCGCCGGTCGGGCAGCCCCCAATGGCCGCCCAGGACAGGCGTGTCGAGGTCCGGCCGCCCGTGCAGCTCGTCGCTCTCGCCGCGCCTGCCCTGGTGCCGATCATCCTGTCGGCTTTCCGCCCGCCCCGTTGTGGACTGCGGGCAGGACCGTCCACACCGCTCGTCATCCTTTTCTCGACATACCTGATCTAGAGGCGCCCAGCCGTTAGCAGCGGTCAGCCGCGTGTCAGCCGGTTCGCCCCGCCTCCCCTTGCGGGCGCTGGCGAGTTCGTCGCGGCTCGAGTGACGCGGGCTCGTCCGCCGGCATGGCGACCGGGACATGGTGGCCGCGGACGCGCCGTGGGTTCGGCGATGCCTGCCTCCGGTCGTCGCGCCTCGGCGACGTCACTGGCGGACGGGAAGAGAGCGTTGGAAGGAGTCGGGAATGCGAGTGTCATCATCGGAATGGGCGTCGCCGGCGACGCTGGCCTTCTTGGCCGTGTCTATCGGCTTCTTTGGTGGGGCCGTCGGGTACGTGGCGGGGAGCCGTCGGCAACCGTCGGTCACCGTGACAGCCGTGGCCGCTCCGCCCGCAGTGCCGGCCTCCGGCATACCCACCGTTGACGAGTCACAGATCGCGGCCTATCGAAACATCCTCGCCAGCGATCCGAAGAACGCGGTGGCAGCCACCCAGTTGGCCAACCTGCTGTATGACGCTGGGCGGTACGCCGAGGCGGTTCCCTACTACCAGCAGGCCCTGGCGGTGCAACCCGCAAACGCCAACGTCAGCACGGACCTTGGCACGGCGCTCTTCTACAGCGGGCGGCCCGACGAGGCGCTGGCTGCGTACGACGCGTCCCTGAAGATCGACCCGTCGCACGTGCAGACGTTGTTCAACATCGGCGTCGTACGCCTCGAGGGCAAGAAGGACCCCAAAGGGGCCGTCAAGGCTTGGGAGCGCCTGATCGCCATCAGCCCGTCTTCGCCCGACGCGGCGAAGGCGCGCGGGCGTCTCGAGGATGCGCGACGGCAACTCGTGGGCTTCGCCCCCATTCCGCTGCAGTCGTCACGATAGGAGTTTCGTCATGGGCAAACACCGCCATTCCTCCGCACCTCCGAATCGTCGGGGTCAATTCACTGAACCGCTCAGCCCCAAAGGGTCGAGGGGGACTCTGCCCATCGTGCTCGGCGGCGGCCTCCTGTTCTTGGGTCTGATTGTCCTGATTGTCGGGCGAAGTTCCGGCAACGCGCCCGCGGCGTCTATCACCGACGCGGCGCCGGCAGGTGCGGATGTCGTCCTGACGGCGTCGACCTTCGATGACGGCCAGGCGAAGTTCTATCGATATGCCACGGCCTCGGGCCGCGAAGTCCGCTTCTTCGTGATGAAGAGCGCTGACGGAGTCATCAGGGCGGCGTTCGATGCGTGCGACGTCTGCTACCGGGAGCGAAAGGGCTACCGGCAGTCGGGTGACGCAATGATCTGTGTCAACTGCGGGAAGGAGTTTCCGTCGACACAGATCAACGTCCTGCAGGGCGGCTGCAACCCGGCGCCTATCGAGCGTGCGATCTCCAACGGACAAGTGATACTCGCAGCGGCTTCGCTCGAACGAGGCGCAGCGTACTTCTGACGTGTCGGCGCGAACGGGAGTGGTTCATGCAACTACGTGACATCGCCATTGAGAGCGTGAAACGCCGTCCCACCCGCGGCGCGTTCGTCGTGACGGCCTTGGCCCTCGGCATCGGTACGTTGGTGGCCCTGATCTCGCTGACCCGGGCCATGCAGAGCGAGATCAGTGACGAGCTCGACCGCTTCGGCGCCAACATCGTGATCACGCCAAAGGCCACCACGCTCGATCTGGCGTACGGGAATGTCGACCTCGGTGGCGTGACGGTCGATGCCAGACAGTTGACGGGAGACGACGCCGCCGTCATTCGGACGATCCCGCACAAGCGGAACATCAGCGCGGTGGCGCCCAAGTTGATTGGTGGAACGGACCTCGAGGGCCAGCGCGTACTGCTGGTGGGGGCCGTCTTCCGCGAGGAACGCGGGATCAAGAGCTGGTGGCAAATGGAGGGGCGCTTCCCGGATACGGCCGCAGAAGTCCTGCTCGGCGCCGAAGCCGCTCAGTTGTTGCACAAGAGACCTGGGGATCGGCTGCAGCTTGGCGGCGCGGAACGGCTCGTGACTGGTGTGCTCCGTGCCACGGGAGCGATCGACGACCGAGCCGTCTTCACCGATCTTCCCTCGGCACAGACGGTCCTGAACCGTCCTGGCGCCGTGACGATGATCGAAGTGAGCGCCTTGTGTCGAGGCTGCCCCATCGAGGACATCGTCGCGCAGATCCAGGCCGCGGTCCCGCACGCCAGGGTGACCCCCATCCGGCAGGCGGTGGCGGCACGTGAACACGCGGTCGGCCAGATGACACGCTTCGCCTATCTCGTCTCGGTCATCGTCCTGCTGGCTGGTGGGCTCGTGATCATGACCACGATGCTCGCCTCCGTGAGCGAACGGACCCAGGAGATCGGCATCCTGCGTGCCGTTGGCTTTCGGCAGAGCCATGTCGTGCGCGTGATCCTGTTGGAGGTGTTCGTCCTGAGCGCGCTGGGTGGTGTGGCCGGTTGGCTGGTCGGGTCGGCCGGGGCCCACCTGTTTGGCCGCGCCGTCGGGCAGCTGTCGGCGCCCGTGCCGCTGAATGCCTGGGCAGCCGTCCTGGCGATCGGACTCTCCGTCGTGCTGGGGTTGGCCAGTGGGTTGTATCCAGCGCTTCGCGCGTCTCGTCTGGACCCGGCGCAGGCGTTTAGGCAGCTCTGAGTGCTCCTCGCAGACGGGACTCGGGCGCCGACCACCGACCTTCCGGATTCGAGCGTCACACCAAGGACCACGACTATGGGGCTCATCGAACTTCACCAGATCGAGAAGACGTACAACACCGAGAGCGCGACGGTCACCGCCTTGAGCGGCGTCGACGTCCTCGTCGAGGAACGCGAATTCGTCAGCCTGATGGGCCCGAGCGGGTCGGGCAAGAGCACACTGCTCGGCATCCTGGGCGCGATGAGCCCGCCATCCGGCGGCAGGGTGCTGGTTGACGGGATCGACGTGTATTCCCTCGGGCATGAGCGGCGCGCCGACTTCCGGCGTGAGTACCTCGGGTTCGTGTTCCAGCAGCTGTATCTCGTGCCGTACCTGACGGCCATCGAGAACGTCATGCTGCCGCTGGCGGCCGCCGGCCTCCCGAATGGGCGCCAGGAGGAGATGTCGGCACTGGCCTTGGAGCGCGTCGGCCTTGCGGACAAGCGGCGGCGCCTGCCGAACGCCCTCTCGGGGGGAGAGCAGCAGCGCGTGGCCATCGCGCGAGCGATCGTGAATGGGCCCCCGGTGATCCTCGCGGACGAACCCACGGGATGTCTGGACACAGAGAACGGACATGCCATCATGGAGCTGTTCCTCGAGCTCCGGGCGTCGGGACTCACCATCTTCATGGTGACGCACGATGTCGCGATCGCCGGCGTCGCTGACCGCATTCTGCGGCTCCGGGACGGACGGCTGGAAGACACGTGCCTGGCGGCCGACGGGGGGAATGGTCGTTCGCCAGAGAGTCGAGACGGAACGCGCGACCGTGCGGCGGCTGGGGTGCCCGAACTTGTGAGGATCTGACCTACGCGGCCGATCTCGTCGCAGGTCACGATCGTACGACTGTCTGTTTTCGCACAGCCTCTCACGTCCCCGCTTGAACTGAGCCGCAGTCGCGCCGCCGCAGCCCGCCGATGCCGCTTCGCCGCGACCGCGTCGTTGGCGTCGTTCTTGCCTCGGAATTCGTGCGGCCATTCGGGCCCAATGCACTGCTGTCAGCGGGAGCGTCACCATGTCACGGCCACGAAGCGGTCTTCGCCTAGGATCCTGGGTGGCCGTCGCCGCCAGCGTGGTCGCGATCTCCGCAGGTCATTACGCGACGAGCATGCACGCGCTCGTGCTGCATGAGGTCTTCACGCGGCTCTATTACCTGCCGATCGTTTGGGCGGCCCTGGCGGGAGGCACGGTGGCCGGGGTTGCCACGGTGTTGTTCGCCACGGCGCTGTACCTTCCGCATGTCGTCGTGGGGTGGCACGCGTGGCCGGCGGTTCAGGTGGGCCAGTATGGCGAGGTGGTCGTATTCGTGCTGATGGCCGTGGTGTCCGGACAGATAGGCGCACGGTTGCGCGAGGAACGCGATCGCGCGCAGGCTGCGAGCGAGCAGCGCGCGGAGGCCTTGCGGCGTCTGGAGTCGAGCCTTGAGGAGCGGCTCCAGGTGGATCGCTGGGTCACGACCGGGCAGTTGGCCACGGGCATGGCGCACGAACTGCGCAATCCGCTGGGTGCCGCGCGCGGTGCGCTGGACATCCTTGAGCAGCGAACGTCGCGGCGAGAACACCACGACGAGTTCTTCGGGATTGCCCGGCGGGGCATCGACGAGGCGGCCAGGCTGGTGCAGGACCTCCTGGACTTCGCGAGGCCGAACCCGCCAGCGAACATGGTCGTCGATCTGTGCGAGGTGCTACACCAGGCCCACCGCTTGACGGGCGGCGCGCTCGCGGCCCGCGATGTCAGCGTCGAGATGTCCTTGTGTGGGGAACCAGCGTTCGTGGCCGTCGACGTCACCCAGATGCAGCGCGCAGTGGTGACCCTGCTCTTGGAGGCGCCGCAGGTCATCGACACGCGTCACGTGGAGGCTGCCGTGTCGCGAGACGGGGGACGGTCCGTCGTGACGATCCGATTGCGGGGCGTCGGCGACCGCGTCGACCGCATAGACTCCCTGTTCGTGCCGTTCTCGGACGCCCGCGTGGGGCACGGGCTGACGCTGGCGCTCGCCAAGCGATTGGTGGAGAACCAGGGGGGCACGCTGCGTGCCGAGCCATGCCCGGAGGGCGTGCTGTTGACGCTGTCGCTCCCCACGGCGGCGCCTGATGAGCCATACCGTCCAGGCGCCGAACGGATCTCACTGCCACTCCGGTCACACGAGGTCGTGACGCCGCACCACGCACGGGGTGCGGGACCGTCACCGGTCTGACGGCGCCGGGCGCTACCCTCCGTGCTCGTCCGTGCCTGGCGGTTCGAGGCCGAACTTCTGCATCCGGTAGATCAGCGTGCTCCTGGTGAGGTCGAGATAGGCGGCCGCACGCGTCTGATTCCAGTGGTGCTTCTCGAGGGCCGCACGGATAAGTTCGCGCTCGACTTCCTCGAGGGGCACGCCCTCGTCGGGGAGTTCCATCCGGAGGCGGCCGATCGGCGTGCGCTCCGTCCGGAAGCGGTCTGGCAGGTCGTCGAGGCCAATCCGACCGTCGCTGTCGAGTACGAGAGCCCGCTCCAGCACGTTCTCCAACTCACGGACATTGCCGGGCCAGCTGTGTTGGTTGAAGGCCGAATACACCGTCGGATCGACTTGGGGCCGCGTGGTGCCGGCTCGCTCGCTGTGTTTGGCGAGCAGATGGTCGACGAGAAACGGGATGTCGTCGGCGCGCTCCCGCAGTGGGGGCAGCCGGAGCGACACGACGGCCAGACGGTAGTAGAGATCCTCGCGGAACGTGTGGTCGGCCACCATCTTCTCGACGTCCCGGTTCGTGGCCGCGATGACCCGCACGTCCACCTTCACCGGGCGCGTCTCGCCGAGCTTGTCGACCTCCCGTTCCTGCAGCACCCGCAGCAACTTGACCTGGAGGTTCAGCGGGAGTTCGGCGACTTCGTCAAGGAACACGGTGCCCCGCTGCGCCGCTTCGAACTTGCCGACGCGGTCGGCGACGGCTCCCGTGAAGGCCCCGCGGCGATGCCCGAACAGCTCCGATTCGAGCAACGCGTCCGGGATGGCCCCACAGTTCACCGTGACGAAGGGCCCACGCGACCGGGCGCTGTGCAAGTGGATGGCCTTGGCCAGCAACTCCTTGCCCGTGCCGCTTTCGCCCTCCAACAGCACCGTCGCGTCGCTCTGGGACACCCGTGCGGCCATGTCCGTGACGGCCCGCATGGATCGAGACCCCGCGATCAGGTGCTGGAAGGAAAACCGTTCCCGAACGACATCACGCAGATGCTGGTTCTCGGCTCGTAACGCCGCCACGTCGAGCGCCTTCGCGACCACGTGCTTCAACTGACTGCGCTCGAAGGGCTTGGTCAGGAAGTCGAACGCGCCGAGCTTCATCGCCTCCACTGCCACGTCGATGGTGCCGTGGGCCGTGAGGAGTACGACCGGAAGATCCGGCTGCATCGCCTTGACGCGGGCGAGGAGTTCGAGCCCGTCCATCTGCGGCATGCGCACATCGGTCACGATGAGGTCCACGCGGGACCGCGTCACGGCCTCGAGTCCGGCGACCCCGTCGCCGGCGGTGAGGACGGTGAAGCCATCCTCCTGCAGGCTGAACTCGATGACGCGACGAATGCTGTCGTCGTCCTCGATGACGAGCACGGTACGCGGGTCGGTCATCGGGCAGGCTCCGTGGTCGCGAACGGCTGGCGTGGCAAGCGAACGGTCGCACGGGTCCCGGTCGGCGCGTGTGCGGCCAACCCAATCGTGCCGTCGTGAGCGGTGACGATTCGATGGGCGATCGCGAGGCCCAGGCCCGTGCCTTTGGGCTTGGTCGTGAAGAACGGTTCGAACACCCGCGCAGCGACCTCGGGTGAGAGGTTGCTCCCTTGGTCGATGACGGCGACCTCGGCGCCGCTGTCGGTGTCCTTTACCACGACGCTTACGGTGCCGCCTCGGGGGCTCGCCTGGATCGCGTTCAGCGCGAGGTTCAGGAGCACCTGCGTCAGTTGCCCCGGGTCGGCCGTGAGTTCGCCCGGGGATTCTGCGTGCACCGCCACCTTGACGCCCCGACCGTGGGCTTCGGCGGTGAGTAGAGCTTGCACTTGACGCGCCAAGTCCGCCAGGCGCACCGGGACCCGCGCGGGCGGCTGCGGTCGCGCGTACGCCAGGAACTCCTCGAGCAGGTGGCCCAGCCGGGTCAACTCACGTGCCGCCACGCCGGTGAATTCCGCTTCGGGCGTGTCCGGCTGCGCCCGGGAGGACAGGATGTCGAGCGCGCCCTTGATGGCCGCGACTGGCGTGCGTACCTCGTGCGCCAAGCCAGCGGCGAGCGTGCCGAGCGCTGACAGACGCTCAGCCCGCGTGAGGTGCTGATAGGACTCCGTGAGTTCGCGGTTCTTCGCGGCGATGGCGTCGGCTGCCGCCTGCACCTCCTTGGTCGAGCGACGGAGGCGGCTCACCAGGAGACCCACGATGCCGCCAATCATGTGAAACGCCACAAGCTCCCCGTACTGACTGGCGGCGTAGGGCGGGTTGTCGGCCCACGTGATGCGGATATGCGGGAAGTACAGCACCGCGCACAGGAACGCGGCGACAAGGCCGCCGGGAAGCCCAAACCAATAGGCCGCCATCAGGATCGGCACGTAGTACAGGTACTCGTACAGGGCGTGCAAGGCGGCGTGATGTGCGCTCGTGGCGACGTGGGCCAGCGAGACGAGGGCGATGAGGCCGCAGACCACGGCGACCCGTCCCCACACGGCACGCTGCTGCGGTGAGCGTGGGGGTGATGAGGCCAACGCGCGGGCTGGCTGATGAAGGCCCCAGGCGGGGTCGTGGGATTCTGGCATGCGAACCACAGTGTGCACCAACTGGAGGAGGTAAGGTCCCTCCCGCCCGCGAGTGTCTGAAATCACACACCAGCACGGCGGCGCTGGCCGAAGCCGCGCAGTGGGGCGCGCATCGGAGCGAATCGGCCGGTGACCTGCGCATGGGATGACCCTGGCACGACATCTGCTCTGTCTCGGGTCGGTATGGGTGCACGCCTGATTCGACGCCTGGCTTCGGTCGCGCTTACTGCCGCGGTGCTCGCGCACCAGCCGACGATGCTCTGGGCGACGACCGCGTCGCCTCCCTGCCAGGGGCCATCGCACGGATGCGGAGCGCCGTCGTCGCGGCTCTTGACGTGCTGTTGCGTGGAGGCGCCCGCGGAGCCGGCGGCGCCCTCCACGGAGCGACTCGCCGCAGAGCCGGACCGTGATCGTCACGTCGCGCTGACGGGGGCGATGTTCCGTGATGTCAGGCATGGGCCTGGCTTGGATGCCGCTTCACCCGTCGCGCGGCCCGGCCTGTGGTCTCTGCATCGCAGCGCGGCGAGTCCCGTCCTTCGAATCTGACCAGCCTCCAGCAGGAACGCTCCTGACGCCGTCTCGAGCTGCGAGACGGTGCGCGCTGCACATGCAGCTGACTCGTGGTCGGCTTCGAGGTTCTCATGGCACAGAGACTCTTTCTGTTCACGGCGACGTTTGTCGCCATGCTCTTCGCCCCGGCTGTCTGGGCGCAGCCCGCGCCGACGACCGCCGCGCAACCACCGGGTCCGCCCTCGACCGCCTCCCCTCCTACCCCTGCCCCGAGCGACCGCGTCGTCGACTCGGGCGCACGACTGCCCCTTGACGAAGTGCTCGACGCCGCCCTCCGGGCGCACCCGGAGATCTCGGCGGCGCAGTTCCGGTACCAGGCGGCGAGTCAGCGTCCCGCGCAGGAGGCCAGCCTGCCCGACCCCATGATCTCGACGGGATACACGTCCACGGGCAACCCACTGCCCGGAGCAGGATTGGGCTCGGACCCGAACGCCAACATCAACGTGATGCTGTCCCAGGAGATTCCGTATCCCGGTAAGCGGCAGGCGCGCGCAGAGGTCGCGAAGCGTGAGGCTGAGGCGGAACGGCAGCAAATCGATGCGGTGAGACTCAGCCTCACGTCTCGGGTGAAGCAGGCGTATTACCGGCTGGCCGCGACGTATCAGCTGGACGAGGTCTTGGGACGGAACGAGGAACTCCTGGCCAATCTGCTGAAGGTCAGCGAGAGCCGGTATGCCGTGGGCCAGGCGGCGCAGCAGGACGTCATCCGCACGCAAACCCAACTGAGCCTGCTGACGCTGCAGCGGGAACGGATCGCGCAGGAGCGTCGCACACGCGAGGGTGAACTCAACGCGCTGATGAACCGGGCCCCCGACGCGCCGCTCGGCCGTCCCGCCGATCTGGCGCCGGTCACGATCGAGCAGACCCTGCCGGCGCTCGTGCAGCTCGCGAATGAACGGTCGCCGATGGTGCGCCGGGACCAGCTGATGGTCTCGGTGTCTGACGCGGCGATTGACGTCGCGAAGCGCGACTTCAAGCCGGACTTCGCCGTGTCCGGCGGCTATGGATTCGCGGGGTCGATGCCGGACATGTACGAGTTCCGCTTCGACGTGATCGTGCCGTTCCAGAAGGCGCGCCGACGGGCCGCGGTCGCCGAGCGGGAGAGCACCCGCGAGGCCGCGCGCCAGACGGTGGAGAGCACACGGCTCTCGCTCCAGAGCCGACTGCAGGAAGACTTTCAGATGGCCTCCACCGCCAGCCAACTGGCCACGCTCTACCGCGAAACGGTGTTGCCGCAAGCGCGGCTGGCGCTGGAGTCCTCCGTCAGCAGCTACCAGACCGGCACCGTCGACTTCCTGTCGGTGCTCACCAACTTCGGGTCGGTGCTCGAGTACGAGATGAGCTACCTCGAGCAACTCACCGACGTCCACGTCGCCGCGAGCCGCCTGGAAGAGATGGCCGCCGTGGCGGTGCTGCCGTGAGGATCGCCATGAGAGTGCTGAAGACTGTTGTCGTCATCGTCCTGCTCCTCGCCGCGTTTGCCGGCGGATACGTCCTTCGCGCCCGCAAGAGCGGCCCACCAGCCGCGACGGCCACCACGGAGCGGAAGGTGCTCTACTGGGTCGATCCCATGCACCCGGCGTACAAGTCGGACAGGCCGGGGACCGCGCCTGATTGCGGCATGGCGCTCGAACCGGTGTACGCCGACGAGGGGGCGTCTGCCCCCGCGGCGTCGACGCGCAAGGTGCTCTATTACCGAGACCCGAAAGACCCGAAGTACACCGCCACCACGGCCGGGGTGAACCCGGAGACCGGGAACACCCTCGAGCCTGTGTACGCCGACGCGCCGGACGTATCGGGCATGCCAGCAGGCGCCATCAGGATTCCCACCGAGCGGCAGCAACTCGCCGGCGTCACGTACGCGGCGGTCGAGTCCACCGATATCGGCCGGACACTAAGAACGGTCGGGAAGGTCGGGTACGACGAGACGCGACTCCAGCACGTGCACCCGAGGGTGGACGGCTGGGTGGAGCGTGTGTTCGTCGACTTCACTGGCGACCTGGTCAAGAAGGGCCAGCCGATGCTGACGCTCTACAGCCCCGAGATGTTGGCGTCGCAGGAGGAACTGCTGCTCGCTCGGCGCGCGCGGGATGTGATGCAGAACAACCCGCTCGCCAGCGCCAGCCAGCAAGGCGAGTCGCTCTTTCAGGCGAGCCGGCGGCGCTTGCAGCAATGGAACCTGAGCGATGAACAGATCGAGCAGGTACTCGCGACCGGGCAGCCGATCCGCGACATCACCCTGTACGCGCCGGCTCCGGGATTCGTCCTCGAACGCAATGCCTTCCCCAACCAACGGGTCACTGCAGAGAGTGACCTGTACACCCTCGCCGACCTGAGCCGAGTGTGGGTGATGGCGGACATGTACGAAGCCGACCTCGCCGCGATCCGTGCCGGCGCGCCGGCGCGCATCCTGCTCCCCTATGGCGGGTCGACGACGAGCATCAAGGCCAAGGTCAACTACGTCCAGCCCGCCGTGGACCCGATTACGCGCACGCTCAAGCTGCGGCTGGAGGCCGACAACCCCGGCATGCGTCTTCGGCCGGAGATGTACGTCGACGTGGAGTTTGAAGTACAGGGCCGTCGTCGGCTGACCGTCCCCGCCGAGGCCGTCCTCAACTCCGGCGAGCGGCAAGTGGTGTTCGTGGACCTCGGCGACGGGTACTTGGCACCGACGGAGGTCCAGACGGCCGAACGGGTCGGTGATCGCGTCGTGGTGACCGCGGGCCTCTCGGAAGGCCAACGTGTCGTGGCGTCGGGCACGTTCCTGGTGGACGCGGAGAGCCAGTTGAAGTCGGCCCTGGGCAGCATGAGCGGGCACCAGCACGGCGGAACCGGTGACGCGGGGCAGTCCAAGGCCCCTGCGACACCACCCGGACCGGCACCAGCGGCTCCGGCGGCGACGCCGACCAAGCCGGGAGAGCACCGCCATGATTGACGCGATCATCGAGTTCTCCGGGCGCAATCGCTTCGTCGTGTTCCTGGCTGTCGCCCTGGCGACGCTGGCCGGACTCTATTCGATGCGGACGATTCCGCTCGACGCGATTCCCGACCTCAGTGATACGCAGGTCATCGTGTATTCGCGGTGGGACCGCAGCCCCGACATCATCGAGGACCAGGTCACCTACCCTCTCGTCACGGCCATGCTCGGCGCGCCGCGTGTGAAGGCCGTCCGGGGGTTCTCCGACTTCGGGTTTTCGTACGTCTACATCATTTTCGAGGAGGGCACGGACATCTACTGGGCGCGCACGCGGACGCTCGAGTACCTCTCGGGCGTCCTGCCGCGCTTGCCGGAGGGCGTGCGCACGGAACTCGGACCAGATGCCACGGGCGTCGGCTGGGTCTTCCAGTATGCCCTGGTGGATCAGACCGGACGTCAGTCCCTGGCCGACCTGCGCAGCTACCAGGACTGGTACCTTCGGTACTACCTGAAGGCCGTGCCCGGTGTCGCGGAAGTGGCGCCGATCGGGGGGTTCGTCAGACAGTACCAAGTGCAGGTCGATCCCAACCGGCTTCGCGCATACAACATCCCGATCGACAAGGTGGTCGAGGTGGTGCGGGCTGGAAACAACGACGTCGGCGGGCGCCTGATCGAGATGGCGGGGGCCGAGTACATGGTCCGGGGCCGAGGCTATGCGCAGTCGACCCAGGATCTCGGCAACATCGTTCTCGCCACGAACGAGAGCGGCGTTCCAGTCCGGGTCAAGGATGTCGGCGAGGTGACCCTGGGACCGGACATCCGACGAGGCGTCACGGATCTCGACGGAAAGGGCGACGTCGTCGGCGGGATCGTCGTCATGCGCCAGGGCGAGAACGCGCTGGATGTCATCGAGCGCGTGAAGACCAAGCTGGAGCAGCTGAAGCCCAGCCTTCCGCCGGGCGTCCAAGTGGTGACCACCTACGACCGATCCGACCTGATCAAGCGGTCCATTGACAATCTCGAAGACACACTCATCGAAGAGCTGGTCATCGTCTCGATCGTCATCCTGGTGTTCCTCTGGCACATCCCGAGTGCCCTTATCCCGATCGTCACGATTCCGGTCACCATCATCATCGCGTTCATCCCGATGCGGATGATGGGGCTCAGCTCCAACATCATGTCGCTCGGCGGGATTGCGATCGCCGTCGGCGCCATGGTCGACGCGGCGATCGTCGTGGTCGAGCAGACGCACAAGAAGCTCGAACTCTGGGATCGGACGGGACGACAGGAAGACTACCGACGGGTCGTGATCGACGCCGTGAAAGAGGTCGGCGGGCCGAGTTTCTTCGCCCTGCTCGTCATCGCCGTGTCCTTCCTGCCCGTCCTGACGCTCGAGGCGCAGGAGGGGCGCCTCTTCAAGCCGCTGGCCTATACCAAGAACCTCTCCATGATCGTCGCCGCGGTGCTGGCCATCACGCTCGACCCGGCCATGCGGCTGCTGTTCACGCACACCAGGAACTTCTCGTTCCGCCCGGCGTGGCTGGCTCGGGCCGTCAACGCGGTCCTGATTGGGAAGATCCACCCGGAGGAGCACCACCCGATCAGCCGCGTCCTGATTCGCGTCTACGAGCCCATCTGCGCCTGGGCACTGCGGTGGAAGTGGCTGGTCATCGCCTCGGCGGTGGCCATCACGGTGGCCACGGTGCCGGTCTATGAACGCCTGGGCTCCGAGTTCATGCCCCCGCTCGACGAGGGCACCTTGCTGTACATGCCGTCCACGCTGCCCGGGCTGTCGGTGACGCAGGCGCAGCAATTGCTCCAGGTACAGGGCAAGCTCATCAAGCAGTTCCCGGAGGTCGAGCGCGTGTTTGGCAAGGCGGGTCGGGCCGAGACATCAACGGATCCGGCGCCGTTCTCGATGATGGAGACCGTCATCACGCTGAAGCCGCACGATCAGTGGCGGCGGGTGCCGACGTGGTACAGCGACTGGGCGCCTCCGTGGCTCACGCCCGTCCTGCGGCGCATCACCAGTGACCACCTCTCGACTGAGCAGTTGGTCACCGAACTCAATGAGGCCGTGAAGATCCCCGGCGTCACCAACGCGTGGACGATGCCGATCAAGGCCCGGATCGACATGCTCACGACGGGTGTCCGAACCCCCGTGGGCATCAAGATCTACGGCGACAACATCAAGGAGATCGAGCGGATCGGCACCGAGATCGAGGCGGCCCTGCCGGCCGTCCAGGGTACGCGAAGTGCGTTCGCCGAGCGCACCTCAGGCGGGTATTTCGTCGACTTCGTCTGGAAGCGCGACGAGCTGGCCCGGTACGGGCTCTCCATCGACGACGCCCAGATGGTGGTGATGTCGGCGGTCGGTGGCGACACCGTCACGACGACCGTCGAGGGGCGGGAGCGGTACTCCGTGAACGTCCGTTACTTCCGCGACTACCGGAGCGACGTGGACCGGCTCCGTCGCGTGCTGGTACCGACGATGGGGGGAAAGGTCCAGGTGCCCCTCGAGCAACTGGCCGACGTGCGCGTGGTCTCAGGACCCGCGATGTTGCGGAACGAGAACGGATTGCTGAACGGGTACGTGTACGTCGACGTGGCCGATCGGGACGTCGGCGGCTATGTCGAGGAAGCGAAGCGCGTGGTCGCGGCGCAGGTCCAGCTGCCGCCGGGGTATGCGCTCGAATGGAGCGGCCAGTACGAGGCCATGCAGCGTGTAGCCGAGCGGCTCAAGATCGTCGTGCCGGTCACGCTGCTGCTCGTGGTGATCCTCCTCTACGTGAATACCCGGTCGGTGGGGCGGACCGCGATCATCCTGATGGCCGTGCCGTTCTCGGCGGTCGGTGCCATTTGGCTGCTCTACCTCCTCGACTACAACATGAGCATCGGCGTGTGGGTGGGCCTCATTGCCCTGCTCGGGGTGGACGCCGAGACCGGAGTGTTCATGCTCCTGTACCTGGATCTGTCGTACGAGGAGGCGCGACGCGAAGGACGTCTGACGTCCCTGAAGGGCCTGCAAGAGGCGGTCATGCACGGCGCCGTCAAGCGCATCCGTCCGAAGTTCATGACGGTCGCCGTCATGTTCATGGGCCTGCTGCCCATCATGTGGTCGACCGGGACCGGCGCCGACGTCATGAAGCGCATCGCGGCACCCATGCTCGGCGGCATCTTCACCTCGTTCATTCTCGAGCTCATCGTCTACCCGGCCATCTACGAGATCTGGAAATGGCACGGGCTCAAGCGCGAGCTGGCGCTCGCACAACCCGTCGAAGGAGCATCGTCATGAGAATCGCTGTGTCCCTGTTCGTCGTATCCCTCTGTGTCGGTTCGTTGTCTGCGGCATCAGAGACGCACGTCGGGGTCATCACCGACACGATGTGCGGGGCGAATCATGCCCCGATGAAGGTGTCGCCGGACAGCAAGTGCGTGCTGGAGTGCGTGAAGCACGGTTCCAAGTACGCGTTGCTCGAGGGTGCGAAGGTCTACACGTTGAGCGATCAGGAGACACCGGCTAAGTTCGCGGGGCAGAAGGTCAAGATCACCGGCCAGCTCTACCCGAAGACTGGCGTGCTGAAGGTGGAGACGATCGAGGCCGCTCAGTAAGGCGACCGATTTCGCCGGATGTGCCGATCTGGCGCCAGGTGTTGGCCGCGCGCCAGACGGCAGGGATGTTCAGCCGGTGACGGGGCGGACGGTCGCGACGGGGTCGGCGGGTGTCAGCACTTTAGTCGTGCCCGACGTGGGCGAAGCGCTTCCCGGGGAGGGCTCGCGTCACCGATGGGCTGGTTCAGCATCCGTACAACAGGAGACTTGCCGTGCGTGCCAGGCGGGATGGCCGTGGCGGCTGGTGGGGACAGCAAGATGATGAAGATGTGTGCCGTGGCCGTCGCTGCGCTAGTCGCCGTCGGTTGTGGTGGTAGTCCTCCGATGGCGCCGTCGATGACGCCAACGGCAACGACGTCGCAGGCCCCGGCCACCGGAACCTGGACGGGCACGGCGTCGGACTCGAGCAGTGGCCTGGGCGCGGGCGCCATGATGGGGCAGTCCGGGATGGGGACCGTGACGTGGCAGCTCTCCCAGACCGGCTCTGCGGTGACGGGGACGATGAGCTTCTCGGGCATGCAGGGGCGCATGCCGGGTTCGTTCGCCGGCACCATGTCGGGCAACGACATGACGTTCACGGTCGACATGCCGAATGCATCGATGATGTCGTCCGGGTGCACGGCGCGGGCCACCGGGACGGCGCACCTGGACCCGACGACGATGACCATGACCTGCACCTATAGCGGCACGAACTCGTGTTCGGGGCCGTTTGGGAACGGGCAGATGAACATGACACGGCGGTGAAGATTCGCTATCCGCTCTGATTATGACGGCCTGGGCCGTGTGCGTGCGCACGACCAGGCTCGTCTTGTGCGCTCGCGCCCGGAGTAGTGATGTCCCTAGTCGTTCCTGTCGATCGCCGTTCCTTCCTGAAGCAGAGCGTGGCTGCGGTGGGCGTGCTCGGGTTCTCGCGCCTCGTTCAGGCGCAGTCGACTGGCGCTGTCCGCGAGTACCGCCTGGTTGCAGCTCCGGCCGACGTCGAGGTCGCCCCGGGTCAGACGTGGCACACGTGGGCGTACAACGGGCAGGTGCCGGGCCCGACAATCCGAGCGACGCAGGGCGAGCGCATCCGCGTCGTGCTCGAGAACCGCCTGGACGTCCCCACGACGATCCACTGGCATGGCGTGCCGCTCCCGAACGCCATGGACGGCGTGCCGGATGTCACGCAGGAGCCAGTACCACCCCGGGGGAGCTTCATCTACGAGTTCGATGCGAACGTCCCCGGAACGTACTTCTACCATTCGCACGTCGGGCTCCAACTCGATCGCGGACTCCTCGGAGCACTCGTGATCGACCCGGCCGAGCCGGAGCGGCTGGCGGACCGCGAGTTCCTGCTGTTCCTCGACGACTGGCTCCCGACCTCCCCCGACGACGCCATGGCCGCGATGCTGGTCACCACGCCAGGCATGGGCGGCGGCATGACGGGGGGAGGGATGATGGGGGGCGGCATGGCCGGCGCCGCGTCGGTCACCGAGCCGCCGTATGCCGGGTACCTGGCGAACGGCCGACTCGGCACGAACGCGGAGGCGCTCTCGGTCACCCGCGGAGAGCGCGTGCGCGTCAGAATCGTCAACGGCAGCGCGGCAACGACCCATCGCGTCGGTCTCGCTGGCCACAGGCTCACCGTGACCCACACCGACGGGCAGGCGGTCGCGCCGGTGGAGGTCGACACGCTGGTGATCGGGATGGGTGAACGCTACGACGTGGTCGTCCGGATGGACAACAGCGGCGCGTGGCCCCTGCTCGCAGGCTCGGTCGACAGTGCGGTGCCGGGCATCGTGCTGCCCGTCGTCTACGCAGGAGAGCGCCCGACCCTGGCGCCGGTACAGGTGTGGCCGCCCTCGCTCACGTCGGGAAAACGCCTGGCCTACAGCGACCTTCGGCCCCTCAACGGTTCGGCAGTCCAGGCCTCGGGACGCTCAATCCCGCTCACGCTTAGCGCCGGGGCCAATGGTGCCTGGACGATCAATGGCCAGGCGTATCCCAACGCGGATCCCATCCGTGTGCGCCTGGGCGAACGCCTCCACTTCCAGTTCCGCAACATGTCGATGCTGCGGCACCCGATGCACCTGCACGGGCACTTCTTCCAACTCGTCGACAGGACGACGGGCCGCGCATCAGGTCCAATCAAGGACACGGTCATCGTCGAGCCGATGATGGGCGCGGTAGATGTCGAGTGGGTGGCCGACAACCCGGGCCGATGGCTGCTGCACTGCCACCACGCCTACCACATGGAGATGGGGATGGTCCGCGAGGTGCTGGTCGGGTAGACCCGTCTGGACAGCAACCGCGTTGGAGTGCGTGCAGCATGGTTCCAGCACGCGCTGCTGGAGGTGTACACCCTCAGCGACGCGGAGACCCCGCGAAGTGTCGCTGTACGAACAAGGGCGCGCAGTCGCTCGCAGTGACGCCTTCTGTCGGATTGCAGCTGGCAACTTAACTTGGGCTCGGCCCGTCTCCCGGCTAGCGATTCAGCCGAACAAGGATCCGATCCATCTGGCGAATCTCCTCACGTTGTGCGGCAACGATTGCTTCGCAGAGAGCCTTGATTTCCGGATCTTCGAGGGCCGCCTCTCGGCACATGAGTATCGCGCCCGAGTGATGAGGAATCATCGACTTCAGAAACTGGACGTCCCCGATGGCCGTCTGTTGCCGCATGAAGGCAAAGAACAGCACGAATGCGATGACACCTGATGCGGCGATCGCAGCGAGGCCGCGTTTGTTCGGGTACATCTTGCCCATCAGCACGGCTTCGATGAGGAGCATCGGCGCCGTCATCATCACAGCCATGTACGCCATGTTCAGGTTGTTTCGGAAGTGCCCAAGGCCGTCGATCATGGTGAACATGACGAGGTACATGATCGGAAGGTGGATGGCACCCATCAGGAGCAACTTGCCGAGACTCATGCCGTGCATTCGTGCCTCCAAGGTAACGGGGTAGCTGCAACCTGACCAGAACGCCGTTCGCGTTCTGAGAGTGGAACGTGGCCCCCGTCGTCCGAACTGGAGCGGGCCCTCTGTGTGCCCACTCTTGTTTGGGGGTTACTGAGTCACGGGAGCGCCTGGACCGTTGCGGCAGACGCCATACCATTCGCAGAGCCACGTGCGCATCAAGATGATCTCCTGACTCTGCGCGGCCATGATGTCCTCGCACAGCGTGATCAGTTCGGCATGGTACGCCTTCTGTGCACATTGCGAGGCCTTGACAATGGCCATCCAGTGATGGCGGATCATCATCTCCATGAACGCCTGTTCGAACTCAGCCGGGCTGAGTTCCGCCATCTTCTCCACTTGCTGTTGCATCCCCGGCGTCATCTCCGGGGAGTAGGTGATTCCGTACCAGTGGCTCAGCCAGGACTGCATGGTCTCGATCTCCTGCAGCTGGCTCGTCACGATGCTCTGGCAGGTCTGTAGCAACTCGGGGTGGAAGGCGCGGTTCAGGCAGGTCTGACCTGTCATGACCGCCATCATGTGGTGGTCGATCATTTCGGTCATGAACCGAATCTCGAACTTGGCCTGGGCAGGACCTGGCGCCGGTTGGTCCGCGTGGACCTGTGCAGGCGCGAGGGCGAAGGCGAACAAGAACGCAGCAATCGAAATGGGCCTGAGCAGGCGGGACATTGGCATCGGGTGCTCCTCCTGATTGCCGCCTGCTGCAATTCGGCTGCCACGAGCTGACCAGCTCTCTACCGCGCTCTTGGGCTGCAGGACGACTCCGCTTCGCTCGACGTCACGGCATTCCCTCTCAACATGTCGCGGTTCCGAACATGGCCGTCTCACGAGCCGGCACGAGCCGAGTTGACCCAATCCTCCCCGACACGTAGACTCGGTGCTCCCGTGCGAAAGTCCGTCGCCACCATCGCCTGCGTTGCGCTCCTGCTGTCCCTGACGCAGGTCCCCTGGCGCCACGTCCACACGCATGGTCACGACGCGCACCACGCCGGCGAACTCGCGGCGTTCCACGCCCACCAGCGGTCCATCTCGACGGGGCCCGTCTGGGACACGCACGGACCGGACGAGGACGCCCGCAGTCTCGACGGGCTGAGGGCCACGGCCCGTGGTGGGGCGGCTTGGGGCGGCCAGGCCACCATGACCGCATCGCCCGCGCTCCCGCTCCCCACCTGGCGGCCGACGCCTGCCCCGATTGCGGTCTCGCGGGGGCACGATCCTCCGCCGCGCAGCACCCGCGGTTCGCGCGCCCCGCCCGCCTAGCCTGCCTCGCCGCTCGTCCTGAGCGTCTCGATCCTCGTTCGTCAACCTTCAGCTGCTCGGAGTTCTTCCATGCGCGACTTGTCGCGGTGGGTGACGGTGTCTGTCGCCCCCGCCCTCGTGTTCGCCTGCGCCAGTACTGCGTCTGCACAGGTGCTCTCTGAAGCCGACGCGGTGGCCCGAGCCCTGGCCAGTTCTCCGCCGTTGCGTGCGGCCCGGACCCGGCCCACGCAGGTCGCCGCCGAGGAACGCGCCCGGCGCGCGTACTTGAACCCCAGCGTCACGCTGCAACAGGAAGACGCGGCCAGCGTGCGCGATCGGTTCTTCCTGGTGGAGCAGCCGTTCTCCGTCTCTGGCCGACGGGGGCTGCTGGCCAAGGCGGCCACGCACGCCGTCGCCGCCTCCGAGGCGAGCGTGCGCGACCTCGAACACGCGGTCCGACGTGACACACGGGTGGCCTACGCCCAGTGCGTGGGCGCCCTCGCCCGCGAAGGCGTCCTCCGCGACGGTCTGGCGACGCTCGAGCAGCTGACGGAGCGTCTGCGCGTCCGCGAGCAGGCGGGAGAAGGGTCGGCGTTCGATCGGCTTCGCGCCGAGCGCGAGCACGCCGACGTCGCCGACGACCGGCGCTCCGCGAGTGCGGATGCCGCCTATTGGCGTGCGCAGCTCGCGGGCCTGCTTGGCCAGCCCGATGGAGGACGCGGACTCACGCTCGACCTTCAAGGCCCGACTGGCCCACTGCCCGATCTCGACCGGGCGATTCAGGCGGCCCAGACGCGCCGCCCGGCCCTGGAGGCCGCCGCCGCAGAGATCGAGCGGCTCCGATTCGAGCGGGAGGCGGCGTCACGCCTCCGTTGGCCGACGCCGTCGGTCTCCGGCGGCTGGAAGCAATCCTCCGATGGCCACCGTGCTGACAGCGGCTACGCCGTCGCGCTGGGCGTCGCCCTGCCGCTCTTCGCCCGCGGCACGGCCGAGACGAGCGCGCTCGGCAGTGCGCTCACCGGGGCCGAGGCCGCCCGGGACGGCGTCCTGCGTGCGATCGAGGCCGAGGTCCGTGGTGCGTATGCCCGCGCCCTCGACGGGCAGGCGCGCGTCACGGCGTATGGCACGGAGGCCCTCGCCCGGAGTCGCGAGCTCGTCACGATCGCGACGCTGGCCTACGACGAGGGCGAACTCGGCATTCTGGAACTCCTGGACGCGCATCGGACGCTCTTGAGCGCCGAACGACGCGCGGTGGACCTGCAGGTGGACGCGCGCATCGCGGCCGTGCTCCTCGACCATGCGACCGCGAACGAGGTGGTGCGATGACTCGACGGTGGTGGTGGATCGTCCCGGTGGTGGCGCTTGCGGCCTGTGGTCGCCAGACGCCCGTGTCTGACACCGCCGAGCCGGCCGAGCTGCCCACGCAGGCCGTGACCCGCTGGAGCGAACGGACCGAGCTGTTCGCCGAGCATCCGGTGCTGGTCGTCGGCCAACCCGCGCGCTTCGCGATCCATTTCACCGACTTGCGCACCTTCAAGCCGTTGACGAGTGGACGATCCGTCGTGACGCTGACGGGCCCGCGAACGGAGACGTCTGCCGCCGACGGGCCCTCGCGCCCCGGCATCTTCGGGG
>CAYLZN010000032.1:2106-28878 GCA_964387935.1 uncultured Vicinamibacteraceae bacterium | reverse complement strand
AGCAGGGCAAGAAGAACGCGCCCTGCATCATCTTCATCGACGAGATCGACGCGGTCGGCCGCCACCGCGGGGCCGGGCTCGGCGGCGGACACGACGAGCGCGAGCAGACGCTGAACCAGCTCCTCGTCGAGATGGACGGGTTCGAGTCCAACGAGGGCGTCATCCTCGTCGCCGCCACCAACCGGCCGGACGTGCTCGATCCCGCCCTGCTGCGGCCCGGTCGCTTCGATCGGCGGATCGTGGTGAACCGTCCGGACGTCAAGGGGCGCGAGGGCATCCTCTCGGTCCACACCAAGAAGATCCCGCTCACCGACGACGTGGACGTGCACGTGCTGGCACGAGGGACCTCGGGGTTCTCGGGCGCGGACCTGGCCAACCTCGTCAACGAGGCGGCCCTCAACGCGGCGCGCTACAACAAGAAGGCCGTGTCGATGGCGGACTTCGAGTTCGCCAAGGACAAGGTCCTGATGGGCGCCGAGCGCCGCTCGATGATCATCAGCGACCAGGAGAAGAAGGTCACGGCCATCCACGAGGCCGGGCACGCGCTCCTCACCGTCGTGCTGCCGCATGCCGACCCGATCCACAAGGTCACCATCATTCCGCGTGGCATGGCGCTCGGCGTGACGCAGCAGCTGCCGATGGACGATCGCCACAACTACTCGCGCGAATACCTCGAGGACCAGATCGCCATCCTCCTCGGCGGGCGCATCGCCGAGGAGATTACCAGCGGCTCGCTGACCACGGGCGCCGGCAACGACATCGAGCGGGCCACGGAACTGGCTCGTCGCATGGTGTGTGAGTGGGGCATGAGCGACGCCATGGGCCCGCTCACCTTCGGCAAGAAGGAAGAGCAGATCTTCCTGGGCCGCGAGATCGCGCAGCGGCAGGACTACAGCGAGGACACGGCCATCCGCATCGACCAGGAGGTCAAGCGGTTCGTCCTGGACAACTACGCCCGGGCACGTCGCCTCCTCGAGGAGAAACAACGCGTGCTCGAGCAGATTGCCGACGAGTTGCTGGTGCGCGAGGTGCTCGACGGCGACCAGGTGAGGAACCTCGTGCTCGGGCTGCCGCTCGACGAACCGCAGCCCGCGACCCCGGACGGTGCGTCGCCAGTCCCCGAGGCCGCGCGCGACCGTCCGGCGATCGTGCCCCAGCTCGACAAGCCGGTCGCGCAGCCGTAGTCAGGCGTGTCCCGGCGCCGGTACCGCGTGCCGCTGGCCGATGGCCGTGAGTTGAGCCTCGGTCCGCGCACGCTGGTGATGGGCATCCTCAACATCACGCCCGATTCGTTCTCGGACGGCGGCCACCTGCTCGACCCGGCCAGGGCGGTCGAGGCCGGGCTGCGCCTCGAGGCCGACGGGGCGGATCTGCTCGACATCGGTGGGGAATCGACGCGGCCGGGTGCCACGCCCGTTGACGCCGAGGAGGAGCTGGCGCGCGTCGTCCCCGTGATTCGCGGCCTCGCGGGGCAGGTGCGCGTGCCCCTGTCGATCGATACCTCCAAGGCACGCGTCGCGGCGGCGGCGCTCGATGCCGGCGCGGCCCTCGTCAACGACATCAGCGGTTTCGCGTACGACCCGGATCTGGCCCGCGTCGTGGCCGGGCGCCGCGTGCCCGTCGTGCTGATGCACATGCGTGGACGGCCGCAGGCCATGTACGAGCGGGCGGAGTACGCCCGGGTCGTCGAGGACGTGGCGAGCGACCTGGCCGCCAGCGTCTCGGCCGCGGAGGCTGCAGGCGTGTCGCGGGAGGCCATCATCCTGGATCCCGGGCTCGGGTTCGCCAAGCGTGCCGATCACAGCCTCGACCTGCTGGCGCAGCTCGACGCCGGCCCCCTGGCCGCCCTCGACCGCCCCTGGCTGCTGGGCGTGTCGCGCAAGTCGTTCCTCGCCGCGGCCGCGGGCGACCTGCCGGCGGCCGAGCGCGACTGGGCCACGGCGTCGGCGGTGGCGGCCGCCGTGCTGCTTGGTGCACACATCGTCCGCGTCCACCGCGTGCGCGAGATGCAGCAGGTCGTCCGGGTGGCCGACGCCCTCGGGGCCCGCCGCGGCGGACCGCCCCGCTGACTTCCCGCTGTGCACCCGCCGCCGGCCCGGATATCATCTTGGCGCCCGCCCGCGTGACGCTGCTGGCCGCAGGCGACACGCGGCTGGCGCGCGCCCAGCATGGATGCCCTGACCGCCTACTTTCGCCGGGTTTCCCTCACGCCCTGGGACGTGGTGGACATCCTGATCGTGGCGATTGCCCTCTACGAGTTCATGAAACTCATCCGGGGCACTCGCGCGGTGCAGATGGCCGTCGGGTCCGCGCTCATCGCGGTCGTGTTCTTCCTCTCGCGCTGGGCGCCGCTCCAGACCGTCAACTGGCTGATCCGGAACATCTTCGGGTACGTGGTGTTTGCGGCCATCGTGATCTTCCAGTCCGACATCCGTCGGGCGCTCGCGCACTTCGGCCGGGCCCCCTTCTTTCGCTATTTCTCGCGCATCGAGAACATCGATGAAACCGTGGAAGAAGTCGTGGTGGCGGCGACCATGCTCTCCGACCGGCGCACCGGCGGCATCATCGTGATCGAACGGGCGATCGGCCTGCGGAACTACATCGAGAGCGGGATTCCCCTCGAAGCGACGGTGACCCACGACCTGCTCGTGAGCATCTTCCAGATCACTTCGCCCCTGCACGACGGCGCGGTGATTCTCCAGCAGGATCGCATCGCCGCCGCGGCGTGCTTCCTGCCGCTCACGGTCAACCCGAGGCTCAGCCGTGAGCTCGGCACACGCCACCGGGCGGCGATCGGCGTGACGGAAGAGACCGACGCCATCGCCGTCGTCGTTTCCGAAGAAACCGGCCTCATCTCCCTGGCGCTGGAGGGCGAGATCCGGCGGGGCCTCCAGCCGGACGGGCTGCGACAGCAGATGAGGACCCTGATTGCCGAGGGACGGTCAGCGGTGACGAAGTCACCCCGGGCGTCTGCGGGGCTCTGACCGATCATGGCCTGGCATCCGTTCCGCAATCTCGGCTTGAAGGTCTTCGCCGTGATCCTGGCGGCGCTGATGTGGATGACGGTCACGCGCGACCAACTCGTCGAGCGCAGCATCAACGTGCCACTCGAGTTCCAGAACATCCCGAGCGATCTCGAGCTGATCGGCCAGCCTCCTGCCACCGCGGACGTGCGGGTCAGGGGACCCTCGAGTGTCCTGAGCCGGCTGGCACCTGGCGAGGTCGTGGCCGTGCTCGACCTTCGTGATGCCAGGCCCGGTCAGCGCCTGTTCCATCTCGTCTCGGACGAGGTCCGCGTGCCGTTCGGCATCCAGGTGGCGCAGATCAACCCCGCGACGATCGCACTCGCCTTCGAGCGCTCGGGGAGTCGCATCGTGCCCGTCGTCCCGGCGATCACCGGCGAGCCGGCGCCGGGATGCGTGGCGGGCCGAGTCACGGTCGATCCGGCGAGCATCGAGGTGATCGGTCCGGTCAGCCGGCTCGAGGCACTCGAGCAGGCGACGACCGAGCCGGTGTCGATCGCCAACGCGAGCCGGCTCGTGCGAGACCGTGTGACGATCGGCGTCGCCGACAGCGCCCTGCGCCTGCGGACCCCGAGCAGCGCCACCGTGTTCGTGGAGATCACTCCCGCTCCCATCGAGCGGGCCGTGGCGAACGTTCCGGTCGGCATCAGGAATGTCGCCCCCGGACGACGCGGCTCGGTCGAGCCGGCGCGCGTCACGGTCGTGATCGCGGGGGCCCGAGAGGCCCTGGGGTCGCTCGACGAAACTCAGCTCCAGGCGTGGGTGGATGCGGCCAAGCTCGAACCCGGCGGCTACAGCGTCCCCGTGAGGGTCGAGCCCGGCCCCAACTACCGCATCCTCCGCACCCAGCCCGCCTCCGTCCGGCTGCGCGTGCGGTAGCCACGGGCCTGTAGAATGGGAGGTCGTCGCCGACGGCCTCGAGTCGCCGCTGGGGGGATATGTCTCACAAGCTCTTTGGAACCGATGGCGTGCGCGGCAGGGCCGGCGAGTTTCCCCTGGACCGTCCCACCGTCGCGCGACTGGGCGCGGCCATCGTCAGGGCCCTGCCCAGCCAGAGCGGCCATCGGGTGCTGATCGGGCGCGACACCCGCGAGTCTGGGCCCTGGATCGAGCAGGAACTGGTGCGGGGGGCCCGCTCCGCCGGCGCGTCGATCGTCTCTGCCGGCGTCATTCCGACCCCGGCCATCGCCTACCTGACCGAGGCCATGGCCTTCGACGCGGGGGTGGTCATCTCCGCGTCGCACAATCCGTTCGAGGACAACGGCATCAAGGTCTTCTCCGGGGCGGGCGAGAAGCTCGACGAGACCCTTGAAGCCCACATCGAGGCCACGATGGCGGACACGTCGTGGGACGTGGGCGCTCCGCACGGTCCGGGCGCAGGTGTCCAGGACTACGTGCCCGCTTACATCGCGCACGCGCGGACCGCGCTTCCCGACCTGGCATCGGTTCGCGGGCTGCGGGTCGCCATCGACTGCGCCAACGGCGCAACCACCCCGGTGGCGCCGCGACTGTTCCGCGAGCTGGGCCTCGACGTCACCGTCCTGCACGCCGAGCCGGATGGCCGCAACATCAACCTGAAGTGCGGCTCCACCCACCTCGAGTCCCTGCGGCAGGTGGTCCAGAGCGGCGGGCATCGACTCGGCATCGCGTTCGACGGTGACGGCGACCGGTGCCTGCTCGTGGATCATCGCGGAGAGGTCGTCGATGGCGATGCCATCATGTACGTGTGCGCGAAGCACCTGAAGGCGCACGGCCATCTCCGCCAGGGTGACGCCGTCGTGGCCACCGTCATGAGCAACATCGGCCTCGAGCTCGCGCTCGCCGACGAAGGCCTCGCCCTGCTGCGCACCCCGGTGGGCGACAAGTACGTCATGGCGGAGTTGCTCGAGCGCCGGCTGCCGCTCGGGGGCGAGCAGTCGGGACACATCATCTTCACCGACTTCCTCTTCACCGGCGACGGCATCGTCACGGCGCTCAACGTGCTCCGCGTGATGGCGGAGACCGGACGGGACATTCCGGATCTCGCTGCCGGGTTCGTGCGGTTCCCGCAGGTGCTCGTCAACGTGCGTGTCAGGCAGCGCAGCGACGTCCGCGCGGTGCCCGACGTCGCGCGAGCCATCGACGACCTGGAGGCGAAGCTCGCGGGGCAGGGCCGCCTCCTGGTGCGGTACTCCGGCACCGAGCCGCTGCTTCGGATCATGATCGAAGGGCGCCATCAGGACGAGATCGAGCGCTGGGCGCACGGATTGGCCGACACGGTCCGCACGCATCTCGGGTGAACCATGCAACTCGCCGTCAACGTCGATCACATTGCGACCATCAGGGAAGCGCGCCGGGCGCGCGACCCCGACCCCGTCGCCGCGGCCATCCTTGCCGAGGTGGCCGGCGCGCTCGGGATCACGGTGCACCTCCGGAGTGACCGCCGCCACATCAAGGAGCGCGACGTCGAGGTCCTGCGCAAGGTGGTGCGCACGAAGCTGAACGTGGAGCTGGCCGCCACGCCCGAGATGGTGGACGTGATCCTCCCGCTCCGGCCCGACCAGGTGACGCTCGTTCCGGAGCGGCCGCAGGAGGTGACCACCGAGGGCGGGCTCGACGTCGCCGGTCAGCTCGGGCCGGTGGCCGACGCCGTGCGCAGGCTGAAGGACGGGCGCATCAAGGTCAGCCTGTTCGTGGACCCCGACCTCGAACAGGTCAGGCGCTCCAAGGACGTCGGTGCGGATGCCATCGAGATCAACACCGGCCCCTACACCGAGGCTGCCCCCGATCAGCGGCCCGCGCACCTCGGCCTCGTGGCCCTGGCCTCCGAGGCGGCTGCCGCGGCCGGGCTCGAGGTCCTGGCCGGCCATGGTCTGAACTACGTCAACGTCCAGCCCATTGCCGGGATCGGCCTGATCGCCGAACTGAACATCGGACACAGCATCGTCGCGCGGGCAGCCCTGGTGGGCATGGAACGAGCCGTCGCCGACATGGTGGCGCTGATCCGGGGATGACCGTGATCGCGCCGTCGTACGCGGCGAAGCCACGCGTGTGGGTCCTCCTGCTGGCGATGCTCGCCTGCGCCTCGCCGAGCCTTCGCGCCGAGACGCGTGTCCCGCTCATCACGTCGGATGGCGTGGCCCTGGTCGGCACCTACTACGAGGCCTCCAGGCAGCCGTCCCCGACGGTCCTGTTGCTCCACATGCCGACCCGCAGCCGCGCCGACTGGCGGGAGGTCGGACGCCGCCTCGCCGAGCGCGGGGTAGCGGCGCTCGCCCTCGATCTGCGCGGACACGGCGAATCGGCGTCCGACCCCGCGGGCGTCGCAAGCGGCGGGCTGCAGGCCAGCGTGGCAGACGTGCGGGCGGGCCTGGCCTGGCTCAAGGGCCGGCCCGAATCGGTGCCAGGTCACATCGGCGTCATGGGCGCGTCCCTCGGGGCCAACCTGGCTGCCCTGGCCTCGGCCGAAGACCCCGGCGTCCGGGCCCTCGTCCTGCTCTCGGCCACGCTCGACTTCCGGGGGCTCCGTACCGAGGCGGCCCTGCGCCAGTACGGGGCCCGGCCCGCGCTGCTCGTGGCTTCGCAGGAAGATGCCTACGCCATGCGGTCACTGCGCATCCTGTCTGCCGCCGGGGCGGGCCTTCGCGAGGTGCGCGTACTCGACGGCGCCGGCCACGGGACGACGATGTTCCTGCACCAGCCTGACCTGGTCGGGAGCCTGGTGGACTGGCTCTATTCGCGACTGCTATGATCGCGACTCTTCTCGCCGGCCGGCGATCGCATCATTCCTCATGAAACGCGAATCCATCGTCTTCGCCGTCACGGGCATCCTCTTCGGGTTGATGGTGGGGTGGATCATCGGCAGCCAGCAGGCCGCGACTGGTGTCGCCCGCCAACCCGCTTCCGCCCAGGCCGCGCCCACGACCCAGGCGTCCACCCCTGCGCCGTCCAGCAGCGGCGCATCGGGTTCGGCCCCGGCCCCGGCCGTGCTGGACGACACGAGGGTCCGGGCCCTGACCTCGGCGGCGGAGCAGCGGCCCCAGGACGCGGCGGTCCGCGTCGAACTGGGCAACCTCTACTTCGATGCCGAGCGCTTCCAGGACGCGGTGACCTGGTACGAACAGGCCCTCACCATCGACGCCAGGAACGTCAACGCCAGTACCGATCTCGGCGTCGCCTACTACTACCTGGGCCAGCCCGACCGGGCGATCGCGCAGTTCGAGAGATCGCTGGCCGTGGATCCCAAGCACGCCAAGACGCTGCTCAACATGGGCATCGTGCGCGCGTTCGGCAAGCAGGACCTCGACGGTGCTGCCAAGGCGTGGGAACAGGTGATCAGCCTGTCGCCAGACAGCCCAGAGGGCAGAGCGGCCAGGCAGGCCCTCGATGGGATGCGGTCGGCCCACCCCGAAACCGGCGGCCCCGCGTCGCCGTCCGGCAAGACCTCGCCCTAGCGTCTCGCGACGAAAGGTGTTCATGCTGCTCGGGTGGCTGCTTCGCGTCCTGCTCCTGCTGCTCGTGGTCCGCCTCGTGGTGCGCTTCCTCGCAGGCGTCTACCAGGGCATGTCCGGTGCCGCGCGCCGCGGTCCCATCGGTCCGACCGCACCCCGTCGCGCCGATCAGTCGGTGCCGCTCGCGAAGGATCCCGTCTGCGGCACGTACGTCGTCGTCGAACGTGCGCTCGCGCTTCGAGTGGACGGGGCGACGCACTACTTCTGCTCCGACACCTGCCGGCGGGAGTTCGACCGTGGCCGGGCCACGTCGAAGAGTGCCTGAGGCCCGCTGATCATGACGCACGAGGAACAGCTGCGGTCCGACATCGTCGAGGTCGGCCGCCGGCTGTACACGCGCGGCTACGTGGCCTCCAACGACGGCAACATCAGCGTGCGCCTCGACGATGCGCGCCTGCTGGCCACGCCCACGGGCGTGTCGAAGGGGTTCATGACCCCGGACATGCTCGTCATCACGGACATGACCGGCCGCAGGGTCGCAGGCGAACGGAACCCCTCGTCCGAGGTGCTGATGCACCTGGCGGTGTACCAGGATCGCCCGGACGTTCGCGCCGTCGTGCACGCGCATCCGCCCCTGGCTACCGGGTTTGCCGTGGCGGGCATTCCCCTCGACCGCGCCGTGCTGGCGGAGGTCATCACGACGCTCGGCAGCATCCCGATCGCCGATTACGGGACGCCGTCCACGGCGGAGCTGCCAGCCACGGTCCGCAAATACATCAAGGCGCACGACGGCCTGCTGCTCGCCAACCACGGCGCACTGACCGCCGGCCGGGATCTGTTCTCCGCCTACTACAAGATGGAGACGATCGAGCACTTCGCGCGCATCAGTCTCGTCGCGCGCCTGCTCGGGCGCGAGCGCGTGCTGTCACGCGACGAAGTCCTGCGGCTCCAGGATCTTCGCACCACCTACGGCATCGCCGCACCGGCGCCCATCTGCATCGACGGCCCCGGCGCGGGACCCGATGCGGGCGCGGTGTGTCAGGTCGTCCGGGCCCCGACGTCCCCGGGCACGCGGCTCGTGGACGACGCCGATGTCGAGATTCGATTAACATACCGCGAGCTCGCGACCCTCATCGAGGACGCCGTGCGGACGCTCGCATAGCCGGGAGGACCCATGGGTGAAGCGCTGGGAATGGTCGAGACCAAGGGGTTGGTGGCGATGATCGAGGCCTCCGACGCCATGGTCAAGGCCGCCAAGGTCACGCTGGTCGGCTGGGAGAAGATTGGCGCCGGGTACGTGACCGCGATCGTCCGCGGCGACGTCGCTGCCGTCAAGGCCGCCACCGACGCCGGGGCGGCGGCTGCCCGCCGTGTCGGCGAGCTGGTGTCCGTGCACGTGATTCCGCGGCCGCACAGCAATCTCGAGGACGTCCTGCCGATCGGCAAGGCGAGCAAGTAGCACGGTGCCGGACGCCGCATGATCCTCGCCAAGGTCGTCGGCACGGTCGTCGCCACCCGGAAGGACGAGAAGCTGGTGAGCCACAAGCTGCTCCTCGTCCGCCCGGCCGACCCGGCCGGCAAGCTCGACGCGAATTACCTCGTGGCCGTCGACACCGTCGATGCCGGATTCGGCGAGACGGTCCTCATCGTCAGCGGCAGCTCGGCGCGGATGGCGTCCGGGATGAAGGACTGCCCGGTCGATGCGGCCATCGTCGGGATCGTCGACACGGTCACGACGGCCGCGAAGGAGTGACGCGTGCAGGTGGCACGCGTCCTCGGACACGTCGTGACGACCATCAAGGATACGGGACTCGTCGGTCGGCCGCTCCTGCTCGTGCAGCCGGTCGATCCCGGGGGGCGTGACGTCGGCAAGCCGCTCGTCGCGTCGGACTCGGTTGGCGCCGGAGTGGGCGAACACGTGTTCTACGTCCGAGGCTCAGAAGCCGCATTTCCGTTCCTGCCCGATACCGTGCCGACCGACGCCAGCATCATCGGCATCGTCGACCAGTGGCACGCCGAGTAGACGGCATGCATCTGGCCCTCGTCGTCGGCACGCTCGTGGCGACCAGGAAGAGCGAGAAGCTGGCTGCCACCAAGCTGCTGCTCGTGCAGCCGGTCACCCCGGACGGCCAGGCGCGCGGTGCCGTCCTGCTTGCGATCGATTCAGTCGGCGCCGGCGTCGGCGAGCGCGTCCTCGTGGTCACCGAGGGCAAGGCCGCCGGCCATGCCCTCGGGCGGCAGCAGGCACCCGTGGACGCGGCCATCGTTGGCATCGTCGATCACGTGGACGTGTACGAATCCTGAGCCCCCGCGAACGCTCCGCATGCGGACGCGCGGTTCGTGTCGGGAACGCGAAATGCAGGACCCTGGGGTGAGACGGTGCCGTCGGGCGGCAGACCCCCAGAAGTGAAACCCGGCCCCGCAAACTGCAAGCGGGACCGGACACGGGACGAGCCATGACCGAAGACCAGCTCCGTGCCATCGTTCGGGAGGTCGTGACCCGACACGTCGGGGTGCCCCGCCAGGCGCCGGCGTCGCCTGGCCCGGTGATGGTCGAAGGACTGCCGCCGGCGCCACCGCCGTGGAAAGGCCATGCGAGCCACGTGAGGCTGTCCCTTCAGACCGGGGGACAGGCCGACGGCCCGTGCATGATCGAGCCCGTGGTGCCCTGTTCGCACTGCGGCTTCTGTCAGTCCTTCGGTCACTGAACCCCACGCGGCGCCGGTGAGCACCGGCTCGACGGGCGCCGACGGGGGCAGCCGGGTCGCCATGTCGTTCCGTCCGCGCGTCCTCGTCACGTGGCGTCTTCCCTCGGTGGTCCTCGAGCCGCTGCGCGAGGTCTGCGACGTCGATCTCCATACCGGTCGCGATGCCCTCGACCCGGAGGCGTTGCGCGAACGCCTCGCGGACAAGGACGGCGCCGTGGCCGTGCTGACGACCCGATTCGACCGCGACACCTTCGTCGCGGCGCCTCGGCTGCGCATCGTGGCCAACGTCGCCGTTGGCTACGACAACATCGACGTCCAGGCCGCCCATGACCACGGCGTCATCGTCACCAACACACCAGACGTCCTGACGGATGCCACGGCGGACCTCACCTTCGGTCTCGTGCTCGACGTGACACGACGCCTCAGTGAGGGCGACCGGCTCGTGCGGCGGGGCGGCTGGAGCGGCTGGTCGCTCGACTTCATGCTGGGCACTGAGGTCCGCCACAAGCAGCTGGGCATCGTCGGTGCCGGCCGGATCGGGCGAGCCGTGGCGTGTCGGGCCCGGGCCTTCGGCATGCGGGTCGTGTTCACCGACCGGCCCGCCGGCACCCAGCCGGGCGACGGTTCAGCGAAGCCCGGCGAGGCCACGGTGGAGTTCGCCCCCGGAGTGCAGGGCCCGGTCGTGCCCCTCGATGTCCTGCTCCACACCTCGGATGTCGTGTCGATTCACGTGCCCCTGACTCCCGAGACGCGGCACCTGATCGACCAGCGTGCGCTTGCGCACATGAAGCGCACCGCGTTTCTCGTCAACACCGCGCGGGGACCGGTGGTCGATGAGGACGCGCTCGTCTGGGCGCTGCGCGAGCACGTGATTGCGGGTGCGGCGCTCGACGTCTTCGAGGCCGAACCGAGGGTGCATCCCGGCCTCCTCGATCTCGACAACGTCGTCCTGGTTCCCCATCTCGGGAGTGCGACCCGGGAAACACGCACGGCCATGGCCGATCTTGCCGTGCGCAACGTGCTCGCGGTGCTGGGCGGCCAGCCGGCGCTCACACCGGTGGCGCCTCGATCGTGATGCATCAGTTCTCCAGGAGGACCAGCGTGCCGGCGCGTTCGTGGCGGCTCTCGTGGCCTGTCCTGGCGATGGGGACCCTCGCCTTCGTCGCCGGTGGCGTCACGGTCACCTGGCTGGCCGGGTTCCACAGGGAGATCTGGCTGCCGGTGGCCGTGCCGGTGATGAAGGGAGGCGACGCCGGGCCTGTCCACTGGTTCGAGGACGACGCGTCGATCTCCCTCAAGATCGCCCCATGGCGACCGGTGATCGTGTCCGCCGTGCTCGTCCCGCCGGAGGGCCTCCGGCGGGCCGCTCCGGGTGCCAGGCCTGCGCACAGCCGGGCGGGGCCCTCACCGCTGACCGTGCGCTTCGCGCCGCCCGGGGTACCCCCGCAGGATCTTCCGGTCCAGGGGCCCACGCAGGTGCTGATGGAGGTACCACGTCTCCGTGGGGTCAAGGACCCCGGCAGGATCACGCTGGCAAGGCAGTCGGGCCGGGGCCCGATCGGCATCCAGGACGTCCGTGCCCGGTACCCGTGGGGAACGCCCGTCTGGGCCACCGTCATCTATGCGGGCATCGCCGGCGTGCTCCTCGTGTGTTTCGCTGCGCGCCGTCGAGCCGAGGAGGACGCCCAGGGGCCCCACCACATCTCGCGGCCGGTCGTGGCGGCCATCGGGCTCGTCATGACGGGCCTGCTGGTGATGACGCTCCGAAAGCCGGAGACCGTCCTGCACCCGCAACTGTGGGCGGAAGACGGGGCCGTGTTCCTGCGCGACGCGCTGCTGCTGGGGCCGGACGCGATCCTGACGCCGTACTCCGGCTACCTGCACGTGCTGCCCCGCCTCGTGGCCGCAGGCGCACCGCACCTGTCGGCGCTCCATGCGCCGTGGCTGTTCACAGCGGGCGCCGCTGTTCCCGTGCTCCTCGTGGGGAGCCTGCTGGCGTCTCGACGACTGCCGCTGACCGCGGCCGAGCGCCTCGGCTGCATGCTGCTCGTGGCCCTGCCGCCCATGCCGGGAGAGGTGCTGCTTAACCTCACCAACAGCCAGTGGATCCTCGGATTCGTGTTCGTGCTGCTGCTCATGGCGAAGCCGGCGGCGCGTGCGTCAGGCTTCGTGACCGACGCGGGCCTCCTCACGCTCAGTGGCCTCACCGGCCCGGCCTCGCTCGTATTCGCACCACTGTTCGTGGGGCGCGCCATCTGGGAGCCATCGCGGGGCACGAGGGCCTCGGCATTTGTGGCCGTCGTCACGGCCGCCATCCAGGGCATGGTGCTGCTGACGAGCGGTCGGCTGTCGGTCGGCGAGGCGGCGCCGGTGGACCTGGTGATGGCGCGCCTGGGCGCGCGCCTGGCCGTACTCGCGGGGTTCGCACCCAGCGAGGATGCGGGGTTCCTGATCACCTCGATTCTCCTCGGCATTGTCGTCCTCTTCCTCGTCCTCCTCGTGCTCGAGCGGGCGTGGCCCGCGGCCACCGCCCTCGCCGCCGGCATGGTGCTCTTCGCCACGGTGCTCCTCGGCGCGCGGGGCGTGGACGGCGGCCTGGCCGTCGGGGGCGAGCGCTACTTCTCCCTGCCGATCGCCCTCGTCCTCTGGTCCGGGCTCCTGGCCTGGCGCCCGTACCGCTGGCTGCCGCTGCTCGTGGTGGCGGTCGTGCTGTGGCTGTCGGCCCCGGCGTTCTGCGTGCCCGCACTACGGGATCTGCGCTGGCCGACGGCGTCGGCGTGTCTTCACGGCCGGGCGGCGTGTCACGTGCCCATCAACCCGGAGGGCTGGGCGATCGACCTGCCGGCGCGGTGACCGCCCGGGGCATAATCGCGCGTCATGACTCGAGCGACGGCGACACCGGACCCCCTGCCCGAACTCATCGTCCGGGTGCTCTCGCGCCTGCGGCGCGCCATCCGCGCCTACGACCTGCCAGCGGTCGAGAAGATCTCGGAAGAGGACAGCGGCACGCCGTTCCGCGTGCTCGTCGCGACGATGCTGTCCGCGCAGACGAAGGACGCGGTGACCGACGCCGCCTCGGGTCGGTTGTTCAGGGTCGCCGACACCCCGCAGGCCCTTGCGCGCCTGCGCGAGGACCGGATTGCGCGCCTCATCTACCCGGTGAGCTTCTACCGTGTCAAAGCGCATCACGTGAAGAAAGCCAGCCGCCTGCTCGTCGAACGCCATGGCGGGGTGGTGCCAGACACCATGGAGGAACTGATGGCCCTGCCGGGCGTGGGCCGGAAGACCGCCAACCTCGTCCAGATCGTGGCGCACCGCCGCTCGGGGCACATCTGCGTAGACACGCACGTGCACCGTATCGCCAACCGCCTCGGATGGGTCAGGACCAGAACGCCGGAGCAGACCGAGCACGCGCTCTACGACGTCGTCCCGCGGCGCTGGTGGATGCACGTCAACCTCCACCTCGTCACCTGGGGTCAGCAGGTGTGCCGTCCGGTGTACCCCCTGTGCGGCGCGTGCGACATCCAGCCGCTCTGCCCGCGCGTGGGCGTGACCCGTACGGGGCGCGTGCCCCCCGCCGCTCCGCCGCGCGCACGTCGCTGACGCGTCCCTCCGGCGCTGCCATACAATCGTGCGGACACACGTGCGTTGCGCACGAAGGAGACGGCAGCATGACGTCGATCACCTCACCTCGGGGACGTGCCTTTCTCGTGGCTCTCGCGAGCGTGCTGGCACTCGGTCTCACGGCTTCCGCGCAGACCAGGCCGGCATCGGGGACCGCCAGACCGGCAGTCAAGGCCGCCGAGCCCTCGCCGGGAGCCGGCCCCATCATCGTCGTCGAAACCGCCAAGGGCACGTTCGAGTTCGAAACGTATCCCCAGGAGGCCCCGAAGTCCGTCGAGCACATCCTCGGTCTCGTGAAGCGAAACTTCTACAACGGACACCGGGTGCATCGCGTCGAGCCTGGCTTCGTCGTGCAGTGGGGCGACTCTCGCACGCGCGACATGACCAAGCAGGACCAGTGGGGCAAGGGCTCGGGCGGCGGCAGCGGCAGGGTCATCGGCGTGGCGGAGTTCTCGAAGAAACGGCTCCATGTGAAGGGCGCCATCGGGCTCGCGCACGCGGGCGATCCGACGCAGGCCGACAGCCAGGTCTACGTCATGCTGAACACACGGCCAGCGCTCGACGGCAAGTACGTCGTCATCGGCAAGGTCCTGTCGGGCATGGACGTCGTGGAGAAACTGGCCGTGACCGACGTGATCAAGAAGATGATGGTCAAGTAGCGCCGGTCCTTTCAGGGCCGGCGGTGGTGTGCGGAGCGCCGGTCCTTTCAGGGCCGGCGAACACGTCAAATCAGCCGCGGTTCCGCATCTGGCGTGATCGTGACGCTGTCGCGAAGCACGGGGAACCGCGCGACGAAGCGCTCGTCGAACGTGCCCGTGATGGGCTCGCCCAGCCGCGCCTTCAGCATCACGGCATTGGCCACGGCCTTCGCCTCGAAGTGGTTGTTGAGATACAGGTAGAGCCTCTTGACGAGGCGGCGGGCCGTCGTGGCCGCTTCCGCGATCGGCTCGAGTTCATCGGGTGTGTAGAGGTAGTTGTAGCGGTCCTCGACGGCCTCGTGCTGCCACCAGGCGTCCGCATTCCGCCCGTGGAGCCGCATGTAGAAGAACGACGCCACGTTGGGCCGGAAATCCTGCGCAATCGAGCAGCGGAACTTCGGTTCGTCGATCTGGACCCACGCGGCACGATGCGCACCGAGCAGCGCCCGCGTGGCGTCCCCGGCGTCGCTCCAGGAGCGATGGCGCAGTTCGACCGCGACCGAGTAGTCGCCGAACGCCCTCAGGAGCCAGTGGAGGTAGTCCATGGCCTCCGCGCCCGCCTTGAAGCTCGGGGGGAACTGCGCCAGCAGCGGGCCCAGCTTTCCCGCTGACGCGAGTGGATCGATCGCCGCCCGGAACGCATCCACGTCGTCGCGGCCGACCGACAGGTCGACCGGTCCATGCCGCTCGACGAACATCGACGGGTGGCTGAACTTCTGGAACAGCTTGACGGCGAATTCGAAACCCTGCGGCGCCCGGCGTGCCCAGCCGGCCGTCACTGAAGAGGCCGGAACCCGGTAGAACGTCGAGTTGACCTCGACGGTGTTGAAGCGCTCCGCGTAGTACTCGAGCTCGTCGAACCGCGTCCCGCCTCGCGGGCCAGGGCTCCGAGCGGCCGTTCGGCGGGGGCCCGCGACCGGGTAGAACACGCCGGTCCACGTCCCCCGACCGTCGGGATAGCTCCAGCCGCACGTCCCGATGCGGACGGTTGCCGAGGGCTGGCCGGAGGGGTCGACGGAAGGCATCGCCGCAGGCCTCAAGTATGATGGAAAATCTCGCGGCCCGCATGCTGACGATCAACGAAATCTTCCATTCCATCCAGGGCGAATCGACCTTCAGCGGCCGGCCGTGCGTCTTCGTGCGCCTCACGGCCTGCGACCTCCGGTGCACGTGGTGTGACACGCCGTATGCCTTCACCGGGGGCCGCAGGATGTCGGTGGACGAGGTCTGCGACGCGGTGACCCGGTTCGACTGCCCGCTCGTCGAAGTGACGGGCGGCGAGCCGCTCCTGCAGGTGGATGTCTACGAGCTCATGGCGCGCCTGATGGCTGCCGGCAGGACCGTACTGGTCGAGACCGGCGGGCACATCCGCGTGGACAAGGTCCCGGCGGGCGTCGTCCGGATCGTGGACATCAAGTGCCCGGGCAGCGGCGAGTCGCACCGCAACGAGTGGTCCAACGTCGAACTGCTGACCCCGCAGGACGAGGTCAAGTTCGTGATCGCCGATCGCCGTGACTACGAGTTCGCGAGGGAGGTACTGCGGCGCCACCAGCTCGACCGGCGCTGCACGGTGCTGTTCTCCCCGGTGCACGCGGGGCTGGATCTCGAGACCCTGTCGGCGTGGATCCTGTCGGATCACCTGCCCGTGCGCCTCCAGGTGCAGCTGCACAAGTACATCTGGGGCGCGGAGGCGAGGGGGGTATGACCACCTCGGCCTGTCCACGCGCCATCGTGCTGCTCAGCGGCGGGCTCGACTCGTTCACCGCCGCGGCGATGGTGGCGGCCGAGGGCTTCGCGCTGTACGCGCTCAGCGTGCGCTACGGCCAGATCCACGCGCGGGAGATCGACGCCGCGCGCGCGGTCGCGCGGCACCTCGGTGTGGCGCAGCACCGCGAGCTCACGCTCGACCTGGCCCCTCTCGCGGTCTCGGCGCTGACGGGCGCCGGAGCGGTGCCCAAGGACCGCGCACTGGACGCGCCCGGGATTCCCGAGACCTACGTGCCGGCCCGCAACACCATCTTCCTGGCGCTGGGCCTCGCCTGGGCCGAGACGCTCGGCGCCGCCGATCTCGTGATCGGCGTCAACGCCCTGGACTACTCCGGCTACCCGGACTGCCGGCCGGAGTACATCCAGGCGTTCGAACACCTCGCCGCGCTGGCGACGAGGGCCGGCGTCTCCGGCACGCGCTTCCGCATCCATGCCCCGCTCATCCGGATGACGAAGGCGGAGATCATCAGGACCGGACTGGCCCTCGGCCTCGACTACGGCCTCACCCACAGCTGCTACGAGCCGCTCACCGACGGCAGGCCCTGCCGTCGGTGCGACAGTTGCGTGCTGCGCGCGCGAGGATTCGCCGAGGCGGGTGTGCCGGATCCCCTGCTCGCCTGACCGCAAAGGAATCGTGCGCATGAACACTCGCCTCTACTACACGGAACCCTGGCTGCGCGAATTCGACGCGCGCGTCGTCGAGGTCGTCCCGGACGGTGATCGAGCCCGCGTCTGGCTCGATCGCACGGCGTTCTATCCGACCTCCGGCGGTCAGCCATTCGACACGGGCCGGCTCGGGTCCTCCCGCGTGCTCGAGGTGATCGATGGCGAGGACGGCCGAGTCGTCCACGTCGTGGACGCGCCACTCGAGCACGGGGCCGCCGTGACGGGGACCATCGACTGGGTGCGTCGGTTCGATCACATGCAGCAGCACACGGGCCAGCACCTCCTGTCGGCCGCGTTCGAACATCTGCATCACGTCCGCACCGAGAGCTTCCGCATGGGGACGGAGTGCTCCACGATCGACCTCGCGAGGGAAGTCACCGCCACGGAGATCGCCGCCGCGGAAGACGCCGCCAACGAGGTCGTCTGGCAGGGGCGAGAGGTGCTGATTCGATTCGTTGACGCGGCCGAGGCCGCGCGGCTGCCGCTGCGCAAGGAGCCCGTGAAGGAAGGTCGCCTCCGGCTGATCGAGGTCGAGGGCTACGACCTCTCGGCCTGCGGCGGCACGCACGTCTCGTCCTCCGGAGAAGTCGGCCTGATCGCCGTGCGTGGGTGGGAGCGGTTCAAGGGGGGCACGCGCCTCGAGTTCGTGTGCGGTGGGCGTGCGCTGGCCAGTTACCGCGCCTGGCGCGATGCGGCGAGCGCGGCGGCGCGGCTGCTCACCATCCAGGCCTCCGAACTGCCGGCCGCCGTGGAACGCCTGCAGCAGGAGCACAAGGACGCTCGTCGCGCGTGCAACGCCCTGGCGGAGAAGGCCGCCGGGTTCGAGGCGGGGACGCTGGCCTCCCGCGCGAGCGACGTTCGCGGAATAGCAGTCCTCGTGGAGAGCTTCGCTGACTACGACGTCGCCGGGCTCAAGAGACTGGCCTCGTCGTTCGTGAAGGACCCGGGCCGGGTGGCGGTGCTCCTGACCGGGACGCCCCCCGTCCAGGTCGTGGCGATGCGCAGCGCGGACGTCGGGGCGCTCGACATGGCGTCCCTCCTGTCAGCCCTGATGGCGCGCTTTGGCGGCCGTGGCGGAGGCAAGCGGGAGGGGGCGCAGGGGGGAGGGCTGTCCGGCGCCCCGGCGGACGTGGTCCTCGCCGCCCGTGAAGAAATCGCCCGCGTTCTCACCCGCACGTAGGGCAGCAAAACTGAAAACTGGAAACTGGGAACTGGGAACTGGGAACTGAATCACCGCGTCCAGTTCGCGAGGCGTTCGACCGCCTGATCGACCACGCGATCCACGGTCGCGGTTGGCACCGTGAAGTTGTTCACCAGGAAGGCAAACACCAGTCGCTCGCCGTCGGCCGTCCGCACGTAGCCGGAGAGCGACCGCACGCTCCGAAGGGTGCCAGTCTTCGCGATGGCGTTGCCCTCGGCGCGGGTCGCCTTGAGCCGGCCGGCGATCGTGCCGTCGCGACCCGCGATGGGCAGGGTGGCCTCGAAGGGGGCGAACAACTCCGGCGAACGCGCCATCGCGCGCAGGATCGTCGTGATCGCGCTCGCGCTCACGAAGTTGAGCCGCGACAGGCCCGAGCCGTCAGCCACGGCGAACTGGCCGGGCGCCAGGCCCCATCCCCGCAACGTGTCCGCCACGACGCTCCGCGACGCCTCGACCCTCGCGGGCCCACTGCCGCCGGACAGCGTCCGGAACACCGTCTCCGCGTAGAGGTTCTGGCTCACTTTCATCAGCGTCTTGCCGATCTCGGACAACGGTGCCGACTGGTGCCGCAGCAGCACCTCGCGCGCGGATGTCGGCGCCTTCAGCGCGGCGGCGTCCGGCGCATCGTCGATGTCGATCGATGCACCCTCGACCTCGATACCCTCGCCTTGAAGCGTGTCGCGCAGCACGGAGACGAAGTACTGGGTGGCGTTGTTGACCGCCACGCCCAGGAGCACTTCGCGGCCTGCGGGCACCGAACCGTGCACCTCGAGCTCCCGCCTGCCAGGGAACCGGAAGAGGTTGACGTCACGCCCGGCGCCGGCACTCGCCGTGGTCACCTTCGCGCTCCCGAGCACCAGGTCAGCGCCCGGGGGGCGCAGTTCGAGCGTGGCCTCGTCGCCCGCGGCCGTGCCGGGACGGATGGCCAGATCGGCGAAATTCTCATTGAATTGCAGCGCACTCACCGGGGCCGCGTAGGCGTACGCGAAATCGTCCCAGGACCACGACTCCCCATACTGTTCCGCATCGTCGAACGCGTCGTCGTGGCCGATGATGCGACCGGCGATGCGCGAGATGCCCCGCGCCCGGAGCCCGGCGGCCCAGTTCCTGAAAACAGCCAGCCGGTCGCCGCTCCGGAAGTTGATCGTCGGATCCCCGCTTCCGACCACGATCAGGTCGCCGCGCAGCACCCCGTCCTCGACGGGCGCCGAGGTCTCGAGGCGGGTCTCGAAGCGGTAGTCCCACCCGAGGCGGGCCGCGCCGACAGCCATCGTCACGATCTTCTGGTTCGACGCCGGCACGACGAGCGTGTCCGGGTTCAGCCGGTACAGCACCTCGCCGGTCTCGAGCGACTGCACGAGCGCGCTCACCACCGCGGTGCTCAGCACCGGGGCCGAGAAGATCGCCTCGAGCTCCCGACCCAGGCCCGATGCGGCAACAGCCGCCCGGTCAGAGGCACGAGGGGGCTCCACGCGGGGCGCGCCCGCGGTGGCCGCCGTCACCGCTGGCGCCGGCGATGGCGTGCGGGCACCGGTGGAGCGCGACGCGCAACCCGGCGCCGTGGCGAGCACGCAGAGCCCGACGACCACGATGCCGACCGATGGGCATCGACGACCGGGAGCCGTCAGCCGACGCCGACTCACTTGACGGCCTCGAGTGCCTTGATCACGTCGTCGAAGTCGCTTGCGGTGAGCCGGGCCGCGCCCGGGTCCCCGGCCCTCGTGGCGAACAGGTCCGTACCCGCCTTGTGGAACACGACGGTCTCCTCCTTCTTGTCCTCGTTCCAGCGGGCGACGGTACGGGCGACCTCGGTGGCGCCGGCGGGCAGGGCCTCCACGAAGGACTGCGCCCTCAGGTTCGAGACCTTGGCGAGGAAGTCTTCAATCGTGCTCGCTTCGGGGGCCTTGGCCGGCGCGGGCGCGGTCTGCGTCCAGGTGTCCGCCGCGTTCGCGTCGGCGCCCTTCTTCTTCTCGAACACGGTCGTCGTCGTCGCCGCACGCGTGATCTCGAATCGCGTGCCGGTGAACGTCCGGAACTCGAACAGGTCCTTCGGCCGGAAGTCGTCCACGGTCTTGCCGGCGTCCTCGGCGAGGAATGCCTCCACCGTGAAGACGAGCGGCCGCGACAGATCCCGGGCGAACACCTGGCCGTCCGGCGTCTTGTTGCCCAGGGCGATGGCCGACCGTGCACTTCCCGCGACGAACGTGATCGTGGAGGACGGCTTGTCCAGACCGTAGGGCGCGAGATCGGCCGGCGTGTCGGCCACGAGGGTCTTCATGCGGCCCGTGTGAATGCGCCCCAGCAGGCCCTCCACCGTGCCCGTGTCCGCCCGCACGGCCAGGGGTGCGGTCATCTTCCACGCGTCGCCGTCCCTGGCAAAGGCCAGGCGTCGCGTGGGCGACTCGATCTCGAGCCCGGTGACGCCATCCCGTTCGAACTTCAGCACCGCCTTGTCGCGCAGGTCGAACGTGCCGCGATTGAACGTGGAGTCGAGAAAGCCCGACACCAGGAACACGCGCGGATCGTTGCCGGTCTTCGCGTACATGTCGCCGCCGGTGGCCGTCTTGTCGCCGAGGAGCAGCGTCCGGGGTGCCTGGTCGCCGGCCACCCGGAAGCTGATCTCGGTCTTCGCGGGGGCCAGCCCGAACTGGCCCAGGTCCGTGGCGTTCTCGGCGACGACGCGCTGCACCTCGAGGGACGCCAGGTTCGAGGTGATCGCCGACACCTCCGTGTCGTCGGCATCACCGGTGATCGGCGCCACGACCTTCCATCGGCCTCCGTCCTTCTTCACCTTGGTCAGGTCGCCGGAGGAGGCCTTGACCTCGAGTTCCTCGACCGTGGCGCTGTCGAGGCCCACGAAGGCCTTGCCCTTCTCCTCCGATCGTTCCGAGGCGGGTTTGCGCTTTGATTCGACGAAGTAGATGTAAGCGCCCAGCGCGATCGCCAGGACGACGAGTACGAGAGTGGACAGACCTCGCTTCATGCCCGTCTCCTACCGCCGCCGCCACCAGGTGGCGACCCCGAGCGCGAGGATCGCGGCCGGGAAGCCCAGCACCGCGAGGTAGAACGTGAGCCGCTGGCGTTCCGCGGTCAGCGTCACCCGGCGATCCTCGGCCTCGCGTGGCCGGATCGCGATGAGGTTCTCCTTCTGCGCGAGCCAGTTGACCGAGTTCAGGAACATGTCGCGGTTGCCCGAGATGCCGAGGAAGCCGTTCGCCGCGAAATCCGAGTCGCCGATGACCGCGACGCGGGTCTGGACCTTGGGGGCCTCCGTCGGGGGCTTCGAATCGCCCTCCTGAGGCGTGACGGGCGTTGCCGACGCGGCCTGCTCGGGCGCATCGGCGGAGACCGCCGCCGCCACGCTGATCGGGCCCTGCGTGTCGCCCGCCTGCTCGTCCATCGCCACGCGTCCGCCCGAGGCCAGCGCGGCGAGATCGGTCTCCGCCCAGCTCTGTGCGCTCGTCTCGATGAAGCTCTGTGCGAAACGGCCGTTGGCGCCGCCGGACACCGCCGTCACCGATCGCGCCAGAGGATACGCCGTGATCACGTTGAAGCGGTCCGTGATCGGGTGCGGCGGATAGCTCGCGGCGACGGGCATCGTCGGGCCCGCGCCGAGCAACTGCCCGACGCCGCTCACGTCGACGACGATGTTGTCGCCGGCCTCGACGCCCCAGTCCTTGATGAGCGCCAGCAGGTTCGGCGTTGGCTGGTTCGGCCCTTCGGGCGGATCGAGCATGAACAGGACCTTTCCGCCCCTGTTCAGGTAGCGGCGAAGGGCGTCGACCTCGGGCGGCAGGTAGTCGTTGGTCGGGCCGGCCACCACGACCACCGAGGCGTCGGCCGGCACGTCGCCCTGCTGGGCGAGCACGAGCTTCTCCACCTGGTAGTTGTCCCGGCCGAGGGCGGTGCTGATCGTGTTGTAGCCCGCCCGTTCATCGGCGCTCGTCGGATCCTTCTCGCCGTGGCCCTGCGAGAAGTACACCTTCTTCTGCTGGCCCTCGACCGCCTTGATGATGGCGTTGGTGATGTCCTGCTCGGCATCGCTCGTGACGCGTTCCTGGCGGCCCTGGTACTCCACCACGACCGTCCCGTACTGCTGGACTTCGTTCTGGCGCGCCTGTGCCGGGTTCTGGTCCACGTCGATGTACTCGACCTTCACGTTCGGCGACACGTAGGTGTAGGAGTCGAGCCGGTCGCGGAACCGCTGGAAGCCCTCGTTGCGATCGAAGACCCGCACCTGGACCGGGGCCTCGAGCCCGGTGAGGACCTTGCGCGTCTGATCCGAGAGCGAGAACTGGCTGCCCGCCGTGAGGTCCCACCGCTTGTTCTGTCGCGCGCCGATGTAGTTCAAGCCGACGAGGATCGCCAGGACGGCCAGCACGCTGGCGAACGACAGGGCCCCGTACCGGGCCGAGCGTGCGCCGAACGCGCCCAGGATTTCGCGCCACTGACTGAGCAGGTAGAGCAGCACGCAGGCGAGACCTGCGAGGGCGAGCGCGTTCCACACCTGCTGGAGTTCCGGTTTGAGGAGGCGCACGGCCACCGCGGTCGCGACAAGGCCCGTGCCGACCCACCCGAGAATGGCGAAGAGACGTGTGATCATGATGGTTACCCCCGCCACCGCTCGCTGTCCACCGACTTCGCGGTCAGGAACAGGCCGAAGGTAATGAACGACAGGTAGTAGATGACGTGCTTGGTATCGAGGACGCCCTTCACGAAGTCCTCGAAGTGCTCGGTGATCGACAGGGCCGAGAGGACCTGGCGGGTGACGGGCCCGGCCGACTCGCCGATCCAGTTGATCACCCACAACAGCAAGAACGCGGAGAACGTGATCACCGCGGCGACGATCTGGTTCCGCGTCAGGCTCGAGATGAACAGCCCGAGCGCGATGAAACACCCGCCCATGAGGACCAGACCCAGATAGCCGGCTGCGAGGGGTTTCCACTCGGGGTTGCCGTACCAGAACAGAAGGGCGACATCGAGGAGCGAGATCGCCAGCATCAGCGCGTACAGCGCCAGTGCGCCCAGGAACTTGCCCAGGACGATCTGCCAGTCGGTGAGCGGCGCCGTCAGCAGCAGCTCGAAGGTGCCGGACCGCTTCTCCTCCGAGAACGAGCGCATGGTGAGCATCGGGAGCACGAAGAGGAGGATCACGCTCGTGTTCAGCAGCAGCGGGCGCAGCATCATCTGGTTGATGTTCAGCGACCCGGGGCCGCCCATCATGCCCATCCGCATGCTCTGCTCCGAGAAGAACACGAGGATCGCGTAGAAGAAGTAGCCGAACAGCAGGGCGAACAGTCCCACGACGACGTAGGCAATGGGCGACGCGAAGTACGAACGGACCTCCCGCCCGGCGATGGCGAGCACGTTACGCACGGGGCACCTCCGTCGACGTCTCTTCGGTGGTGAGCTGGAGGAAGATCTGCTCGAGGCTCATGCGCAGCGGGCGCAGCTCCAGCAGACCCCATCCGGCGTCCACGACGGCCCGCGCGAGATCGCGCCGCACGTCGCGGCCCTGTTCGCTCTCGACCTCGTAGCCGCGAATGCCGTCGCGGGTGTCGGCCATCGCGACGCGGGTGACGGCCGCCACCGCGCGCAGGACGTCGGTGGCGTCCGCGCCCGCGCTGTCCACCTGGACGTACATCGTCTCGGACCCCCGCAGGCGGGCGGTGAGGTTCTCGGGGGTATCAACGGCCACCACGCGGCCCTTGTTGATGATCACCACGCGCTGACACGTCTGCGCGACCTCGGGCAGGATGTGCGTGCTGAGGATGACCGTGTGGTCCCCGGCCAGCGCGCGGATCAGCTCCCGCGTCTCGAGGATCTGCTTCGGGTCGAGGCCCGCCGTGGGCTCGTCGAGGATGAGCACCTCGGGGTTGTGGAGGATCGCCTGCGCGAGGCCAACGCGCTGGCGGTACCCCTTCGAGAGCTTGCCGCAGTGCCGGTCGGCCATGTCCGCGACGCGCGTGCGTTCCATCGCCCAGTCGAGGCGGCGCTTGCGCTCGTTCTTTGGAACACCACGAATCTTGGACACGAACGTCAGGTACTCGCGGACCGTCATCTCCGGGTACAGCGGCGGCGTCTCCGGCAGGTAGCCGGTCCGTCGCTTGGCGTCGAGCGGCTGCTCGAAGATGTCGTACCCGGCGACGACGGCCTTGCCAGCCGTGGCCGGCATGTAGCCGGTCAGGATGCGCATGGTGGTGGTCTTGCCGGCGCCGTTGGGGCCGAGGAAGCCGAGGATCTCTCCCCGCTCGACGCGGAAGCTCACGTCGTCGACAGCCGTTACGGGCCCGTAGTGTTTCGTGAGGCTCTGCACCTCGATCACGGTGACCTTCTCCTCCTGATGTGACGCGTAGGACGGCGGCGAACGCCCGCCGCAAACCGGTCATGCTAGCACGGGGTCTTCCGGGTCCGGGCGTCGGCTGGCGCCGTTCTGGTCGAGGACGCGCACGGTTGTCCTTGGCCAGCCCGGACAATTGTGTATAATATGCACATATGAACACTCGTTCACGTGTCTAGCCGAACGGAGCGAGTGACCGAAGCCCGAAAGGAGAGGTTGTCCAGACGAAATGGCCACGATCATCCACCCCCACGAACCCGTGTCACCCCTATTGGACGCGGACCCCTCGGCTTCCGGCCGGGCCGAGACCTGCGAGACCTTTTCGACAGACGAGCGGCGTCTGGCCCAGGTCCGGTCCGTGCTCATGTCCGACGCGGCGGCGGCCACGCTCGCGGAAACGTTCCGCGCGCTGGGTGATCCGACCAGGGTCCGGATCCTCGACGCCCTTTCACGCGCGGAGCTGTGCGTGTGTGAGATCTCGACCCTGGTGAACCTGAGCGAATCCGCGGTGTCCCACCAGTTGCGGCTGCTGCGCAGCCTGCGGGTGGTGCGGGCACGGCGGCAGGGCCGGATGGTCTACTACACGCTCGACGACCATCACGTCCGCGACCTGTTCGCCCAGGGCCTGCGTCACGTCGAGGAGCACGAACTGGCGCGCGTGGCGGCGGGCCGGCGGTAGGCCATGGTCGTGACGCGAGCCTGTCCCGTCTGCGAGACGCACACCGAGACGATCTTCCGCGTCGATGGGATGGACTGTGCCAACGAGGTGGCCATCCTGGAGCGTCGGCTGCAGAAGATGCCCGGAGTCCACGAACTGCGGGCGGACGTGCTCGCGCAGCGCCTGCACGTGGCGCACGACGCCGCGACGCTTGGGGCGCCCGCCATTGCCCGGGCCGTCGCCGAGACGGGCATGCGGGCGTTCGTGGACGAGGGACCGACGTCGGCCGCGGCGCCCTCACGGTTGGACCGCGCCCGCTCGTGGCTGCTCGTCGCGGCCGGGTTGTTCGTCCTGCTGGCGGCCCTCGGGTCGTGGCTGGGCTGGGGAACCACGACCGTGGCGGCCCTGTCGCTGGGCGCAGTGCTCACCGCCGGCCCATGGACCGCGCGGCGCGCGTGGGCGTCGGTGCGGACACGGTCGCTCGACATCCACGTCCTCATGACGGTGGCCGTGATCGGTGCGATGGCGCTCGGCGACTGGGTCGAGGCGGGCTCGGTGGTGGTGCTCTTCGCCCTCGCGCAGTGGCTCGAAGTGCGGAGTCTCGCCCGCGCACGTCGCGCCATCACGTCGCTGCTGGATCTGGCCCCGGTCGAAGCGACCGTCCGGATCGAGGGGCACGAGCGGCGCCTGCCGGTGGCGTCTCTCGAGCCGGATGACGTCATCATCGTCAAGCCGGGCGAGAAGGTCGCGGTGGATGGCACGGTCGTGCACGGCGAGAGCGATGTCAACCAGGCGCCGGTCACCGGGGAGTCGCTGCCCGTGGCCAAGGGCGTCGGCGACAGCGTCTTCGCGGGCACGATCAACGGGCACGGCGCCCTGGACGTCCGCGTCACGCGGTCGGGACGCGACAGCACGCTGGCCCGGATCATTCACCTCGTCGAGGACGCCCAGACGAAGCGGGCGCCCGCACAGGCGTTCGTCGATCGCTTCGCGCGGGTCTACACGCCCGCGGTGCTGGTCATCGCCGCGCTGGTGGCCATCGGACCACCCCTCGCACTCGGCCAGCCCGCGACGGAGTGGATCTATCGGGCGCTCGTCCTGCTCGTCATCTCGTGCCCGTGCGCCCTCGTCATCTCGACACCCGTCTCCATCGTGTCGGCCCTGGCCGCGGCCGCCCGGGCGGGTGTGCTGATCAAAGGCGGCGTCCATCTCGAACGGGCGGCGACGCTGGCCGCCGTCGCCTTCGACAAGACGGGCACCCTGACACAGGGGCGCCTCGCCGTCGATCGCATCATTCCCGTGAACGGCCACCCGGAGGCCCGCGTCCTGGCCACCGCGGCGGCCCTCGAACGGCGTTCCGAGCACCCGATCGGCCGGGCGATCGTGCGCCACGCGGAACTCGGCGGCGTGGACATCCCGCCGGTGGAGCGGTTCCGGGCGCTGCCCGGAAGAGGCGCCGAGGCCTCGGTGGACGGCCGCCACGTCCTGCTCGGCAACCACCGGTTGTTCCACGAGCGGCACCTCTGTTCGTCCGAGCTGCACGGGCACCTCGAGACGTGTGAAGGCGCCGGCCGCACCACGGTGTTCCTGGCCGCCGCTGGCGAGCCGCTCGGGATCATCGCGGTGGCCGACCGGCCACGGGACGCCGGCGAGGTGA
>CAYLZN010000032.1:0-2096 GCA_964387935.1 uncultured Vicinamibacteraceae bacterium | reverse complement strand
GATCCGGACGCTCCGCGACGAGGGCGTGACGATGATCGCGATGCTGACCGGCGACAGTCGTCGCACGGCAGCCGCGGTCGCGGAAACGCTCGGCGTCACCGAGGTCCACGCGGAACTGCTGCCGGAGGACAAGGTCCGGGTCGTTGGCGAGTTGCGCCAGCGGGTCGGTCCCGTCGCGATGATCGGCGACGGGGTCAACGACGCGCCCGCGCTCGCGGCGGCCGATCTTGGCATCGCCATGGGAGCGGCCGGCAGCGACGCCGCCCTCGAGACCGCGGATGTGGCGCTCATGGGCGACGACCTGTCGCGTGTGGTGTTTCTCGTGCGCCTCGGGCGGGCGACGCTCCGCAACATCAAGGTCAACATCGCCGTGGCCCTCGGGCTCAAGGCGGTGTTCCTCGCCCTCGCGATCGGTGGTCAGGCCACCCTCTGGATGGCGGTGGCCGCCGACATGGGGGCCTCGCTGCTGGTGATCGGCAACGGGCTGCGGCTTACCAGGGCGCGGTAGGCCCTCAGCCGCGGCGATTCGAGAAGAAGTGGCCATCGACGTAGTCGTCGATGGCGGCCTGGTCGGCGGCGGACAGGTGTTCGAAGACCAGTCCCATCCCGATGTTGCGATCCGCCCAGCACACCCGCGCGTCGGCCTCGACCTCGCGGGCCGCCCCGGGCAGACGGAATCGCAGGCGGGCCAGGCTGCCGCGTTCGAGCGGATTCATGGTCCGAATCCCGAGGCCGCCCTTGCCGATGGCCAGCGTCAGCGCTGAGCCGATGGCATTGCCCACCCGGTAGGACACCGCGATCGACACCGCGACACGGGGGCTGCCCCGGCGATCGAACTTGTCCGGGAAGAGGTGGGGCGCGAGGCTCGGCAGGATGTGCGCGGGCGCGCTGTACTCGTTGATGTAGCCGGCCACGCCGAGATCCGACAGCGCCCGCACTTGGTCCGCACCGGTCACCGTGCCGCTGAATACGAGGATCGGCACGTCGGCGGCCCCGCGCTCCCTGATGGCCCGTACGAGACCAATACCCCGGCCCGGCGGCAGCTGCAGGTCCAGCAGGATGAGGTCGATGGGCGGGTGACCCGGGCGCAGGACCTCCAGCAGTTCCGACACGGAGCCCACCGGCAGGGGCCGGTGGCCGGCGTCGGTCAACGCCGTCGAAAACCGATCCCGCACGAAGGCGGTGTCGTCCGCGATGAGAATGGTCTTGGTGCTCACGGCAGTTGCGTGCGCGATGGTCTCCTGGGCGCCAGATTCCAGTGTAGAGTAACGTGAGTCCGGCCCGCATGCGAGTGGTGTCCCCCGATTGCGGGAGCCTCGACCTTGTCGCTATAATCCGGATCCCTTTTCGTGGCGCCTCGTCACATGGTGGGGGGCGCCCGATGCAGTGCCGGGACGTGTCCCTGAGGAGAGCGTAATGGCCACCTGCCCCGAGTGCGACGCAGACATCGACGTCGACGAATTCGACGTCGAGCGCGGCGACGTGTTGAGCTGCCCCGAGTGCGGATCGAACCTCCAGGTCGCAGGCCTCGCCCCACTCGAACTCGAGCTCGTCGGTGACGATGACGAGGACGACGAGGATTTCGAAGAGGACGAAGACGAGGAACTCGAGGACGAGGACGACGAGGAAGTAGAGGACGAGGAAGAGTGAGCGAACTCGACGCCAAGGCGGCGGCGCTGCGCGAGCACCTCGCACGCCTGGGGTCGGTGGTCGTCGCCTTCAGCGGTGGCGCCGACAGCGCCTATCTTGCCTGGGAGGCGTCGCGCGTGCTGGGTGAGCGGGCGCTGGCTGTGACGGCCGACAGCCCCAGCTATCCTGCCCGGCACCGCCAGCTGGCCCTGCAGGTCGCCCGCGACTGCGGGCTCAAGCACGAGTTCATCCACACGACCGAGGTCCTGAATCCCGACTATCGGGCCAATCCGGTCAACCGCTGCTATTACTGCAAGCAGGAGCTCTACACCAGGCTCGTGGACCTCGCCCGGGCGCGGGGATATGCGGCGGTGGCCGACGGCAACAACGCCGACGATCGCGGCGACGAGCGTCCCGGTCGGCAGGCGGCCCGCGAACAGGGTGTCGAGAGTCCGCTGGACGCGGCC
>CAYLZN010000031.1:0-28972 GCA_964387935.1 uncultured Vicinamibacteraceae bacterium | reverse complement strand
GTACTTCGGCATGCTGCCGCTGGCCGACGGGACGCTGCTGGCGTACGGCCTGCGGGGACACCTGTTCCGCTCGGCAGACCAGGGCCAGACGTGGGAGCGCATCCAGACCGACACGGAGGAGACGCTGACGAGCGCCCTGGATCTCGGCGAGGGGCGCTTCGTCGTCGGGGGCATGGCGGGGACGCTGCTCTGGGGGCAGGCCGCCGGCACCACCGTGCAGAAGCAGGAGCTGCCGGATCGCAAGGCCAACGTGGGCCTCGCGCCCGGAGACGGGGGCACCCTGCTGCTCTTCGGCGAGGGCGGCGCACGTCGCGTCGAGATGCCCCGCTAGCCCGCGATCCATCCTCCGGGAACGCCCAGCCTGCACGGACCGACCCATGGCGAAGCCGACGCTCACCGACCGCATCGAGAGTCTGATCTTCGATCACCGCCCGGTGGTGATCGTGCTGTTCGTGCTCGGCACGGCGCTCATGCTCTGGGCCGCGAAGGGCCTGCACATCGACGCGGGCTTCGCGAAACTGCTGCCGCTCAAGCACCCGTACATGGCCACGTACCTGAAGCACCAGCAGGAGTTCGGCGGGGCCAACCGGGTGCTGGTCGCGGTCGTTGCCCGCGACGGCAACATGTTCACGCCGGAGTTCTTCGAGGTCCTGAAGGAGACCACCGACGAGGTGTTCTTCATCCCCGGCGTGGACCGCGGGCGCGTGCAGTCGCTCTTCACGCCCAACGTGCGCTACACGGAGGTCGTCGAGGACGGCATCGCCGCGGGCAACGTGATCCCGGACGACTTCGAGCCCACGCCGGAGGGCCTCGATCGCGTCCGCCGCAACATCCTGAAGGCCGGCATCGTCGGGCGGCTCGTGGCCAACGACTTCTCGGGCGCAATCGTGAGCGCCGAGCTCATGGAGTTCGACCCGAACAGCGGAGAGCGGCTCAATTTCATTGCGGTGGCGGAGGAGATCGAGAAGCGGGTGCGCGGCAGGTTCGACGTGGACCATGCCGACGACCCGAACGTGAACCTCGCGGTGAGCCGGACGCCGGTGGACGTGCACGTGATCGGCTTCGCGAAGGTGGTCGGCGACATCGCGGCCGGCGCCGCCCGCGTCGTGCTGTTCTTTCTCGTCACGTTCGTGATCACGGCGCTGCTCGTCTACTTCTACTCGCAGTCGCTGCGGCTCAGCGCGATCGTGCTCGCGTGCGCAACGCTCGCGGTCGTCTGGCAGCTCGGCGCGATGACCGCGCTCGGCTACGGCATGGATCCGATGTCGATCCTGGTGCCGTTCCTGATCTTCGCGATCGGCGTCAGCCACGGCGTGCAGATGATCAGCCTGGCACGATCGCTGTACATCGACGGGGCGGACGGGCCGACCGCCGCGCGCGCGAGCTTCCGACGCCTGATCGTGCCGGGCGGGATCGCGCTCATCACGGACCTGATCGGGTTCTTCACGATCCTGTTCATCCAGATCCAGGCGATCCAGGAGATCGCGATTGCCGCCAGCCTCGGCGTGGCCGCGATCATCGTGATGAACCTCGTGCTGCTGCCGACCCTGCTGTCGTACTTCACGGTGGGCGTGCGCTACCGGGAGCGCGTGCGCACGCGCTCGCACCACACCGAGCGCCTGTGGTCGCACGTCGCCGGCATCACCGAGCGCGGCCCGGCCACCGCGATCGTCGCCACGGCGGCCGTGCTCGCGGTGGTCGGCTTCTGGAAAGGCCTCGACGTGCAGATCGGTGACCTGCACCGGGGCGTTCCGGAACTGCGGGCCGACTCCCGCTACAACACGGACACCGCCGTCATCACGTCGAAGTTCTCGATCGGCGTGGACATCCTCAACGTCATCGCGGAGACGAAACCCGAGGGGTGCGTGGACTACGACGTGATGTCCACCATCGACGAGTTCTCGTGGCGGATGGCCAATCTGCCGGGCGTGCAGTCCACCATCGATCTCGCGGGCGTCGCCAGGAGCCTCAACGCCGGATGGAACGAGGGCAACCCGAAGTGGCGGGTGCTGCCGCGGAACCAGTCGGTGCTCCAGCAGTCGGTCACCTACGTGCCGACGACGTCGGGGCTCCTGAACTCGGACTGCAGCGTGATGCCGATCATGCTGTTCACGCGCGATCACAAGGCGGAGACGATCGAACAGATCGTCGCCGCAGTGAAGCAGTTCGAGGCGGAGCACGGGAACGAGGACGTGTCCTTCAAGCTGGCCACGGGCAACGTCGGCGTCATGGCGGCCACCAACGAGGCCGTGAACGCCGCGCAGTGGCCCATCATGGCGTGCGTCTTCGGCGCCGTCATCCTCCTGTGCCTGATTTCGTTCCGCTCCGTGCGCGGCACCCTGTGCATCCTGCTGCCGCTCGCGCTCGTCTCGGTGCTGTCCTACGCCCTGATGGCGTGGCTGGAGATCGGGCTCAAGGTGAGCACGCTTCCCGTGGCCGCGCTCGGTGTCGGCGTCGGGGTGGACTACGGCATCTACCTCTACAGCCGGCTCCGCTACTACTACCGGAAAGGCCACTCACTGCGTGAGGCGTTTGCGAAGACCCTGCGCGTCACCGGGAACGGCGTACTGTTCACCGGCATCACGCTGGCCATCGGCGTCACGACGTGGATGTTCTCACCGCTCAAGTTCCAGGCGGACATGGGGCTGCTCCTCGCGTTCCTGTTCCTCATGAACATGCTCGGCGCGCTCATCCTGCTGCCGGCGCTCGCGCACTTCCTGCTCGACGAGGAGAGGCGGCACCTGTCGTAGCGTGGCGTAGGGGCCTTGCCAGCCGCCCCGCGAACGGGCCATAACAGGGCGATGCGCATCCTCCAGGCCGTCGTCATCATCCTGTTACTTGGCTGTCACACGGCCCCCGCCCAGCCCGCCCGGAACGTGATTCTCTTCCTCGCTGACGCGGCGGGGGTGCCCACCGTGAACGCCGCCAGCATCCACGGGTACAACGAGCCGCAACGGCTGTTCGTCCAGTCGTGGCCGCACGTGGCGCTCAGCGACACGTCCACCGCCTCGCAGTGGGTCTCGGACTCGGCCGCCGGCATGACGGCCATCGTCACCGGCCGCAAGACCCACAATGGCGTGATCTCGATGGGGCCGGATGCCATCCGCGGTGAGCGTGATGGTGCAGTGCTCAAGACGATCCTGGAGTACGCCGAGGAGCGTGGCCTGTCGACGGGCGTCGTGTCGAACATGAACATCGCCGACGCGACGCCGGCGGCCTGCTACGCGCACGCCAACGCGCGCAGCAAGTTCGGCGAGATCTTCCTGCAGGTGTTCCATCCGCGCTACGGGGACGGGGTGGACGTGGTGCTGGGCAACGGCCGGAAGCGGATCGTGGATGCCGTGACGGCGCTCGGCCAGGACCTCGACGCCGTGGCGGCCTCGAAGGGGAGGGCGGTCCACTCGTCGCTCGCCGCCGTGCCCCCGAGTGAGGCGCGCACCATTGCGGTGCTCGATGGCGGGCTCGACGTGCCCACTGCCGCGCACATGGCCCTCGACCGGCTGTCGCGCAACCGGAAGGGCTATTTCCTGATGATCGAATGGGACGCGCACACCGACGACCCCAAGGACGGCCTCGACAGCCTGGTCGCGTTCGACAGGCTGATTCGCGAGATCGCGAAGAGGGTCGATCCGAAGGACACGCTGTTGCTCTTCACCGCCGACCACTCCTTCGATTTCAGCGTGCACGGGGGCCTTCGCGGCGAGCCCCTGCTGAAGGGGCTGGAGGAATGGCGGACGGCGACCGACGGGACGTCCCCGGCCTTCATCGAGTTGCCGCACGTCCGCGTGCACGATGACCACACGGCCGAGGAGGTGATCGTTGCGGCGACGGGGCCCGGCGCCGAGCGCGTGTCCGGGTTCATGCCGAACACAAGGCTGTTCGAGATCATGCTGGCCGCGTGGGGGTGGCAGCAGGATGCGGCGACCCCGGGCTCGCGAATCGAGCGTGACACTGCCGTCGCGGTGACGCAACCCGGACCCCATGAGGGCGGCGGATCGACCACAGCCTTCCCGTTCTTTGCCGACGTCGAGGACCTGCCGCTGGTGTTCCGCAAGCGAGCGCTGCACCCAGGCTCGGCGATCGGCCCGCACACCCAGGACGACGACGAGGTCTACTACGTGATCAGCGGCACCGGCGAGTACACGCTCGACGGGCGAACCTCGGCCGTGTCGGCGGGCACCGCGCTGCTGACGCGGCGGGGCAGCACGCACAGCCTGCGTCAGATGGGCAGGGACGACCTGGTGATCCTCATCACCTATCTCAGGACGCCCTGACCTCCGGGCGTCCTGCAGCGGCCGCGTCTCTGCCGGTGCACGACGTCGCCAGGGTCCGCTCAGAGAACACCTCACGGCACGTCGCCGGCCTCCGGCCCGGGAGGCATTGGTCAGCGGGCGTCGCGGTCAGCGGATTTCCACCCGGCCACTTGCGTCCATGAGTGGACAATCCAGGCAGGCGACCTTCCCGCCACTTCAGGTATACAAATAAAAAACGAAAGTCAGGCAAGTTGATTTTTATTTTGACAACATCGGCGGTTGGATGGTATTCGATCGTCAAGTGGTAAGACCAGTGATGTGATTTTGTTGTTACAGGTGAGCCCGCCGGCGGTTGCCGAGGGCTTCAGCAAGGAGCCAGGGGGATCTCATGAGGAAGTTGGCGATCGTTTTTGCCGTGGTCGGCCTTCTGGCGCCGACGCTGGCCTTGGCGCAGGACTACCGCGCCCGCGTGCAGGGCTCGGTGTTCGACGAAAGCAAGGCCGCCCTGCCGGGCGCCACCGTGACGCTCACCAACGACGCGACCGGCGTGGCCGTGACGCGCCAGGCCGATGCGGAGGGCCGCTACCTCTTCGACTTCGTCGATCCCGGGATCTACACGATCGCGGCGGAGCTCGACGGGTTCAGCCGGGCCGAGCAGAAGGGCGTCCGCGTCCAGCAGCGGGGCGACGTGACGGCGGACCTCGTGCTCAAGCTCGGCGCGCTCGAGGAGAGCATCACCGTGCAGGCCGCGTCGACGTCGATCCAGTTCAACACCAGCAGTTCCGAGCTGACCATGGATCGGCAACTGGTGGACCAGGTGCCGATGAGCGGGCGGAATCCCTACAACCTCGCCTCGCTGGATCCGAGCATCATGGTCTCCACGACGACCAACGAGAACAAGCCCTATCACCACGCGTTTGCGAACGACTACGACGCGGGCGGCGGCACGCAGCGCCGCAACGACGTGCTGCTCGACGGCGTTCCGCTCAACGCCAGCTACAAGGCGTCCTACACGCCGGCCGTGGACGCGGTTGAAGAGGTGACCGTGTCCAAGAACAGCGTCGATGCGGAGAACGGCAACAGCCTCGGCGGCATCATCAGCCTGAACATGAAGTCGGGGACCAACGACCTCAAGGGGTCGGCCTACGCCTACTTCCGGGACCCGAGCATGAACGCGCGCACCGACCCGACGCTCGTCGTGGCGCCCGGGACGACCCCCCTCCGCGGCAGCGAGCTCCGGATGTACGGCGGCACGGTGGGCGGTCCCATCAGGAAGAACAAGATCTTCTCGTTCACGTCGTTCGAGAAGTGGAACGACACGCGCCCGCTGTCGATCATCCGCACCGTGCCCACCGAGGCGGAGCGGAACGGCGACTTCAGCCAGTCGACGCTCAACGGTGTCGTGCGGACCATCTACAATCCGTTGACGTCGACGGTGGATCCGTCGACGGGGCGCGTGGTGCGCACGCCGTTTGCCGGCAACGTCGTCCCTCGCAACCTCATGGACCCGACGGCGGTGAAGATGCTCGCCGACATCCCGCTGCCGAACCTGCCCGGCTACGTCAACAACTGGCAGGGCAGCGTGGACGAGAAGGTGGACTACTGGAACTTCTCCCAGCGCGTGGACATCAACTTCACCGACACCGTCAAGATGTTCGCCCGCTACGGCCAGTTCCAGGCCGACCTGTTCCAGCAGAACCCGACCGACGCCGGCTTCTTCCCCCTCTCGGGCAGCAACCGCGACGGCCTGAGCGCCGCGGGCGACGTGGTCTGGATCGTGTCGAACCGGACCACGGTCAACGTGCGCGGCAGCTACTACAACATGGTGGACGAGTTCTACAATCCGTCGCTCGAGCTCGGCGCGGATGGCCTCGAGGGATACTGGCCGGGCAACCCCTGGTACTCGTCGCTCTACAACAGCGGCTACGTCTACTACCCCGCGCTCGACGTGACCTCCGGCACGGGCACGGGCACGACCAACCGCCTGGGCCGCCAGGGCCGCGAGTGGTACCAGCACCCGGACGCATGGAACATCTCCGCACGCATGAACCGGTACCAGGGCGAGCACAACATGAAGTGGGGCGGCGAGGTCCGCCGCTACTACGGCGAGGCGGCGCGCTTCGAGCCGATCAACCTCGTGTTCAACTCGGCCCTCACGGCCAACAGCTCGGACAGCCCGCAGGTGAACACGAGCGGCAACCAGTGGGCCACCTTCCTGCTCGGGGCGCTCGACAACCAGACGTCCGCCCGCCTCGTCCCGCTGCAGACCCCGAACCTGGTGGGCTACTCGGCCTACTTCCAGGACGACTGGCGCATCAACGACCGGCTCACGCTGAACCTCGGCCTGCGGTGGGAGTACGAGCCCGGCCCGACCGATCCGGACGACCGCATGTCGCGCTACCTCGACCTGACGGTGCCGATTCCCGAGATGCAGACCACGCCACCGGCGATGCCGGCGCAGGCCGCGGCCCTGATGGCCAGCAAGGGCTACAGCTGGATCTACAACGGGGCCTGGCAGTTCACGACCTCCGAGCACCGCAACGTGTGGGACACGACCTGGAAGGAACTGTTGCCGCGCGTCGGCGTCAACTACGCCCTCACCGACGACTCGGTGGTGCGGTTCGCGTACGCGCGCTTCCGGATGCCGATCAACGCGGTGCGAGAGACCCTCGGCGCCTTCGTCGATCAATACACCGGGTTCGCGCAGACGACGACGACCCTGGGCCTCCTCACCGGCCGGCCGCAACAGGTGCTCGCCAATCCGTATCCCGCCAACAACCCGGTCATCGAGCCCTACGGTCAGAGCTACGGCACGTACACCGGTCTCGGCGGCGCGGTGAGCTTCGACCAGTACGAGCTGCGGCCGCAGATCAACGACCGGGTGAACCTGTCCTACCAGAAGCAGATCTGGGCCGGGATGCTCGTGGACGTCGCCTACTTCTTCAACTACGGGACCCGGGTGCCCTACACGCTCAACTTGAACATGCGCGACCCCAGCTACAGCTACGAGTACGGCGCACTGCTCAACACGACGGTCCCCAATCCCTTCCGCAACTACCTGACGCCCGACAAGTTCCCCGGCTCGCTGCGCAACAACGCCACGGTCACGCTGGGCAGCCTGCTCGTGCCCTACCCGCAGTACGGCACGATCAACCAGACCAACACGGCAGGCGGCCGCAAGACGACCACGCACAGCTTCGACGTCAGGCTGCAGCGGCCGTTCACCAAGGGCATCAGCTTCCTCGTCGCCTACGCGTTCCAGCGCGACCGCTGGCAGAACTGGCGCGGCGACATCGAGCAGTACGAGGTCCTGACCAGCGGCGGCGAGGAGGGCTGGGAGTGGCAGCCGGTCAATCCCGCCCTGCCGGAGCACCGCATGACCGGCGCGTTCTCCTGGGAGATCCCCGTGGGCCGCGGTCGCGCCTGGGGCTCCGACATGCCCGTCGTCCTCGACTACGTCATCGGCGGCTGGCAGTACAGCGCGGCGGCGCGCATCTACTCCGGGCGCCCGGTGCTCTTCACCAACGCGATGCTGGTCACCGGCGACCCGAAGATCGACAACCCCACCCGTGACCAGTGGTTCGATACGAGCGTGTTCGCGGCGCAGCCGGCGTTCACGCCGCGCACCAACCCGGTCTACTTCGACGGGCTGAACGGGCCGGGATCGTGGTTTGCCGACATGACCATGACCAAGGCGTTCCCCCTCGGCTCGTCGCACCGCCTGGAGGCACGCATCGAGGCCTACAACGTGTTCAACCACATCGTGTGGGATCAGCCGAACACGACGTTCGGGAGCGGCACGTTCGGCAAGGTGACGACCAAGCGGACGGACTCGTCTGGCCGCGAGATCCAGGTCGGCGTGCGGTTCGTGTTCTGACGCGGGGATGACACGGAGGACGGCCCTCCGGGCCCTCGCGGGCGCTGGCGCGGGCGCACTGGTCACGCCGTGGCTGGTGCGCGCGTCCGGCCGTCAGGCCCGCCACGTGGAGGCGGTGGTCGCCACCACGACGGCCGGTCGCCTTCGCGGCGCCCGAGACCGCGACCTCTTCATCTTCAAGGGTGTGCCCTACGGCGCGGACACCGGTCCGCGCCGTTTCCTTCCCCCCCGGCCGCCCGTTCCCTGGACGGGGATCCGAGACGCGCTCGCCTTCGGTCCCATCGCGCCACAGCCGGGCGGAGGCGATCGTCCGATCAGTGAGGACTGTCTCCACCTGAACCTCTGGACCCCTGGCCTGCGGGATCGCGCCTCGCGTCCCGTGCTCGTCTGGTTCCACGGCGGCGCCTACTCGGGCGGGTCCAGCAACGAGATCGACGTGGATGGCGCACGCCTCGCCACACGCGGGGACGTGGTCGTCGTCACGGTGAATCACCGGCTCAACGCCTTTGGCTACCTCTCACTCGCGGAACTCGGCGGACCCGAGTTCGCCGATTCGGGCAACGTCGGCATGCTCGATCTCGTGCTCGCGCTTCAGTGGGTGCGCGACCACGCGGAGGAGTTCGGCGGCGACCCGCGGTGCGTGACGATCTTCGGCCACTCCGGCGGCGGCGCGAAGTGCGCCACACTGATGGCCATGCCCGCCGCGCACGGCCTGTTCCATCGAGTGCTGACGATGAGCGGGCAGCAGGTGACCGCAAGCCGGCAGTCGACCGCGACGAGGCACGCGGAGCAGTTGCTCGCGGCGCTGCAGGTACCGCGCGACAAGGTCGCCCGGCTCCAGACGCTGCCGATGGCGGACCTCGTGAAGGTGGCCCGCGCGCCCGCCTACCTCGGGCCGGTGAAGGACGGACGATCGCTGCCGCGCGATCCCTTCGATCCCGACGCGCCCCCGCTCTCGGCGGGCGTGCCGATGGTCCTCGGCAACACGCGTGGCGAGACGCGGACGCTGATCGGTCGCAGCAGCCCGGCACTCTTCGACCTGACCTGGGACACGCTGCGCCCGGCCCTCGAGGCGAATTCACCCTTCATGGGCACGCTCGATCGCGGCGAGGTGGTCGCGATGTATCGGCGCCTCCACCCGCGCTACTCACCGAGCGACGTCTTCTTCGCGGCGACCACGGATTCGCGCTCGTGGCGGGGGCAGGTCATCGAGGCGGAGCGGCGGGCGGCGCAGCCCGCAGGCGCCGCGGGCACGTGGGTCTATCAGCTCGACTGGGGCACGCCGGTCGAGGGCGGCAAGTGGGGGGCCCATCACGGTCTCGACGTGCCGCTGGTGTTCGACAACGTGGATCTCGTCCCAGAGCGCGTCGGCGCCGGCGAGGACGCTCGACGCGTCGCGGCGCTCATGAGCGGGGCGTGCCTGGCATTCGCGCGCACGGGCAACCCGAACGGCGGATCGCTGCCCGCATGGCGCCCCTACGATCTGAGCCGCCGATCGACGATGATCGTCGATCGTGCGACGAGGGTCGAAGACGACCCGCGCGGCGTGGAGCGCCGGCATTTCGCGCAGGTCCCCTATGTTCAGCCCGGCACCTAGCCGTCCGCGTCTCCTCCCGCCGCCCGCCCGCGCCGTCGTCCATCTCGTCTGCGCCGCTGTCCTGGCAACGGTCGCGGCCAGCCCGGTCGCCGCCCAGGATCGTCACACCACGCTCGACGCCATGAAGCGGGCCACGACCTTCATGGTCGAGAAGGTGGCCAGCGGCGGCGGCTACGTGTGGACGTATCTGCCCGACCTGTCGCGCCGGTGGGGCGAACTCGAGGCGCGCCCATCGCAGATCTGGATTCAACCGCCGGGCACGCCCACCGTCGGGCACTTGTATCTCGACGCGTACCACGCGACCGGCGACGAGTTCTACTACCGCGCGGCGGAGGACGTCGCGCGCGCCCTCGTACGCGGGCAGCATCCGTCTGGCGGCTGGAACTACGTCGTGGACTTCGCCGGCGAGGACTCGCTGCGCGAGTGGTACGCGACCATCGGCCGCCACGCGTGGCGACTCGAGGAGTTCCAGCGCTACCGGGGCAACGCGACCTTCGACGATGCGGGCACGGCGCAGTCGGCGAAGTTCCTGCTGCGGATGTACGTCGAGAAGCGAGACCCGCAATGGAAGCCGGCGCTGGACCAGGCGATCCGGTTCGTGCGGGAGAGCCAGTTCACTGGCGGTGGGTGGCCGCAGCGCTTTCCACCGAGCCGCGAGCCGCTTCCAGGGGCAGACCCGGACTATGCGTCGTACATCACGTTCAACGACGGTGTCGCCAACGAGAACATCGACTTCCTGATCCTGTGCTACCAGGCGCTCGGTGAACGCCGGCTGCTCGACCCGATCGCGCGGGGCATGCACGCGTTCGTGGCCCTGCAGCAGCCGGCCCCGCAGGCGGGGTGGGCGCTGCAGTACACGCCGGACGGCAAGCCGGCGGGTGCCCGTACGTACGAGCCGAAGGCGATCGTCACGCACACGACCGCATCGAACGTGCTGCAGATGATCAGGTTCTACCGGCTCACGGGCGATCCGACATTCCTGGCACGGGTGCCAGAGGCGCTCGAGTGGCTGGAGCGCGTCGCCTCGCCGCCTGGGGTGGCGCCGCCGGGCCGCACGCACCCGACGTTCCTCGACGTCGGGACCGACCAGCCGCTCTACGTGCATCGAAGCGGCTCGAACGTCACCAACGGGCGCTACTTCGTGGACCGCGAGCCGAAGGACACGGTGGCGCACTACACCTCGTTCCGCTTCATCGACGTGGCCGAGCTGCGTCGCGCGTACGGCGACGCGAGAGCGCTGTCCCCGACCGAGGCGGCGAAGGACTCTCCGCTCGCCCCGGATGCCCGGCCGAAGCCGCTGCCGAAGTACTTCGTCGCCGGCGAGCGCGGGTTCGGTCCCGCCGATGACCCGGCACATGTCGTCGCGAGCCTGAACGCCAATGGGGCGTGGATCTCGCCGCTGCGGATGAACAGCCATCCGTACCGCGGACCCAGCCCCACCCGGGCGGCGCCAGGCACCTTCTCGCAGAGCCACGTCGGTGACGCCAGCGATACGTCGCCGTTTCCGGATGACACGCTCGTCGGCATCTCGACGGGCGCGTTCGTGCGCAACATGAGCGTGCTGATCCGGCATCTCGACACGGCCGCGCCCGCATCCCTTCGTCGGCCGGTCATCTGGCAACTCGACAACCTGGAGCGCATCGGCGGCCATGCGGTCACGGCTGTCGGCTCACCGCGCGTCGTCGAGACCGACCTCGGGCCCGCGGTGGAGTTCAACGGCAGCTCGGACGGCCTGTTCCTGGACGCGAACCCGCTGCAGGGTCTCTCCGCGTTCACGATGGAGGTCGTGTTCCAGCCCGCGCCGGACGGCGGCGAGGAGCAGCGGTTCCTCCACGTCGAGGAGGCCGGCTCCGGCAACCGTGCGCTGGTCGAGTTGCGCATGCGCCCGGGAGGGCAGTGGGCGCTCGACACCTATCTCCGGAGCGGGACCGCGGGCCTGACCCTGCTGGACCGCGATCGAGTCCATGCGCCCGACCGCTGGCACGTGGCCGCGCTCGTCTACGACGGCCGGACCATGTCGCATTTCGTGGATGGTGTGCGGGAGCTGTCCGGCGAGGTGGCATTTGCCCAGCTCGGTGCCGGTCGCACGTCGATTGGCGTCCGGCAGAATCGCGTGTCCTGGTTCAAGGGACGCATCCACCGCGTGGTGATCACGCCGGCAGCGCTGGCGCCTGGGGAGCTGCAGGCGGCGCCGGCGACGCCGCGCCCGTCGATCGTCGTGCCCGCGGTCTTCGAGCCGCGCATCGATCCCACCCGCGATCCCGCGCGCCCCGCTGTGTTCGTCGTCGGCGATTCGACGGTCAAGAACCACGGCCCCGGCGAAGGCTGGGGCGATTTCCTCGGTGCGGCCTTCGATCAGTCGCGGGTCCAGGTTCTCAACTGGGCGATGGGCGGGCGCAGCAGTCGCAGCTTCCTCGAAGAGGGCCGCTGGCAGAAGGCGCTCCTGCAGATGCGGCCCGGCGATGTTGTCCTCGTGCAGTTCGGAGACGACGATGAGCGGAGCCTGACAGCCACGTTGCCGGAGTACGTGCGGGATGCGCGCGCGAAGGGCGCGTCGATCGTCCTCGTGTCCCCGGTGCCGCGCAGCGACTGGCATGAGGATGGCCGTCTCAACGCGGTGATGGCCGACCACGCGCGGCTCATGCAGCAGGTTGCCGAGCAGGAGGGAGTGCCCTTTCTCGATCTGCACGCCGCCGTGGCGCGGCTCTACGAATCACTCGGCCGTGCCGTCGTCACGGCGAAGTACTTCACGGTGGGCGATTCCGCGCACACGAATGCTGCCGGCGCGGAGGCGAGCGCGGCGTGTGTGGTTGACGGCCTCCGGGCGCTGCCCGGCCTCGGCCTGGCATTCGCCCTCGAGCCGACCGCGAAGGCGCGGCTCTCCGCTGCGCGCCAGCCCCGCTGGGGACGCGGCCTCGAGGGCCAGCGCAAGGCGGATCTCGGCAGCGGCTACTACCTGAACCCGATCGTCAGCGGCGACCATCCCGACCCGTCCATCCTCAAGGACGGCGACGACTATTACATGACGTTCTCGTCGTTCGACGCCTATCCTGGCCTGGTCCTCTGGCACTCGCGCGATCTCGTGAACTGGACGCCGATGGGTCCGACGCTGTTCAGGAACGTCGGCTCGGTGTGGGCCCCGGATCTCGTCAAGCACGGCTCGCGCTACTACATCTACTTCCCGGGCATCGGGCCGTACCGGTCCAACTACGTGATCTGGGCGGACGACATTCGCGGCCCGTGGAGCGATCCGATCGATCTGAAGAACACGCGGATCGATCCCGGGCACGCCGTCGGGCCAGACGGCAGGCGGTATCTCTTTCTGAGCGGCGGTTACCTGGTGCCGCTGTCGGATGACGGGCTGTCGATCGCCGGTCCGGAGAAGAAGGTGTATCCGGGGTGGCGATACCCCGAGGACTGGGTCGTCGAGGGCTTCGCGCAGGAGGGCCCGAAGATCCTCGAGCGGGGCGACTACTACTACCAGGTGCTCGCGCAGGGTGGCACCGCGGGTCCACCCACGGGCCACATGATCGTCGCTGCGCGCTCGAGGTCGCTCGAAGGTCCCTGGGAGGATTCGCCCTACAACCCGATCGTCCGCGCAACGTCTGCGGACGACGCCTGGTGGTCCAAGGGACACGGCACGCTGGTCGAGGGTCCGGACGAAGGCTGGTGGATGGTGTACCACGCGTACGAGAAGGGCTACTACAACCTCGGACGCCAGACGCTGCTCGAGCCGATCGAGTGGCTCGACGATGGGTGGTTCCGTGCGGCGAAGTACGACCCGGGGCGCCCGATTCCGAAGCCGGTGCCCGCGAGCGCCGGTGAGCACGGATTTGCGTTCTCGGGGCCGTTCACGCCGGAGCGGATGGGCGTTCAGTGGAGCTTCTACAAGGGGTCGGTGACCGATCGCGACCGCTATCGGTTCGAAGACGGCGCGCTCGTGCTGAAGGCGAAGGGCACGTCTCCCTCCGATAGTTCACCGCTGTGGTTCGTCACCGGGGATCGCGCGTACGAGATCGAGGTCGAGATCGAGGCCTCGCAGGAGGCCACCGCGGGCCTGCTGCTGTTCTACAACAGCCGGATGTACCTGGGCCTCGGCTTCTCGGCGGCGCGATTCATCCAGCACAACTACGGTCTCGACCGGCCGGGCGCGAAACCCGATCACGTGGGTCGCACGCTGCACATCCGTCTCCGCAACGACCACCACATCGTCACGATCCACTACAGCGTCGACGGGCAACGGTGGGAGCGCTTCGACCGCGGCTTCGAAGTGTCTGGCTACCATCACAACGTGGGGTATGACTTTCTGAGCCTGCGACCGGCGCTCTACGCGGCGGGGTCGGGCGAGGTGCGCTTCCGGAATTTCAGGTATCGGGCACTGTGAGAAAAAGGGGTCGGGAGTCCTTTTCGCATTTTTTGCCATGCTCGGCCCAATCTGAGGAAGAATCGCCGAATGAGAACCGTGATCCTGCTTGTCCTCGCCACGATTCTGTGGCCGTCCCCCGCCCGCGCGCAGGCCCCCTGGCGCCCGCTGTTCGACGGCAGAACACTCGACGGCTGGCAGCCGTGCAACGGCACCGCGCCCTTCACCGTCGACGCCGGCACCATCGTCGGAAGGACCGTCGTGGAGTCCCCCAACAGCTTTCTCTGCACGAAAGAGGCGGTCGGCGACTTCATCCTCGAGTACGACGTCAAGCTCGAGGCCAACATGAACAGCGGCGTGCAGGTCCGGAGCATCGCCGACCCCGCGGTCAAGGGCGGGCGTGTCCACGGTTACCAGGTCGAGATCGATCCCTCCGACCGCGCCTGGACGGGTGGGATCTACGATGAGGCCCGCCGCGGCTGGCTGCACACGCTGGACGGGCAGGACGTGGCCCGCCACGCGTTCGAGATGGGCGAGTGGAACACGTTCCGCATCGAGGCCATCGGGCCCTCGCTCCGCACGTGGGTGAACGGCGTGCCGGTCGCCAACATCCTCGACGACCTCACGCCAAAGGGCATCATCGCCCTGCAGGTTCACTCCATCGGCAAGGACGCCAGCAAGGCCGGGCAGGCCGTGCGCTTCCGCAACCTGCGCATCCTGACGCAGGACTTGGAGCAACACCGGACCCCGGATCGCGGCGACACGCCGCAGTTCAACTACGTCGTCAACACGCTGTCGGACCGCGAGCGGCGCGACGGCTGGAGGCTGCTGTGGGACGGCAAGACCACCGCCGGCTGGCGCGGCGCAAAGCTCGACACGTTCCCGAAAGGGGGCTGGGAGATCGCCGACGGGGTGCTGTCAGTGAAGGAGTCAGGCGGCGCCGAATCCGCCGACGGCGGCGACATCGTCACGTTCGACCAGTACGGCGACTTCGAGCTGTCCGTCGAGTTCAGGATCGCGAAGGGCGCCAACAGCGGCATCAAGTACTTCGTGGACACCGGCCTGAACAAGGGCGCGGGATCTGCCATCGGCTGCGAGTACCAGATCCTCGACGATGTGGAGCATCCCGACGCGAAGGCGGGCATCAAGGGCAACCGGACGCTGGCGGGTCTGTACGACCTGATCCCGCCGGTCGCCGTCCGGTTCAACGGCGTTGGCGAGTGGAACCGCGCGCGCATCGCCGTGAAGGGCCGGCGCGTGGAGCACTGGCTGAACGGCTTCAAGACCGTCGAGTTCGAGCGTGGCACACAGATGTGGCGGGCACTGGTGAACACCAGCAAGTACGTCGTGTGGCCGGCCTTCGGCGAAGCGCCGAAGGGCCACATCCTGCTGCAGGATCACGGCAATCGCGTGTCGTTCCGATCGATCAAGGTTCGCGAATCGAAGTAGCCAGCCGTCGCACGGAGGCTCGTCCAGCAGGCTCACGGGGTCCGCCTGGCCGGGGCAGCGCGAGCGGCAGGTCCCGCTTGGCGATCGGCGCGCCGCAGAGCACCCGCTGCGCTTCGCCGGCCCTGCCCGGACGTGCTAGGCTGATAACGCGTCTGCCGAAACAACGCCCGGGCGAGTCTTGTCATGCGGCGACAGCCCACGGGAGTCATTCTTGGACTCACCGTCACGCTCGCGATCTTCCTCGCTTGCCCGACGGTGCTGCCCGCTGGTCGACCTCCGCAGGATGCACGGCCCGCTTCTGATGTCGCAGTCATTCCCGTGGACGTCGCCGTCCTCGACCGCAGCGGCAAGGTCGTTGACGACCTGCCGCCCGCCAGCTTCACGGTGAAGGTGGACGGTGCGCCGAGGCGTGTCTTGTGGGTTCGCTACGTCAGTCGTGGTCCTGGGGCCTCGGACGATGCCGCGCGCCGGAGGACACAGGGCGCAGGGTCGCTCCTCTTCGCGGCCGAGCCTGCCCGCGACGTCGTGGTCGTCGTCGATGAAACGTCGATTCGGCGCGGCACCGAGCGTGCGGTCATCGAGGCGGCCGGCGCCCTGATCGATCGCCTGGGCCTCGACGACCGTCTCGCGGTCGTTCGCGTTCCCCTCGCGCGCGAGACGCGCCTGACCTTGACGTCGGATCGGTCCGCGGTGCACGCCGTGCTGCGCCAGGTTGCTGGACGGGCGGACCGGCCGGCGGTCCTGGTGGACGCGGCGTTGCCGGTGCCACAACTGCCGACGCCCGAAGTGAATCGCGCGGGGGAAGACCCCGGACAGAGAATCGAACCCGAGCGGGCGCCCGTGAGGACCGAGGCCGGGGAGCCAGGTCGGCCGGGTGAGGACGAGCCTGCGACCGGCCCGGACTTCGTGTCGGGCCTCGAGGCGATCTTGAACGCGCTGCGGTCGTCCTCACGCCGCAAGGTGCTCGCGGTGTTCTCCGGGGGCCTGACAGCGGGCAGCGAGTCGCGGCTGGACGAGGTGGCCGCCACGGCGTTCGCGGCGCACGCAGTGATCCATGCCTTCGCGCTCCAAGGCCTTCGGTCGGACCCTGCGGGTCAGGCCAGCGTCACGGCGCTCGAGCGCCTGGCCACGGCGACCGGCGGCAGCTTCACGCCAGTGGGGAAGAACGCGGACAAGACCGTGGCACGCGTGCTCCCGGAGCTGTCCGCGTGTTACGTGCTCGGAATCGAGACGGTGCCGTCGGACGCCGACGGCACGCGTCACCGGCTCCGCGTCGAGGCGCCAGGTCGGGCCCTGACCCTCCGTGCGCCCGCATGGCTCGTGCCGAGGGCCGATGTCGACGACATGGTGCCGCCTGCCCAGAACACGCCGCCGGCATCGACGACTGGTCTCGACACGCCATCAGGCCCCGACGCGCGGGGGGCTGAAGCCTCCGCGCGAGACGTCGCCTTGCAGCGCCTGCTGGCGCGGGCAGCCGACTACGTCGCGCGCTACGTGCGCGAGTACTCGCTGCTGGTGGCCGAGGAGCGTTACGCGCAATCGACGAAGACGCATCGGCGGTGGCTGCGCTCGGACCTGCTGCTGGTCCGGCCGCCTGGCGCGGAGCAGTGGATCTCGTTTCGCGACGTGTTCGAGGTGGACGGGAAACCAACTCGCGATCGTGACGATCGGCTCAGGCGGCTGTTCCTGGAGGGGAGCGCCGAGGCCGAGGCACAACTGGGACAGATCCGGATGGAAAGCGCCCGGTACAACATCGGCCCGGTCGAGCGGAACATCAACGTGCCGCTGTTTCCGCTGGACTTCCTGCAGGCGCAGAACCTGCCGCGGTTCCGGTTCAAGATGGCCGGCAGGAAGGACGGTCCAGGGGTGGACCGCGTGCGGGTCGAGTACGAGGAACAGACGCGACCAACGCTGGTTGTCTACAACGGCATCGCCGATCTGCCGGCTCGCGGTTCGTTTCTCCTGGATCCGGCCAGCGGCGCGGTGGTGGCGAGCCTGATGGCGTTCGAGCTCGACGAGGCCAGAGGCACCCTCAGCTTCGACGTCCGCTACCAGCGTGATGAGGTACTCGGCTTGTGGGTGCCTGCCGAGATGTCGGAGATCTACACCGTCCAGAACCCGTCTCGCCGCAACACGTCGGTGTCAATCGACGCTCGTGCCACCTACTCGAAGTTCCGTCGCTTTCGAGTGACGACCGAGGAGCAGCTCACGATTCCGAAGTGACAGGGACCAGCGTCGTCGCGCCGCGCCTGGGGCGACTCCGCCGGATCCACCCCAGGCGTGGGCCGTCGTGCAATCGACGGTGACCGAGTCGGGCGACGCCCTCGAGGCGACCGGCAGTGCCCGGGAGGCGCTGCTCGAGCGATGGTCCGAGGCCGGCGACGGCGTGGCTGTGATGGAGCTGGAGTCGCCAATGCGCCTCGGGGAGCTGGCGGGGCAGCTGGCGTCCGGCCTGCGCCCCACGCAACGGCGCTCACCGTGCGCGGTCATCGACTCGGGTGGCTGATACTCGGCGACAAGCTGTCCGAGGAGGCGTACTCGGCCGAGGATCGCGAACTCGTTCGCGCCGCGGCCCAGCAGGCTGCCGTTGCCCTCGACTACGACGGCAGTTGCCGCATGGCACGCGAGGTCGGCGGCCTCCTGATGGCGAGCCTGGAGGCGTTCCTCCGGAGCCGTGCCCGGCAGTGCGTCGATGGAAGGCGTCGCTACCTTCTCGCAGTGCACGCGTACCGCCGAACGCCGGCGGCGGAGCCGGTCCTATCGCTTGATCGGATAGGGCGGCGGGGGCGGCACCGGGAGCGGCTTCGCCGTGATCACCTCATGCAGATGTTCGAGCGCCGCGTCGAGCTGCGCGTCCCTGCCGGCGAACGTCTCGTGCGGCAGGTTGTCGACGACGATGTCGGGGTCGACGCCGTGGCCTTCGATGAGCCACTGCCCTTCGGGCCCATAGACGCCGGTTTCCGCCGCCGTGGCGATGCCGCGGTCAACGAGCACGTTGCTGGAGCTGAGCCAGATCTCGCCGCCCCACGTGCGCGTGCCGATCACCTTTCCCAGGCCGAGGCGCCGGAAACCCTCCGCGAACGCCTCGCCATCTGAGGCGGTGTATTCGTCCACCAGCACGACCATGTGCCCGCGGAAGGCGTACTGCATGTTCCAGTAAGGCTGGCCGACGCGAGGCTGCCAGTAGAACCAGGCCTTCCTGAGCAGCCGGCCCAGGATCCAGCTGTCGATGTTGCCGCCGTTGTTGTGGCGCACGTCGATGATGAGGCCGGCGCGGTTGAACACTGGGTAGTACTCGCGCATCCACTCGGCCATGTTGCCGGCGCCCATCGCGCGCAGGTGGACGTACCCGATTTGGTTCTTGGCGGCCTTTTCAACGGCCAGCCGCCGCGTGTACTCCCACTCGTCGTAGCGCAGCCCATCCTCGGCCTGTGCGGTGATCGGCTCGACGATCACGTCTCGGGCCGGCCCGCCGCTTTTCGGCTTGACCCGCAGGAGCACCTGTTTCTCCGCCTGCCCGCGCAGGAGCGCGGCGAGGTCGCGGGCGGCAAACGCCGCCACGCCGTTGACGCTTTCGATGACGTCGCCTTCGACCACGTTGACGGCCGGGTGCGCGAGCGGCACGCGGCGGTCCGGGCGGTCGGGATCGGTCGCGATGATGTGCGTGACCCTGAAGCCGCCGGCCTTCTCGTCGCGCACCGTCTTCGCCCCGAGCGACGCCGGCCACGCATCGTCGGCCGCGTCGCGCAGGTCGCCGCCCCTCACGAAGATGTGCAGGGCGGACAGTTCTGACACCATTTGGGCGAACACGTCGCTCAGCTCCGCGCGGTCGGTGACGCGGTCGACGAGCGGCTGGTACTTCCGGCGCATGGCTGGCCAGTCGACTCCGTGCATGCCGCGGTCGTAGAAGTAGTCGCGCTCGAGCCGCCACGCCTCGGTGAACATCTGGCGCCACTCGAGGCGCGGGTCGAGGCTGAACGTCCAGTCGCGCAGCGGCACCATCGATTTCGAGAGATCCGACGGCGCTTTCGCCCCGGCGTCCAGGACATAGAACTCGCGTCCCTTGCGAACGAGGATCTTCTTGCCGTCCTGAGAGAGTTCGTAGCTCTGCGGTTCTTCGATGAACGTCTCTGGTTCGGTCTTCCTGTTCTCGAGGGCGACCGTCTCGAGCGCCACCTTGCCGTCGCGGCCGGCCGGCCTGGAGATGAAGTACAGGCGTTTCGCGTCGATGGAGAGGCTGCTGTAGTTGCCGGGCGGCACAGGAACTTCGAGGAGCCGCGTTTCCAGGCCCTCGACGTCCACGACGACTCGTGGAACGGCGGCTGGCTTGTCCTCCGGCTTCTCGCCAGGCTCGTCAACAGGCTTCTCAGAGGTGGCCTCCGCGGGGGCCGGCTTCTGCGCGTCCTTTGCGTCCGCCTTCTCCGCCGGCTTCGGAGGCTTCAACTCATCGTCGGGCTGGACGGGTGACCGCTCGCCGCGCTTCAACGCCACGTGGTAGATCTTCGACTGTCGATCCCAGTACGGCTCCGGCTGGCGAGAACCCCACGGGCTTCCGACCAGCGACTCGAAGTTGCGATCGGACAGGAAGTACAGCCACCTGCCGTCGGTACTCCATGCCGGGCTCCTGCTGTCGTAGCGGTCGGATGTGACGGGCACGATCCGGGCGGTCGCGATCTCGTACAGGTAGATACGCGTGAGCAGGTTGGGTCCGGCCGTCGAGTAGGCGAGCCACCTCGAGTCGGGCGACCAGCGGAGATCGCCGAACCCTCCTTGCTCGGAGTTGGCCACCCTTGTCTGTGTCCTCTTCACTACGTCGAAGATCCAGAGCTGCTGGTTCTTGTCGTGATGGGCGATGAGATTGCCGTCAGGCGACGGCAGGCCGTCCCACCGAAGCACCGAGCCGTCCCGGCTCAGCTGCGTGGGCGATCCGACGCCGTTGGCTGGCACCTGCCAGAACTCGACTTCATCGCTCTCGTCCGAGAGGGTGAGGATCGATTTGCCGTCGGGCATGAAGCGGGCGTTGCGGTGGCGCGCCAGCTTGTTGTGCGTCGATTCGACGAGACGGCCCTGCCGCGCAGGAGCGACAAATACCTGGCCGCGCGCAGTGATGGCCACGCGGTCGCCGGCAGGCGAGAGGTGGGCCGAGGTGATCCAGTCGACGGCGTTCTTGACCCAGCGCTCGCGCAACTGGTCGAAGTCGGACACCAGCGTGATGGGAACGGCTCGATCGGAGCCGGCGGCGATGTCGAACACCCGGATGTCGGCGCCGAGCTGGTATGCGATCCGGCCGTTCGACAGCGACGGCGACTGCACCTCGTAGTCGCGGTGCCTGGTGTGTTGCGCCAGGCTGCCGCCGCGCTCGTCCATGGACCACAGGTTCATCACGCCGTCGCGGTCCGACGCGAAGTAGACCCGGCCCTTCCACAGCATCGGCGTCTTGCTCGTGCCCCCGTAGTCGGCGGTCAGCGGGGCGGCCTCGGTGCCCGCGCCCGCGAAGCGCCAGAGGTTCTGGGCCGTGCCGCCCTTGTACCGTCGCGTGTGGCTGCCCTGGAACGCGAGGCGCGTGAAGAAGAGCGCGTGGCCGGCCGGATCGTACACGCCGTCGGAGGCCTGGGCCAGGGGGACGAGCGTCCGCCCGTGCGTGGACGGGTCGAGAAGGACGAGCTGCGTGTTCGGAAGGGCCGAATGACGACGTGAGGCGAAGAGGATTTCGCCCTTGGGCGTCCAGGAGAGCCACAACGGGCGCGCGGCGTCCCACGTCTGCCTGACGGGCACCCCGCCCTCGAGCGGCAGGGTGTAGACCTCGCCCGGCCCTTCGTACGTCGCCGCATAGGCGACGGACTTGCCGTCCGGCGAGATCGCCGGACGGCTTTCTTCTTCGGGATGCGTGGTCAGGCGTTGCGCGATTCCGCCCGCCACGCCGACGCGCCAGAGGTCGCCCTCGGCCACGAAGACGAGGGTGTCGTTCCAGACCGCAGGCTGACGGTAGTAGCCGAACTGCGGCTTCTGGGCCGCCAGCGGTGCGGTCAGGGTTGCGACGATCACGAGGGCGAATGCTCTCAACCGTCGTTCGCGCGCCATGCCATCCTCCTGCCGGGAAACACTGCGAACTACCGCATGAACCGCTCGATCTCCTCGATCGTGCGCGGCACTCGCGCCGACAGCCGCACCAGACCCGACTCCGTCAGCAGGAACGAGTCCTCGATCCGGATCCCCAGGCCCGCGTACTTCTGGACGGCCGGCTGCACCTGGTCCTTGAACACACGGTTCTGGGGCGTGTCCTCGAGCTGATCCAGGGCGGCGGGCCGGATGTACACCCCGGGCTCGCCGCAGGTTCTCGACGAGAGGGGTCGCATCAACGAAGGACACGCCCACGAACCGGTCCCGCACGCGGCTCGCGAACTCATAGGGCGGCGTGAGCGCTTCGCTTGGCGCCGGCCGTGGGCCGAACACGAGCGCCATCTTCACCTGCGCGTCGCGCACGGCGGCGAAGAACCGGTCGAAGTCGTCGGTCTCGTCGCCGGGCGGCAGGTCGTAGGGCCGGCGGTTGAACATCGCGGTGATGAACGCCTCGAATTGCGAGGTGTAATACACCTTCTCGATGCCCGCCGCCGCACGGGCTTCTTCCTTCGTGAGCGAGTGCCCGACCCAGTGCTCGCGCCTCGCATTCGGTTCCGAGATGAACAGGACCTCGCGTGTTTTCACATTGCCAGGCATGAGCACGAGGATCGTGTGCTCCTGCGTCAGGCCGGTCAGGTACAGCAGGTTGCTGTCCTGACGGTACTCGTAGTCGACGTCGCGCGAGTACGGTTGTGCGGGCGCGCTCCAGGCGATGAACATCGTTGACGGATCCAGTGACGCCATCAAGCGCGCCCGGCGCTGCTGAAGGTCGGTGCGATACTCCGGGTCCGCCTGCTGCGCGCGAGCCACACCTGAAGCGACCAGCAGGCCTGCGCTCACCACGCCACACACCACGAATCGAGCCGTCATCCCTCGACGCACATCTCCCTCCCCGGTGCCACTCCCTTGCCAATTGCGACGAAACCACGATTCTACCTCCGACCGGACCATTGGCTCAGTGCCGTTCCGTCGGGTGCACGCCCTCGCGCACCGATTGGCGACAGTCCTCTGGTATGCTTCCTCTCCACTCCGACCGGAAGGGACGATTCATGAACGCTCCCGGGTGCTCGCGCGCGCTCCTGGCCCTCCTCGCCCTCTGCCTGATGATCGCGTCGCCCGTGTCCGCCCAACGGCCCAACTTCGTGGTCATCCTCGTCGACGACCTCCGGTGGGACGAACTCGGCGCCGCAGGGCATCCTTACCTGCAGACCCCGAACGTCGATCGCCTGGCGCGCGAGGGCGCGAGGTTCCGGAACGCCTTCGTCACGACGCCCCTGTGTTCGCCGTCGCGCGCGAGCTTCCTGACGGGCCAGTACGCGCACACCCATGGGATCGTCGACAACGTCGATCGCTCCGTCGCGAGTCATCGGCTGGTCACGTTCCCGCGTCTGCTCCAGGGCGCCGGCTACGAGACGGCCTTCATCGGCAAGTGGCACATGGGCAATGACGACTCGCCGCGGCCGGGATTCGACCACTGGGTGAGCTTCAAGGGCCAGGGGCGCTATCTCGATCCTGAACTGATGGAAGGCGGGCGCACGGCCGTCGCCAAGGGCTACATCACCGATCTGCTCAACGCCCGCGCGTCCGAGTTCGTGCGCCGGCCGCGCCAGAAGCCGTTCGTCCTCTATCTGGCGCACAAGGCCGTGCACCCGAACAGCCTGCAGCGCGACGACGGGAGCGTCGAGCCGATCGGGACCGAAGAGTTCGTGCCGGCGGAGCGCCATCGTGGGCTCTACCGGGACGTCGCGATCCCGCGGCGGGAAAGCTTCGGGAAAGCGCCGGTCGGCAAGCCGGCGCTGCTGCGGCGCATCGGCGATCTGCCGCCGCTCGGCCCTGCGACGGTCACCGACGATGCCACCATTCTCGGGCGGCAGCGGGCGCTCTCGGCGGTGGACGACGGGGTCGGAGCGATCCTCGACGCCTTGAAGTCCGTCGGGCAACTGGAGAACACGGTGATCGTCTTCGCGGGCGACAACGGGTATTTCTACGGAGAACACGGACTGAGCGAGGAACGGCGGCTGGCCTACGAGGAGTCGGCGAGGATCCCGCTGGTGATGTGGGGGCCAACGCGCATCGCGCCGCAGCGTGCGCCAGACGGGTTCGCGCTCAACATCGATGTGGCGCCGACGCTGCTGGACCTGGCCGGCGTACCTGTTCCGCCGGAGATGGAGGGGCGCTCGCTGGTGCCGGTGCTCCGGGGCACCGCCACCGACTGGCGCACGGCCTTCGTCATCGAGTACTTCACGGACCGTGTGTTCCCGCGCGTCCTCACGATGGGCTACCAGGCCATACGAACCGAACGCTGGAAGTACATCCACTACACCGAGCTCGAAGGGATGGACGAGCTGTACGACCTGGCGGCCGACCCGAACGAGATGCGCAACGTGATTGGCGATCCTGCCCGCGAGGCGGACTTGCGCGCACTGAAGCAGGAGCTCGGCCGCCTGGTCCGGCCGGGAAAGACGACGCCCGCGCCAGAAGGCATTCGATGAGCCCGGATCTCCAGATGGCCGGGTGCGCCTCGCGCCGTGGTGGCCGCGCGCCGTGCGCCGCAGGCCGCAGGCCGATTGTGACATCAGGGTTAGAATGGGAGCCTTGGGGATTCGAGCACGAGGAGATGTGGGATGAGGAAGGCAGGCACCATCCGCTTGGCGTGCGGGCTGGGGATGACCGTGGGGCTGGCGGTTTCGATGGCGGCGCTGGTGTCGGCCGGCGGCCAGTCGGGCACGCAGCGGCTCCGTTGCGAGTCCCGTGACGGGCGTGAGCAGTTCTGCTCCGCGCAGATTGCGGGCGACGTCCGCGTGGCCCGGCAGTTGAGCAGCACGCGCTGCATCGAGGGGAACAACTGGCGCTGGCAGCGCGACGGCATCACGGTGCGCGACGGATGCCGCGCGGAGTTCGAGTTTCGTCGCTCCGGCGGCTGGGGTGGGTCTGGCGGCGGTTGGGGTGGGTCTGGGGGCGGCTGGGGTGGTGGCTGGGGCGGCGGCGGCAACCGCGACCGCGTGACCTGCCAGTCGCAACGGGACCGTGAGGATTTCTGCCCGGCGGCCATCGCCGGCAATGTCGTCGTCGCCAGGCAGTTGAGCGACACCCGCTGCGTCGAGGGCCGCAACTGGAGCTGGAACCGCGACGGCGTGCGCGTCCGCGACGGCTGCCGGGCCGAGTTCGAGTTCACCCGCCGGGGCGGGGAGCTCGATCCGGGTTCGAGCAACTGGCGGAGGGTCACCTGCCAGTCGCAGAGGGAGCGTGAGCAGTTCTGTCCTGCGCCCATCGACAGGGACGTGCGCGTGACGAGGCAGCTCAGTGACACGCCGTGCGTCCAGGGTCGCAACTGGAACTGGACCCGCGACGGCGTGCGCGTGTGGAGCGGGTGTCGGGCCGAGTTCGAGTTCCGCGGGCGCTAGTCCCCGGGGTCTACCCGAGTCCCGGGGCCGGTGGCGAAGGCCCGCCGCTTGCCGCCGCACCGCCGCGCGGATAAACTGGTGAGTCTCGCTTTTCGGAAGCGAGGGCGTCGAGGGCGGTCGCACCGCGGCCCGGACCCTGTGCAATGTCAGTCCACGAACCGCGTCAGGGCCGGAAGGCAGCAGCGCTAAGAGGAGCCTGACATGTGCCGCAGGCCCGTCCGGGTCGCGGTGGGGCCGCCCTTGGCGTACTGACCCGGCCGGATCCCGGCCCGTGCAACGGACTGCCACTGGACCCTGACACCCGTGTCCTACCAGGTTCTCGCCCGCAAGTACCGGCCGCAGCAGTTCGACGGCGTCGTCGGGCAGCAGGGGGTCACCCAGACGCTCCGCAACGCGATCGAGGGCGGGCGCCTGGCGCAGGCCTACATCTTCGCGGGTCCGCGAGGCGTCGGCAAGACCACGACCGCGCGGATCCTGGCCAAGGCGCTCAACTGCGTCTCCGGTCCCACCGTCGAGCCGTGCGGCCAGTGTGACGCGTGCCGCGAGATCGCCGAAGGACGCGACATCGACGTCGTCGAGATCGACGGCGCCACCAACACCAGGCTCGAAGAGACCAAGGCGGTCATCATCGATGGCTTGCCGACGCGGCCGGTGCGCGATCGGTTCAAGATCTTCATCATCGACGAAGTCCATCAGCTCTCGACGCATTCGTTCAACGCCCTGCTCAAGTCGATCGAAGAACCACCGCCGCACGTGGTCTTCATGATGGCCACGACCGAGCTGCACAAGATCCCCGATACGATCCGATCGCGCTCGCAGGAGTTCGAGTTCCGCACCATCCGGACGCGCGCGATCATCGAGCAGCTGCGCGCGATCGCCGAGACCGAGGGGATCGCGGCAGAGCCGGCGGCGCTCGCGCTCGTCGCCCGCGCGGCCGAAGGCAGCATGCGCGACGCCGAGAGCAGCCTCGACCAGGTCATCGCCTTCGCGGGCCGCACGGTGACGGCCGCGGATGTGTCCACCGTCCTGGGGCTGGTCGGCCGCGACTTCCTGCTCGACATCGTCGAGACCGTGGCCGAGGAGAACGCGGCGCGCGTATTCGACCTCGCGGCGAAGGCCGTCGAGTCCGGGCAGGACCTGCGCTTGCTCTGTCGTGAGCTCGCGCGCGTGGTTCGCGACATGATGGTCGTCACGATCGACCCGGCCCGCATCGACGACCCGGAGTTCGCGCCCGAGGGCGACGTGCCGCGGTTGCAGGCGGCCGCGGCACGATTCTCCCGCGAGGACCTGCTCCGGGCATTCGATGTCATCGCCCGAGCCGAGTACGAGGTGCGAACCTCCGCCCAGCCCCGATACCACCTGGAGATGGCCCTGCTGCGCTGGATCCACCTGCGCAAGCTGCAGCCGCTCGCCGAGATCATCGAGGCCCTCGGTCGGCCTGGTGCGCCTGCCCCATCCGGGACCCGGGCGGGCCTGACGGCCGCGCGCGAGGCGGCAGCGGGACCCATCCCCCAGGCACCGCGCGCAACGCCTGCCGCTCCCGCGCCCAGGATTCCGCCTGTCGTCGCGTCCGTCGCCTCGGATGCGTCCGTCGGATCCGTCGCCTCCGAGCCGCCACCGCAGGCATCGGCGGTGGCGTCCGCCAGCCCGGCGTCGATCAAGGAGGCGTTCGTCGAACAGGTGCGTCAGAAGAAGAAGCTGCTGCACGGCACGCTGCTGGCGCAGGCGAAACGGATCGAGGTGGAAGACGGCCTCATCCGGCTGTACTTCGGGCCCAGCCAGCGCGTGCTCCGCAAACAGGTGGAGGAGAGCCGCCCCGTGCTCGAGCAGATTGCCGCGAGCGTGACGGGCCAGCCCACCAAGGTGCAGGCGGTCGAGATCGAGGAGGCCGCCGGGCCCGCGTCAGACGGAGTGCCAGCCGCAGGCGCCGTGTCCGCAGCCGACGCCGCACAGAAGCGGTTGCGCGAGCAGGCGCTGGCCGACAACGCCGTCCAGGCGATGCTTGACGTGTTTCCGGCGGAAATTCGCGACGTGGAGGAGATTGATCGGTGAGCAGTTGCTAAGCAGTTGCCAGTTACCAGTTACCAGTTACCAGTTACCAGTTACCAGTTACCAGTTACCAGTTACCAGCCCTCAGCCTTGAGCCCTGAGCCCTGAGCCCTAGGCCTTGAGCCCTGAGCCCTGAGCCTTGAGCCCGATCCTATGAACATCAACCAGATGATGAAACAGGCGCAGCAGATGCAGGAGCGCCTGCAGAAGCAAATGGCGGACCTTCGTATCGAGGCCACCGCCGGCGGGGGCATGGTCACCGTCGTCATGGACGGGACGAAGAACCTCCACAAGGTCACCATCGATCCCGAGGTGGTCTCCAAGGATGATGTGGAGATGCTGCAGGACCTGGTGCTGGCCGCCGTGAACGATGCCCACCGCAAGGTTGAAGAGGCGCTGTCGAAGCAGATGAGCGGCATGATGAGCGGCCTCAAGATCCCGGGCATGTTCTGACGCCATCGGCTGACCGGTGCCGGCCACCATGATCCACCCCGAGTCCCTCGCCTTCCTGATCGAGCAGCTCCAGCGACTGCCGGGCATCGGGCCAAAGAGCGCCCAGCGGCTGGCCTTTCACGTGCTCAAGACGCCGCGGGAGGACGTGGACCGGCTCGCGGGCGCGCTCACGGCCGTGAAGGACCGCGTCACGTACTGCTCGGTGTGCAACAACATCACCGACTCGGACCCGTGCGCGCTCTGCGGGTCCTCCGAGCGCGACCATCGGCTCATCTGCGTCGTCGAGGATCCCCAGAACGCGGCGGCCATCGAGAAGGCGCGCGGGTTCCGCGGGGTGTACCACGTGCTGCTCGGAGCGCTCTCGCCGCTCCAGGGCATCGGCCCAGACGATTTGAAGATCAAGGGGCTGCTGGGCCGCGTGGAGCAGGGGGGCGTGGAGGAGATCATCCTCGCGACCAATCCGAACGTCGAGGGCGAGGCCACGGCCATTTATCTCGCCCGGCTCCTCAAGCCGCTTGGTGTCAAGGTGACCCGCATCGCCATGGGGGTGCCGGTGGGCAGTGACCTCGACTATACGGACGAGATCACCATGCAGAAGGCTCTCGAGGGTCGCCGCACCGTTTGAGGCCCGGCCGGTTCCTGCCGATTGCCCGAAAAGGGGTCGGGAGTTATTTTCGCAAAAACTGCCACCCGGAGGCAGATTGCGAACAAAACGCCCTGATTCCAAGGGAGGGAGATGGCGGCCGTGGGCTTCGCCCGCCGCGTGTGGCTGATCGGCACAGCCCTCACGGGGGTCTCAGTGGTGATGACCGGCGCCGGGATCGTCCTGGCGGCCCGACTGGCAGTCGGGGCGCTCCCGGAGCACGCGTCCGCCCTTCGCATGTTCGCGTGGGGGGTGCTCGCCGCTGTCGCGTTCGTCGTGGCAGCCGCGGGGATCGTCTGGGAACTCCTCGCCTCCCGCATCGCCGCGCGCGTCGAACCGCTCACCCGCACGCTCCGATCCGCGGCCGGACAAGTGGCCGTCGCGGGTCGCGAGATCGAAGAGGCCGGGCGCCTGCTGGAGCAGCACGCCTCGCGGCATCGCGGGGCCCACGAACCGCTCGCGGGCCTCAGCGTCGCGTGCGCCCGCGACACGCTCGCCGCCTCCCGGACGCTGACCACCCAGGCCTGTCTGCTCGAGTTCGTGGGCGGCGAGCTCGAGGACCTCTTCGACAGCGCCATCGTCTCCGCGCGCGTCGTCGCGTTCGAGCCGCGCGCCATGACGAACGCCGCACCGGACGCCGAAGACCTGCCCGCCGCCTGAGCGCTCACTCGCCCTTCGACTTCCTCCACGCCTCGAGCACCGCCGCCTCGCGTTCGGCGCTGATCCCGGCGCGCATCTTGGCCCGCCGATCTTCTGGCAGGGAC